>NZ_JBEXNW010000019.1:0-177968 GCF_040611295.1 Streptomyces sp. NPDC002935
GACAACGCCGCTGGGGGTCCCCCCTGCTCGAAGAGCTTGGGGGAGGGCGTGCCAGGCCCCGCGTCTCCGGCATGATCCGCCGGACAGGCCCTAGGACAGGTCCTAGCCGATGGCCGCGAACGTGATCGTGATCGGGTCCTGTTCCAGGCCGGTGTTGCCGACGCTGAACACATGGCCGGCGAAGTCCAGACCGCTGAGGGTGTTGTCGGTGATGGTCTGCGTGGCGGTGGTGCCGTCGCCGTTGCCGTTGCCGGCGTCACCGTCGGCCGCGGCGGTTCCGGCCAGACCGACCAGAGCTACGACGGCGACGGCGGGAAGGGCGAGAGCCGTTCTGATGCGCATGGGTGCGTTCCTGCGAAGTCGGTGGTTCTGCTGTCCGACCACTCAAAACGACCCCACGCACGACACGCACGGATTGCGCCGTCCCTTGGCGCGCCGCCGCAGGGCGCCCTCGCGGACGGAGGAGCCCCGGCCGAGGGCCCTCCCGTCAGCAGACCATGGCATTAATGTCATTTACGGCATTCCCCCATATATTGGGTCTGTGATCAGGCGGCTGGACCTACTCGACTCCGCTGACGACGGCATCACGGAAAGCGAGGTCTTCCGGCTCGCCCTTCAGCACTCCATCGCGGAGCTGGGCTGTGTCGGCGGGGCCGCCTACCTGCGGGGCCCCATGTCGGCTCTGCGCATGGTGTCCTCCACCGGACTGCCGTCGTCGTTCACCCGGGCGTGGGAGATCGTCGACCAGGACGGGCCCACGGCGACGGCCCGCGCCGTACGCTCGGGCCGGCACGCATGGGTGGCCGCTCTCCCCGCCGATCTGGTCGAACCCACCGCGCCGTTGCTGTCCCGGTCCGGCTGGTTCTCCGTACCCCTGGTCGACGGGCACCGTGCCATCGGCGCGATCACGTGCCTCACCGGGGACAACGAGGAACCGACGCCCGCGCAGTGGACGTTCCTCGAATCGGTGGCCGACTGGGCCATGAACCGCCTGCGGAAGATGCCGGCGCCCGCCCGTCTCGGCACCGACCTCGATTTCACTCCGGTCGGTTCCTGGGAGTGGGACCTGAGCACCGGCGCGCTGGAGTGGGACGAGGCCGCCATGAAGGTCTACGAGACCGATCCGGCGACGTTCGTGCCCGGCATCGAGAGCTGGATGAAGGTGGTCCACCCCGACGATCTCCCGGGCACCCTGGCGGCAGCCGAGCGCAGTATCCGGACCCACGCTCCGTTCGAGGCCGAGTACCGGGTCCGGCGCGGCGACGGAGCCTACACCTGGACGCGAGCATCCGGTCATGTCGTCCTGGACGACCAGGGCCATGTCGCGCGCATCGTCGGCAAGGGCTGGGCGAGCGACGCCTCGCGATCCACCCGGGATTCTCTCAGCCGTGCCCTGCAGCACATGAGCGACGCCTTCCTGTCCGTGGACGACTACTGGCGTATCACCTTCGCCAATCTGGAGGCGGAACGCATTCTCGGTTCGAAGGACGAGCAGCTCTTCGGACGCGATCTGTGGGACGTTCCCGCGCTGCGCCGGATGCCCGATCTGGAGGAACAGTGCCGACGCGGCGCCGCGCAGTCCACCGCCACCGGCTTCGACGTCACGCTGGCCGACACCGGCCGCTGTTACGACCTGCGACTCGTCCCCGTCCCCAGTGGTCTGACCCTGTACTTCACCGACGTCACCGATCGCCGCCGCAGTGAGGCCGAGCAGGTGGCGGCGATCCGGACCGCGGCCGAGCGGGCGAGCCGGACGGCGGAGCTGACCACGCGGCTCGCCGCGGCGACCACCTCACAGGACGTGGTGAAGGCCGTCGCCCAGCGCGTCCTGCCCCCGTTCGACGCCCAAGGCCTGCTCGTGCTGGTCATCGAGGACCAGAGGCTGGTGCACATCGGGTCCGTCGGTTACCCGAGTTCCTTTCTCCGGCACATGCGCGGAGCGCACGGGATGGAACTGTCGGATGCCGATCCGGCCGGGCGGGCCGTCCTGACCGGCGAACCCCGCTTCTACTCGTCCCGGGAGGAGTGGGTCACGGCCTTCCCCGACGACGGCACCCCGCCTCCGAGCACCAAGGAGGCCTGGGCCTTCCTCCCGCTGACGGCCTCCGGCCACACCTTCGGCGTGTGTGTCATCGCCTTCGACACCGCACGGCGCCTCACGTCCGAGGAACGCACCCTCCTCATCACCATCAGCGCGCTGGTGGCACACGCGCTGGAGAGGGCACGGCTCTACGACGCCGAGCTCACCCGCTCCGAGGAACTCCAGCAGGCTCTGCTGCCCCCGACCCTGCCCGCCGTGCCCGAGGTCACCGCGGCGGCGAGGTACCTGCCGGCCGGACAGACCTCCGACGTGGGCGGGGACTGGTACGACCTCATCCCGCTCTCGGCGGGCCAGGTGGCCCTGGTCATCGGTGACGTGATGGGCCACGGTCTGCCCGAGGCCGCGACCATGGGACGCCTGCGCACAGCGCTGCACACTCTGGCCGCCCTGGAACTGCCCCCCGACGAGATCATGGGCCACCTCAACGACATCGTCGGCGCCCTCGGCGATCACTCGTACGCGACGTGCCTGTACGCGCTCTACGACTCCACCGACGGAACGTGCACCATGGTGCGGGCGGGGCATCCGCCGCCCCTGGTCGTCCGGCCCGACGGCACCGCCTACTTCCCCGAGGTCGCCGCCAATCCTCCCCTGGGCGCCGCGTTCCCTCCGTTCGAGACGACGGAACTGAAGCTGTCGGCGGACAGCCTTCTGGTCCTCTACACCGACGGGCTCGTGGAGTCGCGGCTGAGGGAGATCGACCAGGGCATGGCCCAGCTCGCCGATCTGCTCCCCCGCGAGGCCTGCTGTCCCGATCTGGAGGAACTGTGCGACACGGTCACCGCGGGCCTGTTGCCGGGTGGGCAGCCCACCACCGACGACGCGGCCCTGCTGATCGCCCGCCTGCACACCGTGGCCGACCGGCAGATGGCTTCCTGGGCTCTTAAGGAGGGCCCGGAAGCCGCGGGTGAGGCCCGCCGCCACGTACGGGAGCAACTCGTCCGATGGCATCTGGACGACCTGGTCATGACGACGGAACTGCTGGCCAGCGAGCTGGTCGGGAACGTCATCCGCCATGCCAGGGGCCCGATCGGGCTTCGGCTCCTGTGCAGCGGAACGCTCGTCTGCGAGGTGTCCGACGCGAGTCTGACCATGCCCCGCATCCGGCGCGCCTCGGAGACCGACGAGGGGGGTCGGGGACTCCAGCTCATCAACGCCCTCTGCGAACGCTGGGGCAGCAGGTACACCACGGAGGGCAAAGCCATCTGGACCGAACAGGCACTCCCTCCGGAGGACCCGGCCGACGGGGATCCGCCCGCGAACACCGGCCGGCCGTCCTGAGGAGGGACCGAGGACACCTCGGCTACGGGGAGGTGTCGGTGCCGCCGGGTTGGGCGGCCTGCTGGTACAGCGTCACCAGCACGCTGTACATGGGCTGCCCCTCTTCGTCCTCCTCGGATTCGTCGACCAGCCGGGCGAGGGTCTCGGCGAGCTGCTGCGCCTTCGCGGGACCGAGACGCAGATGACGCAGCGTCAGAAGGGTCTCATCAGGCGAGCGCTGCAGTTCCTGGGCGACCGCGGCGAGCATCGCCGCGGTGCCGTCCGCCCGGGGTTCGGCGACGACCATGCGGCGGGCCGTGCGCTGGTAGTAGTGCTCGGTACCGCCGCGAACCTGGCGGGTCTCGGCGATGCGGACCAACCCGGCTTCCCGCAGCACTTTGAGGTGGTGGGCCACGTTGCCCTTCCTCGCGTCGAGATGCACCGCGAGCTGGCTGATGGTGGCCGGTCGGTGGCCGAGGACGAAGAGGAGCCGCTGACGCAGCGGATGGGCGAGCGCCGCGAACTGCTCGGGCGCACCGATCTCCTGGAGATCCTCGGGCGGCGGCGGACTGGGAGGCTGATCGCGCATTCCTAAAGTGTCTAACTCTCTTGACGCTTTCGCAAGGGCGGTGCTCTACTCCCTCCCATGACGACTCCGACGCAGCTACAACCTGCCCCCGTCATCGACGAGACGGCCCGGCTCCTGACCGAGCACTACATCTTCCCGGAGACAGCCGAGCAGCTCGCGGGCCTGATGCGACAGCGTCTCGCCGAGGGGGCCTACGACGTCGACAGTGCCGAAGAGCTCGGCCGGCTGGTCACCACGGACCTGCAATCCGCCAACGGCGACAAACACTTGCGACTGAAGTACCACCCGGTCCGGGTGCCTCCGGAGCAGGGGGAGGCCGCTCTGGCGGCCATGCGCCGGGACTTCGACACCTCGCTGGGTGGCGCGCCCCTGGTGGAGTTGCTCAAGGGAGGGGTGGCCGTCGTGGAGCTGGGGCCGGCCCTGTTTCCGCTGGAGTGGGCGGCCGAGCCACTGGGGGCGGCGCTCGCTCTGGCCTCACCTGCCCGGGCGCTGATCGTGGACCTCCGCGGCAACCTGGGCGGTGATCCGGACACGGTCTCCTTCGTCTGCGGTCACCTGCTGGATGCGCGCACCCACCTCAACACCATGCACTGGCGGGCCGGCGACCGCCGCGAGCAGTACTGGAGCCCCGCGCACGTGCCCGGCGCGCGCTTCGGCGGTACCAAGCCGTTGTACGTGCTGACCAGCGGCCGCACCTTCTCCGCCGCCGAGGAGCTCGCGTACGACTTGCAGCAGCTGGGCCGGGCCGTCGTCGTCGGCGAGCGCACCGGTGGCGGGGCGCACCCGCGTGACGGCTGGACGGTGCACCCGCACCTGGAAGCCAGTATTCCGGTCGGCCGCTCGGTCAACCCGGTCTCCGGCACCAACTGGGAGGGCACCGGCGTGGCGCCGGACATCGCCTGCGCCGCCGCCGACGCCCTCGACCGCGCCCACGCACTGGCCCTCGCGCGTCTGTCGGACTGAAGCGGCCCGACTCGGCGGCCCGGCGCCGATCAGGGCACCGGCGTGCTCGACCGGGACCGCGAGGCAGGCCTCGCGTCAGGACTTCTTGAGCTGGTCGTAGCGGCCCAGAAAGTGTGGGGTGCCGTTCTGCACGCGTTGCAGGAAGAGGCCGTTGACCCAGTGGAACTCGTCGGTGACCTCGTCGAACTCGATGGTCTTTGCGAGCCCGTTGTAGGTGGCCTCACGGAGTCTGCGCACCATGGCGCCCCGCTCGACCCCGGCGCTGCCCAGCTCGCGCAGCCCTTCGGCGATGAAGTTCAGGGCGTCGTACGCCTCGACGGCGAAGCGCTCGACGGTGCGTACGCCGAAGCGCTTCTTGTACGCCGTCACAAAGGGAGCCGCGGCGGGCAGCCGGGCCGGGTCGACATAGGCCGTGCAGATCACCCAGCCCTCGGCCGCCGTGCCCGCCTCCCCGAGGAACGCGGCCTCCAGGACCGGTTCCGGCGCCATCCGTGCGCCCCGGAAACCGGCCTGCCGCAACGCGCGGGCGCACCGGGCGGCGCGGTGCGGTGACGAGCCGCCGTAGACCACGGCCTGCGCCTTCGCGGCGAGCACCGCGGCGGCGACGGTGTCGAAGTCCTCGCTGTCCGCGGGGACGACATGGGTCGTGGTGGTGCCGTTGGAGGGCGGGAACGTCGCCAGGTCCTTGACGATCTGCCAACTGGTGCGGCTGGCCGCCCTGTCGTCGACGAGGGCGGTCCTGCGGCTCTTCTCGGTGTGGGTGAGGTAGTGGATGAAGGCCGTGGACAGAGAGTTCTCGTCGGGTCTGAGCTGGAAGAACGAGCGGGTGCCGGTCTTCGAGTACGTATCGCCGGCGGACGAGACGGTCACGATGGGCAGCAGGGCCTTCTCGTAGCGGGCGACGGCGGTCTCCGTCGTGGCGTTCCCGGTCGGGCCGATGACGGCGTACACCTCGTGGTCCGCGACGAAGCTCCCGGCCACCTCACCGGCCCGCTTCGCCTCCCCCGCGTCGTCCAGGACCTTGAGCGTCAGGTCGAAGGTACGGCCGTCCCGGGAACGGGAGTTGAACTGTTCCACGGCCAGCCGCACGCCCCGCTCCTGCGCCCGGCCCAGCGTCCTGTCCGGCCCCGACAGGTCGGCGTGCAGCCCGATGACGTACCGGGGCAGTGGTCCGGACCCCTTCGTGCCGGCACTTCCGGCCGTGGGCCTCGACGCCGCCCAGGCTGCCAGTCCCCCGCCGACCACCACCACCCCGGCCGCCGAGCCCAGCGTCAGCAGACGGCGCCGTGAGAGGCCGGGCCGCTCCGGCGGCAGCATGAGGGTGCCCGGCCCGGGGTCGGGCAGCGCCAGGACCGTGGCCGAGCGTTCCGCGATCAGCCGGGGCAGCGCGGACGGCAGCCAGTCGCCCTCCCCCTCGCCCTCACCGGCCAGCGCGTCCCGCACCTCCTGCGCGGTCGGCCTGGCCCGCGGGTCCTTCGCGAGGCAACGGGACAGCAGCGGGACGAGGGCCCACGGTACGGCGTCCAGGTCCGGCTCCTCGTGCACCGTGCGGAAGAAGATGGCGGCCGGAGTGCCGGTGCCGAACGGGCGGTGGCCGGTCGCGGCGTACGCCAGGACACAGCCCAGGGAGAAGATGTCGCTCGGCGGGCCGATGTCACCGCCCTGTGCCCGCGCCTGTTCGGGCGAGAGATAGCCGGGCGAGCCGATGACCACGTCGCTCGCGGTCAGCGCGGTGGCGCCGGTGGCACGCGCGATGCCGAAGTCGATCAACCGGGGCCCGTCCAGGGCGAGGAGGACGTTTCCCGGCTTGACGTCCCGGTGGACCAGGCCGGCGGCGTGCACCTCGGTGAGCGCTTCGGCCAGCCGGGCGCCGAGGGCGCGTACCGTCCGGTCGGGCAGCGGCCCGTGCAGCGCGACGGCCTCGGCCAGCGACGGGCCCGGCACGAAGGCGGTGGCCAGCCAGGGCTCGCGGGCCTGCGGAGCCGCCGCGGTGACCGGTACGACCCATCGCCCGGTGAGCCCGCCCGCCGCCTCGGCCTCGCGCCGGAACCTGGTCCGAAAAGCGTGGTCCGAGGCGTACTCGGCGCGGATCACCTTGAGCGCGACCAGCGTCCCGCCCGTCGAGCGGGCCAGGTAGACCACGCCCATGCCGCCCGCGCCGAGTCGGCCGAGCAGCCGGTAGCCGCCGACGAACGGCGGATCGCCCGGCTTGAGCGCGTGCACTCCCGTGTGTCCTGGCGGGTGCACTCCGCTCACGGCTACACCTCGGAGGGGGCGGCGCCGAGGAAGCGGAACCGGCCGCCCTCGACCTGGTGCAGGAAGACGCCCCAGCCGGCGAAGGTGCCGTCCGCCGGCTTGAAGGAGAACTCCTTGGTGATGCCCTTGTAGCGGCTCTTGCGCAGCAGGCCCAGCAACTCCTGGCGTTTCGGCGGCCGTCCGCCCTTCGTGCCCTTCACCAGCTCCTGGACGACGAGATTGACGGTGTCGTACGCCTCGGCGGCGTAGTAGCCGGGCGCGGCGCCGAACCGTTTGCGGAAGGCGGCGGTGAAGGCCGCCGCGGCCGGCACGGCGGAGGGGTCGACGAAGGAGGAGGTCAGCACCCACCCCTCGGCCGCGTCCCCGGCCCCCTTCAGGAACGCCGGGTCGATGACGGCCTGCGGGGTGAGCCTCGGTCCGTCGAAGCCGGCGTCGGCCAGGGCGCGGGCCACCCGGACCCCGCCCCGCGCGTCACCGGCGTAGATGAAGGAGCCGATCCCGGCCCGCATCATGTCGGCGACGACGGGTTCCACGTCGTCCGTGTCCGCGGGGATCACCCGGGGGTAGACCGGCCGGCCAAGTCGGCGCAGCATGAGGGCGTTGATCCAGGCGGATTCCTGCGCGTACGTCCGCGCGGTGCGGTCCTGGAGCAGGCCGGGGAGCAGCTTTCCCTTCTGCCGCATGAGATAGATGCTGATCGGCAGGGCGACGGCCGCGTCGCTGGGCCGGCAGTGCACGAAGGACCGGTACTGCTGCGCGGTCAGGATCAGTCCTCCGGCCGAGACGCACAGCAGCGGCAGCAGGGCCTCGTCGTAGGTGCCGAGGACGGCGTTGGCCGCCTCGTCGTTGGTCGGGCCGAGTACGGCGAGCACGTCGGTGTCCTGGATCAGTTTCTTGGCCGCGGTCCGTGCCCGGTCGGCGCTGCCGCCGTCGTCGACGGTCTTCAGGGCAAGCTCGAAGGGCTTGTTCTTACTGGAGTTGAACTGTTCGATCGCCAGCCGCGCACCCCGCTCCTGCGCCTCGCCCGCCGTCCGCTGCGCCCCGCTCAGGTCCGCCTGGACGCCGACGGCCCAGCGGTGGTCCCGCGGCGCCGGTGACCCCTGGTCGTCCTCGTCGCGCAGAGCGGCCCAGGCCGCCACACCGCCCGCCGCCATGAGCACGGCCGCTCCGGAAGCCAGCACGAGCAGTCGCCGACGGCTGGGCGCTGCCTGTTCCGCGTCCCCCGGCGTCTCGGCGACGGTCGGCTCGATGTCGGGCAGCGCCAGCATCTCGGACGAACTGTCGGCGATGGCCCGTACGACGTCCGCGGGCAGCCAGTCGAGCTGCCCGCCCTCGGGGATCGTGTCCTCGACCAGGAGCGCCGTGCCGAACTGCGCGGCCGTCGGACGGTCCGCCGGGTCCTTCGCCAGGCACCGGCGCAGCAGCGTCGGCAGGTCGCCGTCGCCGGTGTCCGCATCGTCCCCGTCGTCATCGGCCTCGATGCCGGCCAGGTCGGGTTCGTCGTGGACGGTGCGGTAGAGCAGGGCGTCCGCCGTGCCGGTGCCGAACGGCGGTCGGCCGCTCGCCGCGTACGCCAGCAGGCAGCCCAGCGAGAAGATGTCGCTCGGCGGGCCCACCTCCGAGCCGCGCGCCTCGGCCTGTTCGGGGGAAAGGAATCCGGGCGTGCCGACGACCAGGTCGGTGGAGGTGATCGCGGTCTCGTCGGACGCGCGGGCGATCCCGAAGTCGATGAGGCGGGGACCGTCCACGGCGAGCAGGACGTTGGCGGGCTTGACGTCCCGGTGGACCAGCCCCGCGGCGTGCACCTCGCGCAGAGCGGCGGCGAGCATCCTGGCCAGGACGCGCACGCTCCGGGCGGGGAGCGGACCGTGGCGGGTGACCGCCTCCTCCAGCGAGGGACCGGGCACGAAGGCCGTGGCCAGCCAGGGCGCCGCCGCGTCCGGGTCGGCGCCGGTGACCGGCACGGCCCAGGGGCTGGTCACCCGGCGGGCCGCCTCGACCTCGCGGCGGAACCGGGCGCGGAAGTCGGGATCGTCCGCGTACTCGGCCTGGATGACCTTCACGGCGGCCAGCGCCCCGGCCTCCGTACGGCCGAGGTAGACCACACCCATGCCGCCCGCGCCGAGGCGGGCCAGCAGTCGGTGTCCGCCGATCGAGGCAGGGTCGGTGGGGAGCAGGCGCGCGCTCATTCCGGCCCTTCCAGTTCGCTCTCGGTCTGGCCGAGCATCTGGCCCACTCCCTGCTGCAGGGCTGCGTCGACCTCCGGTCCGGACCGGCCCTTGGCACCCCTGCCGGCGACAGCCACGGTGATCTGTCCCAGGCGGCTCTGGATCCAGTAGTAGTAATAGGGGCCGCCGAGTTCGTCGCTGAAGTACTGGCCGCCCTCGGTCAGCGTGTCCTCGGAGCTGAAGTTGCCCAGCAGACCGAAGTCCGATCCCTGGGAGAGCAGTCCGGTGATCCGCTCGCCCTGGCGGAGTTGCTGGTCGGGGCACCGCAGCCCCTCTTCGAGTGTCTCGGCCATCTCCCATTCGGCGTCCTTCACCGTTCGGTGCACGGTGACGACGGCGGCGAGGCGGATCGGGCCCTTGCCGTCCTTCGCGGGGAGTTCGCTGTAGCGGGTGAGGGTGGCGAGGACCGTCGAGGGCAGTGGCGCGCGCTGCCAGACGCAGTCCGCGTCGAGCACGGGCCAGTAGCCGGGATCACTCTCGTACGGGTTTCGCTTGACGAAGCCGGGGCCCCAGTTCACGGGGGCCGCCGCGATGGCGCGGGCCATGCGTGCGGCCTCGGCGCGGGTCTTCGGTGCGCGGTCGGGATCGGGATGAAAGTCCAGACCGGTGCTGCTGGGCGTCGGGGCCGGGGCCGAGGTGGCGCCTGTGCCACTGCTCGCGGTCGCCTTCTCGGCAGCGGTGGGTTTCGCGTTCTCGCCGCCCCCCGCCCCCGAACAACCGGCCAGCGCCAGCCCCGTGGCTAATATGCCGCAGCACAGCCGCACCGGTCTTTGATACGCCATGAACGCCCCCATCCGCACGGGTGTTCCCCCGCAGGGAGCGTAGCGACTATGCCTCCGGCGCACTACGAATGTGTCGCGGTCCGTTGCGTACGGGCATGCCGACGGGGACGCCGAACAAGCGGCCCGGGGGTCTCTCAGCGCCTGTGAACAAACCCCGTGTCCGCCTGTACGGGCAAGCCGGGGTTGTTCAGGAGGCGGCTGGGGCGGGGGCGTTCAGGAGTGAGGCAGGCAGATAGCCGGACGTGATCCGCAGGTTCCAGCCGTGCACCTGCACGGCGAGCGCGGCCAGGGCGATCGAACCCAGCGGCATCAGGCTCCGGGGCGCGGGATCCTCACCGACGCCGACGCGGTGCTCCACCAGGCGTTGGTGCAGCGCGTGCTCGAAGGCGGCCTGGTCGTCTCGGAGCAGGATGCGCAGCAGCCGCTGGTCGGGGCTTGTCGCGCCGGCGGCGTCCAGGGCCAGCGCCGCGTCCAGGCGCTCGTCGATCGACGGCTTGCACAGCGTCACCTGCGGCCAGTCCCGGGGCAGATGGCCCGGCGACGGGGTCAGGTAGCCGCACAGGGCGTCCATGTGCGCGAGGTCGGCCGGATCGGAGATCGAGTCCCGCTGTGCGTGGGGCAGGTTCCTGTGCAACATGGGGGCGTAGTCCTGTCGGAGCAGGAGCCCGATCACCCGCTCCCAGTCGCTCACCAGGCCGCTGGCCACACAGATGTTGAACGCCTCGACCCAGGTGCGGGCGGTGACCGTGTCGGTCGCGTCCCGCATCTCGTCGAAGTCCTTCTCCTCGCTGCTCAAGCGCGTACGGGTCAGCGGGAAGGGAATCTCCCAGTCGCCGCCCGGGCAGCACCCCAACTCCAGTACGCCGAAGAGGGATTCGGCCGCCGTGGTCAGGGCGAGCCGGGTGCGTTCGTCCCGCAGGTCGGGATCGTGCACGCTGCGTGCGGCGACGTGGTCCAGCAGCTCGTCGCCGAGCTCCGACAACATCTCGCGCAGCGGGTACTCGTCGTGGTACACGTCCTCGAAACGGCGCTGAACACGGTCCGCCTTGTCGCCGAGGGCCTGCTCCAAGTGCTGCGGGCGCACCGGATGGCGCGGCACGTCGTTGATCTTCATCGGAACTCCTCCGTGGATACCCCGGCCTTCGGGCCGGGGTGGGGGTACCTCCCGCTTGCGGGGGAGAAGCGGACTCCTGCGGAGCAGGGCAGCGGGCTGGGATGCGCCGTCAGGGCGGATCGCAGTGCCCCGACCGGCAGGTTCGATCCTTCGCTAACGTTGGCGCTAGTTTGTGGGCCGTGGCCACTTACTTGAAGCGGGCGTTCAAGTACCGCTTCCATCCCACCGATGCGCAGGCAGCTGAGCTGTTGCGCACGTTCGGATGTGTGCGGAAGGTCTACAACCTGGCGCTGGCCGCGCGTACGCAGGCGTGGACGCGGCAGGAGCGGGTGAACTACAACCAGACCTCGGCGATGCTGACGGCCTGGAAGAAGACCGAGGAACTGGCCTACCTGAACGAGGTGTCGTCGGTTCCGTTGCAGCAGGCTTTGCGGCACCTGCAGGTGGCGTTCACCAACTTCTTCGGCAAGCGGGCGAAGTACCCGAGGTTCAAGTCCCGGAAGAAGTCCCGGAAGTCCGCCGAGTACACCAGCAGCGGGTTCCGTTTCCGGGACGGGAAGCTGACGCTCGCGAAGATGCGTGAGCCGCTGGACATCGTCTGGTCCAGGCCGCTGCCCGCCGGCGTGTCCCCCTCGACGGTGACCGTCTCCCAGGATCCGGCCGGACGCTGGTTCATCTCGATGCTGTGCGACGATCCGTCCGTCCAGCCCCTGCCTGCCACGGATACGGCCGTGGGTATCGACGTCGGCCTGACCCATCTGCTGACCCTGTCGACTGGCGAGAAGGTCACCAACCCGAGGCACGAGCGCCGCGACCGTGCCGCCCTCGCCATGGCGCAGCGCCGACTGGCGAAGAAGGCCAGGGGCGACGGCGCGAACCGGGCCAAGGCCCGCCGTAAGGTCGCGAAGATCCATGCTCGGATTGCCGACCGCCGCCGTGACACCCTGCACAAGCTGACCACTCGACTCGTGCGTGAGAACCAAACGCTCGTGATCGAGGACCTGACCGTCCGCAGCATGGTCAGGAACCGGAGCCTGGCCCGAGCCGTCTCGGACGCGGCATGGGCGGACTTGCGGAGCATGCTGGAGTACAAGGCCCAGTGGTACGGACGTGAGGTGATTGCCGTCGACCGGTGGTTCCCCTCCTCCAAGCTGTGCTCCGCCTGCGGCACCCTCCGGGAGCGGATGCCGTTGCATGTCCGTACCTGGACATGTGACTGCGGCACGACCCACGACCGGGACGTGAACGCGGCGAAGAACCTGCTGGCCGCCGGACTGGCGGTGACAGCCTGTGGAGCTGGTGTAAGACCTCAACGGAGCACTCCGGGCGGGCAGTCGGCGACGAAGCAGGAAACCCCACGGCGCGAGCCGTAGGAATCCCCCTCCTTCAGGAGGGGGAGGAAGTCAACCGTTCATCTTGTCAGTCCCCCAATGACAAAACCGCCCCGCCTTGAGGCGGGGCCGGCCAGGAGGGGCCGGTCAGACGTGGCCGGTCGGGGGGCGCGGTGTCCGCCGGGTGGGCAGGCCGCCTGGGGAGCGGCATGAGGGAAGTGACCAGGTCGGGGGCGTCCAGGAGGCGGACGCGGGCCGGGTCGAGGTCGTCCGGGTACAGGGCGTACACCTCGCTCCCGGCGGGGAGGTCCAGGTCGCCGCGTACGAGGAAGGCCAGTCGGGCATCGGCCGCTTCCGCGGGGGGTCCCTCGCACCTGGGGTCGTGGGCGCGGGCGGTGATGCGGAGGGCCAGCCACCTCGCGTCCCCGTACACACGGCGGTAGGTGGTCGTGGTGCCGTCGCCGTGGCGGACCACGACGGTGTGCGCGCGGGCGGCCGCGTGCCAGGCGGCGACCTCGCCGAGGCCGACCCAGGGGACCAGGTCGATGCACACCCGGTTGAACACATCGGTGACTTCCCAGCCGAGGTTTCGGAGGGGGTCGCCACACCGGTGGGGGGAGTTGTCGGTGGGGGCCGGGGGGACGTCGAGCCAGAGCACGGTGCGGTCCTCGATGCTGACGACCATCGCCATGCTTTGGTAGGCCCTGCCGGCCAGGTCGAACCGGTGCTCGGCCCGGCGGGCGTCGAACGGCAGGCCGTCGCCGATCTCGTCGCGGACCGTCAGCCCGGCGAACGCCTCGGCGAGGTTGCCGAAGCGCACGGTGCGGGTGTCGACGGTGGTGACGATGTACCGGACTCCGGCGGCGGCGAGCCTGTCGAGGTCGAGGTCGACGAACTCGCAGGCGCCGTCCGGCGCCCGGGGCACGTTCAAATCGGCGGAGTGGACCGCGGCCTCGGGGAAGTCCTGCCCCCACCGGTAGGGGTAGGTCTGCCCGGTCCATCCGCAGGCGCCGACGCGGTCCCACACGCCGTTGTAGAACAAGGCGGCCAGGTCCAGGCCGGCGGTGGCGTCGGCCCCCGTCAGGTGGACGAAGAGGCGCAGGGCGCGGCCTGCGGGCAGGGGCAGTGCGCTGCCCCGCTGCAGGGTGGCCGGCGTGCCGGATGTGCGGGGTGCGCGGAATGGACGGGACGTGCGGCGTCGGGCGAACGGTGCGACGACGCCGTCGAGACCGGCGTCGATGACCGCCGTGCCGACCTGGGGCAGGGCGGCGGCGCGGCACACGACCTCAGCGGTGATGATCTCCTCGGCAGGTTTTCTGACGGCCGACCAGTCGAGGCCGGCGCGGTGTTCGGGCTGGAGGTGGACCCTGCCGGGGGCGCCCTGGGGGAGGAACACGCGGTTGCCGACCGGGAGGGAGCGGGCGCGCACCGCGCCGAGTGCGGACAGCAGCGCGGCGGGCGCCGCGTGCGGCACGGCGGCCTCCAACGCGGCGAGCACCGGCGCGGGAGCGGTGCGGGCGAGGAGCAGCAACTGGTTGAGGCGGCGCAGCAGTTCGTCGGGGCGCCCGTCGAGGAGCCGGAGAGCTTCGCCGGTGTCGGCGGCGGCGAGTGCGGCCTCCAGCCGAGCGGCCCAGGGTGCGATGCGGACGGTGCCGGTGGTGGTGTCCGCGCCCGGTACGCCGGCGGCGGCGGTCCGCAGCGTGGCGGCGAGCCGGTCGTCGGCGAGGGTCAGGCCGCGCAGGCAGGCGAACGCCAGGGCGGCGCGGGGGAAGGCGGTGGCGTGCTCGAAGGGGTGCAGTCGTTCGGCGGCGCGCTTCCACAGGCCCGCGCGGCGGCGCAGGTCCTGTGCGGCCGGCTGCGGGTCCATCCGGTCCAACGCGGCGAGGAGGGTGCGGCGCAGCGGGCGCGGGACCGCGGTGAAGCGGCGCACCCGGGCCAGGCCCGGGTCGCCTCCGGCGCGAACGGCCAGCAGGCGCAGCGCGTCGTCGGGGGTCGTGATGCGGGCGCCGACGGCCGGCAGCGTGGTGGGGAACAGGGCGGGGTCGTCCAGCAGCCAGGCCAGGACGCGGGCCCGGGTCTCGCGGGCGGGGATCGGGTCGGGCAGCCACGCCGTGTCGGTGCGGTCGCCGACCGCGTCGAGGAGGACGGCGAGGTCCGCTGTGTCCTGCGGGCCCAGGGCCGCCGTGTGGGCGAGGAGGGCGGACAGCTCGGCCCCGGCGTGGGCGCGCCGGGCGGCCAGGTCGCCGCCCAGGGAAAGGACCCGCAGGCGGCGTTGCGGCGAGCCGTGGCCCGCATCGGATGGGGCGGCCGCAGTCGGGCGCAGGAACGGATCGCCCGCGTCGACGCGGCACCGGCAGACCGGACAGGTCGGCACGCCGGCCCTGTCGAAGCACTTCCAGCAGACCAGGTGTGCGCACGGCGACACCGCGTCCACCGCACCGACGGCGCCGCACACGGCACACGGCTGCACGGGCGTCCGCGCCAGGACCGCCAGCACCCGCTCGGCCCACCTCGCACGCGGGTTCGGCGGCACCGCCGCCGGGAACCCCCGGAAGACGGGGACGAGGTCGGGGCCTGTGCCGCCCGCCGCGTCGATTTCCTCCAGCAGCCCGCGGCCCGCGGCGGCCAGCGACTCCTCGCTGCGCGCCGCAAGGGCCCGCCGCAGACCCGCCGACACCAGGAAACCCCGCTCCAACAGGTCGCCCTCCACGAGCGTGGCGCCGGCCGACGTCAGCGCGGTGGGCTCCGCCGCACACCACCCCGGGAGGTAGACGGCACCACGCCGACGCAGCAGCACCGCGGCCACACTGTTGGCGCCGCCCGCCGCGCCCGTACCAGAAAGCAGTGCCATCAGGCGTTTTCCCCCGTGTCGTACGAAAGCCCGGCCCGGTACGCACCGGCAGCCCAGCCGGTCCGGGCGGACAGCGCGCCGCTCCCGCCCCGCGAAAGGCACCCGGGACGGCCCGGTACGCACCGGGCGGGTGCGGCACCGGTCCCGAACAGGCTCGAGGCGGGGCGGAAAGTGAGCGCGCTGCTCCCTGCCCCGGAAGATCAGTAAAGGAAACACGCTGCGGAGCCGCCCCGCCTGGATACAAGACAACTATCACGAACCCGCCGAAGTCGATCAACCGGGTTCCCAGCGCCACGCGTTGTGTCCGGCGGAGACGCGCGACAGCCAGAAGAACCGGGAGCGCCAAGCCTCAGCGCCGGACCGCTTGTTCTGTCGTGAGGGCCGGCCTCCTGCGCCTTCCGTCAGGAAGCCGTTGGTTCAACTGCGCGCGAATTCCAGGAGGTCGGCGTTGAACACGTCGGCGAACTTGGGCACCATGGCCAGGCCGTGGGGAGCGCCGGGGTACACCTTGTAGATCGCGTCCTTGACGAGCTTCGAGGACTTGTGACCGGAAGCCACGATGGGGACGATCTGGTCGTCGTCGCCGTGCACGATGAGTGTGGGGACGTCGATCTTCTTGAGGTCTTCGGTGAGGTCGGTCTCGGAGAACGCCTTGACGCAGTCGTAGGCGCCCTTGATGCCCACGGTCATTCCCCAGAGCCAGAACTCGTCCCGCGTTCCCTGGGTGACGGTCGATCCGTCACGGTTGGCCCCGTAGAACGGGCCGCTGAGGTCCTTGTAGTACTGCGACCGGTCCTTCTCCACGCCCGAGCGGATCTCGTCGAAGACGTCGACCGGCAGGCCCTCGGGGTTCGCTTCCGTCTTGAGCATGAGCGGCGGGATCGCACCGACCAGGACCGCCTTCGCCACCCGGCCGGTGCCGTGCCGGCCCATGTAGCGCGTGACCTCACCGCCGCCGGTCGAGTGCCCCACGAGAATGACGTTCTGGAGGTCCAGGGCTTCGATGACCGCCGCCAGGTCGTCGGCGTACGTGTCGAGGTCGTTGCCCTCCCAGGTCTGCCCGGAGCGACCGCCACCGCGCCGGTCGTGGGCGATGGCACGGAAGCCGTTGTCCGCCATCACCCTCATCTGGGCGTCCCAGGCGTCCGCGGTCAGCGGCCAGCCGTGGGAGAAGACGACGGGCTGACCCGACCCCCAGTCCTTGTAGAAGATCTGTGTGCCGTCCTTGGCAGTTGCGAAGGGCATGTGTGGTTCCTCTCGAACTGGTCCGGGATTCCACGCTTCACGCGATCTCGATACCCGCGCCGGATGGTGAACGACGACTGCCACACACGTACCAGCGGCGGACGCACGGGGACGACGGAACGGTCAGCAGCGCAAAATGACCGGAATGAGCACGTCGTCCACATCACCCTAACCGAGGGGCCACGCTTCGGCGCGCCGGGCAGTCACCGCCCCCGAGCTCACCGGACGGACTGACCCGTCGGGGCGATCTTGCTTGTCCTGCCTCGCTTAATTCGCCTGCTTCCGCATCCTTCGGACACGGCCGGGCGTTGGCGCGATGTCCGTGTCGATCACCGAGTCCGGAGCAGGCGTGCCCGTTCCCCGTGTCCCCTCCCCGCCCCCCGGCCTGATGGCCGCGCGGGTGCAGGACCCGTATCCCTACTTCGCCTGGCTGCGCCGGCATGCGCCCGCTCACGCGGACCGCAGGCCCGGTCGGCCCACCGTGTGGCAGATCTCCCGCTACGCGGACGTCCGCGCGCTGTTGACCGACGGGCGGCTGAGCAAGGACCCCGGCCGGGTGCCCGGCTATGTTCCGGGGCCGGCCGGGCTGAACCGGCACCTGGTCCACGCCGATCCTCCGGACCACACCCGTCTGCGCACCCTGGTGAACGCGGCGTTCGTACCCCGCCGTATCGCCCGGTTGGAACCCTTCATCAAGGACACGGCGAACCGGCTGCTGGACCGGATCGAGCACGACGCCCACGTGGATGTGATCGCGGCCTTCGCCGCGCCTCTCACCTTCCGGATGATCTGCGCGATCCTCGGCGTCCCCGAGGAACTCGACGACGCGACGACCCGGGACACGCTGATGGCCACCATCGCACCAGCTCCGGGCCGGGATCCGGCCCGGGTGGAGGGCGATCTGCATGCCCTCCTCGACCGCCTGATCGCCGGCAAGCGCGCCAGGGGCGAGCGCAGTGGCGTGGACCTGCTGGGCGCTCTCGTCGAGGCCGGCGACCACAGCGGGGCGATGAGCGAGGAGGAGCTGCGCTCGACCGCCTACCTCCTGCTGCTGGTCGGCCACGACACCACCATGAACCTCATCGGCAACGGCATGCTCGCCCTGCTCAGGAACCCGGACCAGGCCGCCCGGTTGACCGCACCGTCGGCCGGCCCGGAGCTGGTCGGCACAGCGGTCGAGGAACTGCTTCGCTACGACTCCCCGGTGCGGGACGCGACGTTCCGGTGTGCCAGCGAACCGATCAGCCTGCACGGTCAGTTGATCGGTGAGGGGGACATCGTCAGCCTCCTGATCGGCTCCGCCAACCGCGACGACGCCCGCTTCCCCGACGCGGACCGGCTCGATGTGGGCCGAACCTCCAATGATCATCTCGCCTTCGGCTACGGCCCTCACTTCTGCATCGGCGCCGCCCTGGCCCGGCTCGAAGGCGCCGTCGCCCTCCCCCTGCTGCTCCGGCGCCTGGGCAGGGTGCAGCTGGCCAAACCCGACGACGAACTCCCCTGGCGCCCGGCCCGGGTGATGCGCGGACTGGCCGCACTGCCCGTCGTACGGACCTGACCGCTCCCGACTCCCCGCCTGCCCGCCTGCCCGCCTGCCCGCCTGCCTTGCCCCGTCTGCCCGTCTGCCCGTCTGCCCGTCTGCCCGTCTGCCCGTCTGCCCGTCTGCCCGTCTGCCCGTCTGCCCGTCTGCCCGTCTGCCTAACGTCCCTCGACCAGGAGCACATCGCATGGACAGTCACGACCCCGTAGTGATGACGGCCGAACCACGGCCCGGCGTCCTGCTCATCACCCTCAACCGGCCCCGCGTCCGCAACGCCGTCGACCAGGCGCTGGCCGACGCCGTGGACTCGGCCCTCACCCGCCTGGAGTCCGACCCGGCCCTCTCCGTCGGCATCCTCACCGGAGCGGGCGGCCACTTCTGTTCAGGCATGGACCTCAAGGCCTTCCCCACCGAGGGCGTTCCGCTCGTCGCCGACCGCGGGCTCGCCGGACTGACCCGCGCCCGCGTCGGCAAGCCGCTCATCGCCGCCGTCGAGGGCGCGGCCGTCGCCGGCGGTTTCGAACTCGCCCTCGCCTGCGACCTCATCACCGCCTCCGACACCGCGTTCTTCGCCCTGCCCGAAGTCGCCCGCGGGCTCATCGCCGCCGAGGGCGGAGCCATCCGCCTCCCCGGCCGGCTCCCCTACCACGTGGCCATGGAGATGCTGCTGACCGCCGCTCCCCTGCCCGCCCCGGACGCGGCCCGGTACGGACTCGTCAACCAGCTCACCGGTGAAGGCCGAGCCGTTCACGCGGCGCTCGCCCTGGCCGAGCGCGTCCAGGCCCACTCCCGCGACGCCGTCCACATCACGAAGCGGATCGTCCAGGACACCCGCGGCCTCGACGATCACACCGCGTACACCGTCCAAGACCCCCTGAGCGCACCGGTCTTCACAACCGGCGCCGCCGCCGAGGGCGCCCAGGCGTTCACCGAGAAGCGCCCGCCGGCGTGGAGCCGGTGAGCATCGCGGCCCGCGGTCACGTCGCCGGCCTGCCCTCACCCCGCCGGCCGCCGTGTCCGAACAGGTCGCCGGCCACCACGCCGCGGGTGGAGAACGTGACGGGTTCGCCCAGCGGGAAGTCCCCCGGCGGGATACCCGGGTGGTGCCCGTCGTGTGGTGACGCGTGCGCCGATCTCGGGCCGAGCGCGAGTCGGGAGACGATGCGGTAGCGGTCTCCGCGGTAGATCGAGTGGACGTACTCCACCGGCCGGTCCCGGGCGTCCGAGGTGAGGCGCTCGAACAGGAGGGCCGGGGACAGCTCCGGCACGTCGAGCAGGCCTGCCTCGTCGCGGCTCACCACCGTGGGTTCGATCGACTGGACCGCCTCGCTGACCTGGATTCCGTGCCGTTCACCGAGGTGCTCGTACAGGTCGCCGTTCTCCAGTTCGTCACTGGTCAGGTCGGGCACCAGGTCGGCGGGGACGTGCAGGTACTCGATGGCCATGGGTGAGCCGTCGACCAGGCGGAGCCGTGCCACGTAGCGGATTCTGGCCGCGGGCGAGATACGCAGCCTGCGGCCCACGCGGGCACCGGCGGACAGTGTGCTGAATTCCAGGAGTCTGCTGGTCCACGTGCCCGCGGCCTGGGGCAGGCTGAAGGTCTGCCGGTCCGACACCAGTTCCTGGGTGATCTTCTCGGCGGCCACGAACATGCCTCGTCCGTGCTCACGCACCAGGAGTCCGGCGACGACGAGTTGGTCCACCGCCGCCCGCAACGTGGGCCTGGACACCCCGAGTTCGGCGCAGAGCGCGCGCTCGGAGGGAATGGCGTCGCCGGGGCGGCGTTCCTCGATGAGTTCGAGGATCGTGTCACGGACTCTTTCACGCTTGAGTACCGCGCGCGAGGCGGCGGGATCGATCTCCATGCAGGACTCTCGTTCGTCGTGGGTACCGGCCGACTGGTATGGCGGCTGACCATAACTGGTCTGCTGGTCCATGGGGGTTGAACCTGCCCGGCCTTGCGCCACAGGTAACCCGAGCCACCTTGGTTCGAGCAAGTCCCCTTACGTACAAGGGGGTTGACGCACGCAATGGTCTATGCCACTTTCATGCGACGTCAACTGGTAAGCCCGGCCGACCAACTGGTCAAGCACGGAATGTCTCCTCGTGTTCCTGAGTACCCCCACCCTCCCGCGGCCGGCGGGAGCCCCCCGAAAGGAACTCACATGAGAAACCGTCCACCCTCGGGCCGCCGCCGCGTGGCCCTCGCCCTGTCGGCTCTCCTGGGCGGCACCGCCCTGGTCGCCGTTCCGATGACCGCGCCCGCCGCCGCGGCCGGAGGTCTCGCCGTCCAGTACCGCACCAGCGCGAGCGGTGCCACCGCCGACCAGAGCGAACCCTGGTTCAAGGTGCGCAACACCAGTTCCTCCTCCGTGCAGTTGAGCCAGGTCAAGATCCGCTACTACTTCAAGGCGGACTCGGCGAGCACCAGTTATCGCTTCGCCTGCTCCTGGGCGGTCAAGGGGTGCGCGAACGTCACCGGCACGTTCGGCACACTGGCTCATCCCACCGGCACCGCGGACCGGTACCTGGAGATCGGTTTCGCCTCCGGGGCCGGCACCCTCGCACCGGGCACCGACACCGGCGACATGCAGCTCCGCTTCTACCAGTCCAACTGGCAGAGCGTGAACCAGGCGGACGACTACTCCTTCAACGCCGCACAGACCTCGTACGCGGACTGGAACAAGGTCACCGCCCAGCTCGCCGGAACCACCGTGTGGGGCACGGCGCCGGAGGGCAACGACCCGACGGATCCGACCGACCCCACCGATCCGCCGACGGATCCGCCCGGTGGCGGCCAGTCCCTGTTCGACGACTTCACCTACACGTCGTACACCGACCCCGCGATCTCCGCACACGGCTGGACTGTCCGCTCCAACTCCGGCGGTCCCGGGGTTCCCGGCGCGACCTGGGACCCCTCCAAGGTCACCTTCCCGAAGGTGTCCGGCAACTCGGTGATGAACCTGGAGACCTCGACGGCGGGCACCGCCGAGTCCACCAGGCAGACCGAAGTCCTCTCCAAGAGCACGAAGTTCAAGAACGGCACCTACGCGGCGCGGGTGAGATTCGCCGACGCTCCCCAGTCCGGCCCGGACGGCGATCACCTGGTGCAGACGTTCTTCACCATCAACGACCTCAAGGCGCCGATGGCCGACGACTACGCCGAGTACGACTTCGAGTACCTGCCCAACGGCGGCTGGGGCGAGTCGGGCAACATCCTCTACACGACGTCGTGGGAGACGTACAACCCGGACCCCTGGCAGGCCGTCAACCAGCACACCGAGGCGCGTCAGAGCTACGCCGGATGGCACGACCTGGTGCTCACCATCGACAGCGGCAGCATCAAGTACTACATCGACGGACAGCTCTTCGGCACCCATGACGCCCAATACCTGCCCGAGCGGCCGATGTCGATCAACTTCAACCAGTGGCTCATCGACCTCGCCGGTCAGACCTCGACCACGGCGCGCGCCTACAACGAACAGGTCGACTACGTCCTGCACGTCAAGGACCAGGTCCTCACCCCGGCCCAGGTGGCCGCGAAGGTGACCGCCTACCGCGGCGCGGGCACCGCCTTCGTGGACGAGGTTCCGGCGTCCTGACGCGCAGAGCCGTACGGTTCCCCGTCCCGGCCGGACAGTCGGGCCCGCCGGGACGGGCCCGACGCCGGCCCGGGCTGGGCAGGACCCGTACCCTCGCGGTCCCGGTCCGGCCGAGGCCGTCGTCGCAGGAGGCTGGATCACGCCAACGAGCCACCCGCGCGGCGGAGTTGCCGATGGTCCGGGCGGGACACCCGGGTTGGACGCGTCGCGGCCGGAGCACAGTAGAGGTGTGGAATGGACCAGCCTCCTCAGTACCACCATGGGTGCGCTCATCGCCCTCGCCGCGTCCGCGCTGGCGGAACGGCGCCGCTGGCTGCGGGAGGTCGAGCAGCGCACCAGGGACGACCGCCGCGCCGCCTATGTCGCGTTCCTCACCGCGACCGCGGAAGCCAGCGAGATCCTCGTCAACATCGCCCGCGGCCACGACCGCGACGAAACGGCGCTGTCCCGGGCCGGGACCGTCCTGCGCGACAGCAACACGCTGTCCCGTCGGCTGGAACTCTCCCTCGTGGCCGAGGACCACGTCGTCGAGCAGGCCGCTCTCACCATCACGCTGCTGCGTGCCTATCGCGACGCCGTCGCGCAAGGACTGACCTTCGAAACCGAGGAGTTCCAAAGCGCCCGCGCCGCGTTCAACGAACAACGCGACCGCCTCACCCAGCACATGCGCGGCACACTCTGACAACCCGCTGGTCATGATGGGCGGCCCCGGTCAGCCTGCCGGCGAGCGCACGGGCGCTCGCCGGCAGGGCCGCTCACGGGTCCGGGTACCGCGACCGGAACGGTCAGTGGTGCCCGGCTCCCTTGCCCAGGCGCGCCAGCAGCGCACGCGCCATGGCTTCCTGGCCCTTGGCGTTGGGGTGGGCCGGTGCGGCGGGCGACGTCGGGCGCAGGGGCTCGACCCAGCGATCGGCGGGCGCCTTGCACATGTCGTGGCCGACGGTCGGCCCGTACGTGTCCACGTACTCGGCCCGGTTCAGCAGCGCCACCGTGCGCAGCATCAGATTGAGCCGCTTGCCGGTGTCGCGCAGATAGGGGAAGTCCTTCGCGGCGAACGGAACCGTCGGATAGCAGCCGCTGCCGTCGTCGGGCAGGAGGTCGGGGTAGCCGACGACGACCACCCGCGCGTGCGGTGCCCTGGCGTGGACCGCGCGCAGCACCCGGGCGACCTTGGGCGCCGTTTCGATGATGTTCAGGGTGAGTTGGTCGAAGCCGGAGGCGCCGTAGTACTGCTGACAGGGATTGCCTGCGAGGTCCTTCGAGCTGAGCCCGGCGCAGGTGGCGATGATGGAGCCGAAGCCCATGTCGTTGCCGCCGATCTGCACGGTCACCAGGTCGGTGTCGTGCTTCACCGCGTCCAGCTGGGGTCCGTTGGTCCCCTGGGCCTTCCACATCTCGTCGGTCTTCGCGCCGCCGCAGCTGACGTCCGTGAACGAGGCGATCTTTCGCTCGGCCGCTGTGATCGAGGGGTAGTTGTGGTCGGACCGCGCGCAGTTCGCGTCGATCTGAAGGGGAATCAGGGGCCCGGACGTGTACGAGTCGCCGAGCGCCACGTAGTCCACGCCGGGCGGCGTGTGCCCTTGCCCCGCCGCGGCGGGGGTCGCCGCGGCGACCCCCGCGACGAGTGCGCAGCTGCTCAGCGCGGCCCCCAGCGCCATGGCGCCGCGCCGCCTCGGGACGGTGTCGTCCGTTCGCGTGTGATGGTTCATCGTGCCCCTCCCCTGAAGCCATGACGGCCTGCGGACGGGTACCGGCTTCCCGCGGCGCGGACCAGGGATCGCACCGCCGCGGCAGGCCGGACGGCTCCTGCCCGGCAGACCCAACCCGGTCTGTATACCGGCCGGTAGGCCGCCGGACCAGAGTTTGATCGCCCTCCACTTGTCCAACTCCCGTCCGCCACCTCCCGGACTCGTCCGTGCCACCGGGCTCGACGCGAGTTGGCCGGGCGTGACTCAGGTCACGTGACCTGGGTGCATAGTGAGGCCCCCGCCAGCGTCTTTCTCCAGGTGTACGAAGGTGGCACGGGCGGGGACGGTGCGGATGGAACAGCCAAGAGCAGAGGGGATCGACAGCTTCGACGGGTTCGTCGCGGCCCGTTGGTCGGCGTTGTTCCACCTCGCACGCCTGCTCTGCGCGGGCGACCGGCACCGCGCCGAGGATCTCCTCCAGGAGGCCCTGGTCAAACTCTGGTTCGTCTGGCCGAAGGTCGCCGACGAGGCGCCCGAGGCGTATGTGCGGAAGGTGCTGGCACGCGCGGCGGCCCGCTCGGCACGGCGGCGGTGGTGGGGCGAACGCCCCGTGGAGGAACTGCCGGATCGGGCGCACACCCGGGACGAGTCAGCGGCCGTGGTCGAACGGTCGCGGCTGGAGGCGGCCCTCGCCCAACTGCCGCCCCGGCAGCGGGCGGCCGTAGTGCTGCGCTACTACCAGGATCTGCCTGAAAGGCAGGTCGCGGAGGTGCTGGGCTGCCCCTTGGGCACCGCCCGTTCCCACGCGTCACGCGGTGTGGCGCGGCTGCGCCAGATCCTGGCGGATGTCATCGAGCCGGTGGGGTGAAGGAAAGCATGGATCACTTCGAGCGGGAGTTGGCGCGGATGATGCGCGACTCCCAGGAACACACCCCCTTCGAGCCCGCCCAGCAGAACAGCCTCCGGAACGGTGTCCGCGTCCGCCGCCGGGTCCGCGCGGCGCAGAAGGCCGCGAGCTGCGTACTCGCTGTCGCCGGGGTCAGCGTCGGCCTGTTCCTGCTCCCGCACAGCCCGGACCGCGACCGGCCCCTGGCCCCGCTGCCGAGACCCGCGACCGGTCCCACGTCCCCGTACGCCACCCCGACACCGACCTCGCCCCCGAGCGGGACTCCCACCGGGTCGGCCACGGCCACGTCCGAGGACACCGCCGGGATCTCGTACCCGCCCAACACACCTACCACGACAGGGAGTTCGAACTCGGTCGCCACTGACCCCGGAGGAACCGCGACGACCAGTGCGCCCGCCACCGCGCCGGTGACCCCGAGCGAGACACCGTCGTATCTGCCGACGTCCACCCTCGGACCGTCATCGTCCGTCCGGGCGACCAACACCGAGTAGCTCCGGCCCGACCTCAGCCGGGCCGCCGGATTGACCGGTTCCGGCCCCGGTAGGGCTCTGGCCCGCACCACCCCTGCCCTTACCGCCCCTGCCCCTACCGCCCCATGTCCGAACACCCGCATCAGCACTCCCTTGTCGCCGTTCGGCCGTGAGCGTCTTCGGCCTGCCTTGCGACAGCGCACAGAACAGGACGAATCATGACGAAGGCACTGCGGTCCGCTCCCCCGGGCTTCGAGGACTTCGAACACTTCAAGGACTTCGAGAAGGGACTGTCCGTGGAGCGAGAGCCCGTGGAGCGGCTGCCGGAGGACCGCCTGCCCGTCCGCCTTCCGCTGCCGGCGGATCACACGGAACCCGTCCTCGACGTGGTCGTCCCCGTGTTCAACGAGGAAACGGACCTGGAGCCGAGCGTGCGGCGCCTGCACGCCCATCTGCGCGAGACGTTCCCGTACCCGTTCCGCATCACGGTCGCCGACAACGCCAGCACCGACGCCACCCCGCGGATCGCGGCCCGACTGGCCGCCGATCTGCCCGAGGCCACATGGATACGGCTCGACGAGAAGGGACGCGGCCGGGCCCTGCGCACCGCGTGGTCGGGCTCCAAGGCCCCCGTGCTCGCGTACGTGGACGTGGACCTGTCCACCGAACTGAACGCGCTCCTTCCGCTGGTCGCCCCGCTGATATCCGGGCACTCCGACATCGCCATCGGCTCGCGGCTCGCCCGTGGCTCCCGGGTGACACGCGGCCCCCGACGAGAGATCATCTCCCGCTGCTACAACGTCCTGTTGCGTTCCACGCTCGCGGTCGGCTTCTCCGACGCGCAGTGCGGTTTCAAGGCCGTCCGCCGCGATGTCGCCGAGCGTCTGCTGCCCCTCGTGGAGGACTCCGGGTGGTTCTTCGACACCGAGCTGCTGGTGATCGCCGAACGCGCCGGGCTGCGTATCCACGAGGTACCGGTCGACTGGGTGGACGATCCCGACAGCCGGGTCGACCTGGTCTCCACGGCCGTGGCCGACCTGCGCGGCATCGCGAGGATCGGCCGCGCGCTGGCCCGTGGCACGCTGCCGACGGCGCGGCTCGGGCGCGCCCCCGAGGGCGGGCCGCCGGTCTCCCTGACGGCTCAGCTGCTGCGGTTCGGCGCCGTGGGCGCGGTGAGTACGGTCGGATACGTCCTCCTCTACGCGGCCCTGCGCCCGGCGGCGGGGCCGCAGGCCGCGAACGCGTGGGCGCTGCTGGTCTGCGCCGTCGCCAACACGGCCGCGAACCGGCGGCTCACGTTCGGGCTGCGCGGCCGGGGTGGCGCACTGCGCCACCAGGCGAAGGGTCTGGCCGTCTTCGGCCTGGGTCTCGCGCTCACCAGCGGCTCACTGGCCGCGTTGCACCGCTGGACGCACGGACCCGGACGGTCCACCGAGATCGTGGTCCTCGTCACCGCCAACCTCGCCGCGACGCTGCTGCGTTTCCTGCTCCTGCGCTCCTGGGTGTTCACCGCCGCCTCCCCCGGCAACGACAAGGGAACCGAGCCGCGATGAACGACCCCGGCCCCGCGAACATCCCGACAGAGCGGAGCAACAGGCCCCGCACCAACGTCCGTTGGCCCAAGGCCGAACACCCGGACGGCACCGGCCCGGCCCACGGCGCCCGCTCGACGCACAACACCCCCTTGACGTACGGCACTTGTGCGCCGTACGACGAGACAGCGGCCTGCGCCGCCGGCCCTCAGGACGGATCGACGCCGGCCACGACGGATCACCACGGCCTCGACGCCCACACGTCACCAGCCGCCGCTGACGCGCGAGGAGCCGCCCTTCGCCCGTCCGGCACCCCGGCCTCCGCCTCGGCTCGCGAACGTGCCGACAAGCTGTGGGCCCGGTTGTGCCGGGCGGCGCGGCAGCACGGCCCGGTCCTCGCGCTGTACGGCGCGATGAAGCTCATCGGCTTCTGCGTCTTCATGTACCTGCTGGACTCCTCCGGGGACTTCCGCAGAAAGAATCCCCGCTTCGGGGGCGGCGCCCATGTCTGGGACGTCCTGGCGACCTGGGACGGCTGGTGGTACCAGCAGATCGCCGCGCACGGCTATCACCCCGAGCTCGTACCGATACCGGGCGCCACGGGGCTGATCACCCTGGAGGGCAACTCCGCGGCGTTCTTCCCGCTGTACCCGGCCCTCATGCGCCTGGTCTCCTCCTGCACCGGACTCGGTCTGCTCGGTGCCGGTCTCGTGGTCTCGATCGCCGCCTCGTTCGTGGCCGCACTGGCCGTCTACGCCGTGACCGCCCGGATCAGCGGACGCCGCGCCGGGCTGGCCGCCGCCGGGCTCTGGGCCGTGTGGCCCGGATCCGGCATGGAGTGGTCCGGCTACTCCGAATCCCTCTACATCGCCCTCGCCGCCTGGGCCTGCTACGCCGTCATGCGCCGGAACTGGCTCACCGCCGGCCTCCTGACCTGCGCCGCCGGCCTCACCCGGCCCACGGCCACCGCGCTGATCGCGGCACTCACCGTCGCCGCGCTGGTGGACCTGCTGCGCGATCGGCGCGCGGTGCACCGGTGGGGAGACATCCCCGCCCTCGACGGGACCGCGCGCCGGGACGCGGTCCTGCGCCCGCTGACGGCCGTCGTGATCGCCCCCGTCGGCCTGGCCGGCTATCTCGGCTGGGTGGGACACCGGATGGGCGACTACGGCGGGTACTTCGAACTGCAGGACGGCGCCTGGGCCCACTCGTTCGACTACGGCCGACACACCCTCAAGGTGTTCAGCTCACTCATGGTCGGCCACTTCGACTACCTCTACGCCTACCCCTACGAGGATGCCATCGGCGCCGCCACCGTCCTGCTGGCCCTGATCATCCTGCCTCTGCTGTTCTGGCTGCGCCCGCCGGTCGTCCTGACCGTCTACACACTCCTGACCATGGCACTCGTCCTGGGAAGCCAGCAGATCTTCGGCAACGTCTCCCGCTATCTGCTCCCCGCGTTCCCCCTGCTCATCCCCTGTGCCACCGCCATGCGTCGGCTCAGCACACCGGTCCTGTGCTCGGTTCTCACCATCGCCGCACTCGCTTCCGGCTCCTACGCCGGATACGTCCTGTTCGAAGTCGGCATCCCGTGACCGACACCGCTCCCGGCCGCGGCGCGGAGGCGCCGTCGGCCGTTCGCGCGACAATCTCTCTACGGGTTGGTCGGCGCCGCCTGTTGCACGACCTCGAAGGACCACAGCGTGGACCCGCTGGCCGCCGGCTTGGGCCGCTCGGCACCCTGCGCGTCTCCGCCCTGTGCGCCTCCGCCCTGTGCGCCTCCGCCCTGGTGGGCGGCCTTCATCGGGCCCTCCATCCAGGCCTGGAAGGACTCCTCGTCACGCCAGCGGGTGTAGACGAGGTAGCTGTCGGTTCCCTCGACGGGGCGGAGGAGTTCGAACCACTCGAACCCGTCGGAGTTCTCCACGGCATGGGCGCGGGAGGCGAAGCGCTTCTCCAGCGTCTCCCGCTGCTCGGCAGGCACGGTCAGTACGTTGATCTTGACTACGCTCATGCCCCCATCCTGCCGTACGGGGGCCGGCAGAGGGCTCAAGGGCCGGGCCGCCCAAAGCGGTTCGTCGATCAGGCGTGCAGCCAGACCCGCAGCGGGCCGATGGGCTCGAAGCCCTGTCGAAGAGCGGCCGCGAGGTCCTCACCGTGCTCGTACCCGACCACCGGCATCGCGGGGAACAGCGAGTGCACCGCGTCCAGTACGACCGGCCAGGCCTCGTCAGGGCCACCGCCCGGCGCGAAGACATTGGAGACTCCGACCACAGCCTCGCTGCGGCTCGCGATCGCGCCCGCGACGACCCGGCCGTGCGCCGACCGCCCGGCGAGTACGAACGTGGAGGGGTCGTCGAGCAGTTCGGGACGGAAGAGGTCCGCGCTGCCGCCGTCCCCCTCGTCCCAGGCGAGGGCCCAGGCACGCAGCGTGCCCGGATCACCCACGACGTCCCAGGGGAGATCCGAGGCAGTGGCGGGCGCGCCCGCCGGACGGTGGATCCACTGAGCCTCGAACAGCACGTGGAAGCCCGCTCCCGCCAGATCGAGATCGGCGAAACTGTCCTTGACGGACGCTCCCGGCGCGCTGTCGATCCGGGCCGCCAGCGCAATCGGGTCGGCTCCCGGCACCAGGGTCACCGCGTCGGGGTAGTACCGCGGAGTCCGGGTCGGGGAAGCCCAGGCCTTCGGCCCGAATCGGCCCGCCGAGCCGTGCGATCGGCTCATCGCCGCGCACCATGTCGCGTTGTTGGAAGCGGCGGCCCGGACCAGGAACTGCTCGGTGGTGTCCACGGGTGTGGATCATGGCCCGTCCCGGCTCGGCCTGTCGAACGGTTTCCTGATGGCCATCTCCTGGAGGCAGGGCGGGCGGGGCGCATCAGACGGGAATCCCCGCCCTGTGCGGAAGCGCCCCTGCCCTGCCGCCTCCCGTCAGCCGGTGGCGAGGAGCTGCAGCGTGTCGATCACACGGTTGGAGAAGCCCCACTCGTTGTCGTACCAGGCGACCACCTTGATGTGGCGGCCGTCGACCCGGGTGAGGGCCGAGTCGAAGATCGACGAGGCCGGGTTGCCCGTGATGTCGGACGACACGAGTGCGTCGTCCGAGTACTCGAGAACACCGGCGAGCGGCCCGTCCGCCGCGGCGCGGTAGGCCGCCAGGACGTCGTCGCGTGTCACGTCGCGGGCCACGGTCGTGTTGAGCTCGACGATCGAGCCCACCGGGACGGGCACGCGGATCGAGTCGCCGGACAGCTTGCCCTCCAGGTTCGGCAGCACCAGACCGATCGCCTTGGCGGCGCCGGTCGTGGTCGGCACGATGTTGACTGCGGCGGCACGCGCGCGGCGGGCGTCGCGGTGCGGGCCGTCCTGCAGGTTCTGCTCCTGGGTGTAGGCGTGCACCGTCGTCATGAAGCCGTGCTCGATGCCGGCGAGTTCGTCGAGCACCGCGGCCAGCGGCGCGAGCGCGTTGGTGGTGCACGACGCGTTCGAGATGATCGTGTGCACGGACGGGTCGTAGGCGTCGTTGTTGACACCGAACGCGAGCGTGACGTCGGCGCCCTCCGCCGGCGCGCTGACGAGGACCTTCTTCGCACCGGCGTCGAGATGCGCTCCGGCCGCCTTGGCCGAGGTGAAACGGCCGGTCGCCTCCAGTACGACGTCGACTCCGAGCTCGGCCCAGGGCAACTGGCCCGGTTCACGCTCGGCGAGGACCTTGATGCGCCTGCCGTCGACCACGAGGGTGTCGCCGTCGACGGTCACCGGGCGCCCGAGCCGGCCGGCGGTCGAGTCGTAGGCGAGCAGCCGCGCGAGCGTGGCGGGCTCCGTCAGGTCATTGACCGCGACGACTTCCAGGTCGGTGTCGCGTTCGAGCAGGGCGCGCAGCACGTTGCGTCCGATGCGGCCGAATCCATTGATGGCGATACGAGTCATGAGTGGTGTCCCTTCGGTTCCCTCCCAGGTTCGCGCGCGGCATCGGGCGGTGACAGCGGCGAGATCGCCATGGTCCGCAAGGATCGCGCCACCTGCCCCACCTGGTGGCGAGCCGCTCGTCGGCGGGCTACTCGCCCTGGGTGAAGGTGCGCCGGTACTCGCTCGGGGAGGTGCCGAGGATCTTGTGGAAGTGCAGGCGCAGATTGGCACCGGTGCCGAGACCGACGCCCGCGGCGATCTGCTCGACGCTCCACTGCGAACGTTCGAGGAGTTCGCGGGCCATGTCGATGCGGGCCCGCATGACCCATTGCATCGGCGTGTACCCCGTGTCGTCGGCGAAGCGCCGCGAGAAGGTGCGCGGCGACACCGCCGCGTGCTGGGCGAGCACCTCCAGGGAAAGGGGTTCACCGAGCCGGTGCAACGCCCACTCGCGGGTGGCGGCGAATCGCTCGCCGAGCGGTTCGGGCACGCTGCGCGGCACATATTGCGCCTGACCGCCGCTGCGGTAGGGGGCCGCGACGAGGCGCCGGGCCGCGTGGTTCGACGCGGCCACCCCGAGATCGCCTCGCAGGATGTGGAGGCACAGGTCGATGCCCGAGGCGGCGCCGGCCGAGGTGAGCACGCTTCCCTCGTCGATGAAGAGAACGTTCTCGTCGACCTTGATGAGCGGATGTTTCGCCGCGAGTGCCCGTGTGTAGTGCCAGTGGGTCGTGGCGCGCTTTCCGTCGAGCAGCCCCGTGGCGGCGAGCGCGAAGGCGCCCGTCGAGATGGCGGCGAGCCGGGCGCCCCGCTCATGGGCGTCGATCAGCGCGTCGACGACGGCCCGCGGCGGGTCCTCGCGGTCCGGAGACCGGTACCCGGGGACGAAGACGATGTCGGCCCACGCGAGCTGTTCGAGGCCGTGGGCGACGTGGTACGACAGGCCGTCGCCGCCGGTCACGAGACCGGGTTCCGCGCCGCACACCCGCACCTCGTACGGCATGCTCGCGCGGGTCGTGAACACCTGCGCGGCGATGCCGACATCGAGCGGCTTCGCCCCCTCGAGCACGAGAACGGCGACGTGATGCAAGGGGGTTTCTGCCACGGTCCGAGGGTACGTGGGCGGGCGCTGTCAGAGCTTTCGGTGTCGCTCGCGCCGACTCCGCGACCATCGGATGCACCTGTGCGCACCGGGCGACCCGCTCGTCCGGATTGCCCCCTCTCACACCGTCATGTGATACCCCGTCACCGGAATCGGCGAGGGGCCGCCGCCGCCGGCCGGACGGCCTCACACCCGGTGGCCCTGGCCGGAGTTGCGTCGACCGCAGAGCCGCCCGCTCTCGGGGCGACCTCTTGCGGGGGCAGAGCCGCGCACTTCCGCGGAAGCCTTGATACCGCTTCGGCAACCCCCTTCACAGGAGCCACACACGTCGTGCGAGGATGCGGCTCCGGTATCGAATACCGGCGTAGAGGGGAACACCATTGAAATCAAGGAAACTGAGCCGTAAGCGGCAACGCGCGACCATAGTCACGGCGGCGGCCGCGTCGGTCGTCGCCGGCGCAGCTCTGCTGCCCAACTGGTCCGCGGGTGCGGCGAGTGTCGCCGCCGACCCCAAGGTGGACGCGTCGACGAAGGCCACCTTCCAGCGGCTGGCGGACGCGGTCTTCACCGACCGCACCGACGCCCTGGTGGACAACGACGAGACCAAGCGGAAGACGTCGCGTTTCTCGGGGGAGGTGCGGCTGTCCTCCACGCAGTCCCACGCCGAGAAGGCCGCGCTGTCGCAGCTGGAGAGCCGCAAGGCCCGCCTGGCGTCGCTCGGTGAAAAGTACAGCGCGGCCAACACGACTGTGTCGCTGGACCGTACGCGGCTGAAGGGCCGTCACGCCACGGTCAGCGTCACCGAGACGACGACGCTGACCTACGACGAGGCCAAGGGCACCGAGCCGAAGACCACCGGCTTCGTGGCGCACCACGAGCTGACGTTCAAGGCCGACCGCAAGGGCGACTGGCAGCTCACGGGTGTCCGTGACACCGACGACGGGGTCGCGGTCAACCAGGTCGCCGCCACGACGTTCGTCGCCACGCCGATGACCGGGGACAACACCCCGCCCTCGGCGACCCGCTCGGCGACCACGCGCCCCGCGCCCGCGAAGCCGAAGAACTTCTCGGCCACCGGGTACGACTACAAGGCCATGGCCACGTACGCGGCCAAGTACTGGAAGAACTACAACCCGGCCTACCCGGACTTCAACGGGGAGGGCGCGGGCGGCGACTGCACCAACTTCGTCAGCCAGAGCCTGAAGGCCGGTGGCTGGAAGCACGCTCCCGGCTACACGAACGACTTCCACAAGTGGTTCGGGAACGCCGACATCCAGTCGGACTCGTTCGTCGGCGTCAACGAGTTCTCGTGGTTCGCCCTGTCCTCCAAGCGGGTCACCAGCCTCGCCAACGTCTATCAGGCGGACGTCGGTGACGTGCTGCAGATGGACTTCAACAAGGACGGGTCCAAGGACCACACCATGATCGTCACGTACCGCAGCCCGCAGGGTGAGCCGTATGTGTCGTACCACTCCACCAACACCTACAACAGGTCGTTGGCGAGCATCATCGCGTCGTACCCGAACGCCGCGTACTACGCCTACCGCACCTGAGCGGTCGCGTTCCGGGGCGGGAGTCGGCACCACGTGCCGGGCTCCCGCCCTTTCCCTTGTCTCCGGCGGACCGGTCAGAGCCAGGTGGTCCCCAGCCAGATCGCCGCCGCTGCCGCCAGCAGCAGGGCTATGTTGAGTCCGATCAGCCGCGCTTCGCCGCGCGAGACATGGACGACGATTCCGCCGACCTGGATCAGAACGAGGCCCGTCGCCGCGGCGACGGCGAGCCAGGGCGCGATCCCGGTGAGCGGGGGCAGGATCAGGCCTGCCGCGCCGAGGACCTCCAGCGTCCCGATGACCCTGACGAGCGGCATGGGAACGCGGTCGACCCACCCCATCATGGGCTGGAGCCGCTCCTGGCTCTGCAGGACCTTCATGCCTCCGGCGTAGGGGTAGAACGCCGCCAGCAGCGCTGCGACGATCCAGTAGGCGACGTCCATAGCGACCCCTTGCACAATAGTTACCAGGCGTAAGTTGCCTCATGATGAGTGACTGCCGGGGGGCTTACAAAAGGCACACGGATGTGCGCTACCTACAGGGAGTTGTCATGTCGCAGTACGAGCACACGTGCATGATCCGCGGGGACGGCGGCCGGACGATCCGCGCCGTGCTCGACCGGATCTGCGACAAGTGGACGCTGCTGATCGTGACGACCCTCGATCAGGGACGCCTGCGCTTCACCGACCTGCAGCGGCAGATACCCGGGATCTCGCAGCGGATGCTGACGCTGACCCTGCGGAACCTGGAGCGCGACGGCCTGGTGTCCCGAACGGCGTACGCGGAGGTCCCACCACGCGTCGAGTACGCGCTGACCCCCACCGGGCAGAGCCTCATCCCACCGGCCCTCGCACTCGCCGGCTGGGCGATCGAGCACATCGCGGACATCGAGGCCAGCAGGACCGCGTACGCGGACCGAGCCGGTTGACCCCCTCGCAGCGATACTGGGGGGCGCCGCGCCTGTTCAGCGCGTTCGAGAAGTCGCGGGGCAACGCTCCCTAGGATGCGTGGCATGCCTGATGTCGCGCCTCACCCCGAGCCGTTCACGCCGCGCACCAGCCCGTCGGCACTCGACGACCTCCGCTCACGACTGCGCGTGACCCGCTGGCCCGACGCCCCTGAGGACGCCGGCTGGTCACTCGGGGCCGACCTCGGCTACCTCCGCGAGCTCGTCGCCCACTGGGCCGACGGGTTCGACTGGCCGGCGCAGGAGGCGGCACTCGCCCTGCTCCCCCGTTTCCGCGTCCGGCTCGGCGGTCTCGGGATTCACTTCGTGCACGCACGGGCCGTCGCACCGGCGGGGCCGGTTCTGCCTCTGGTGCTCAGTCATGGCTGGCCGGACTCGTTCTGGCGGTACACGAAGGTGATCCCGCTGCTGACGGATCCGGGGGCGCACGGAGGCGATCCCGCCGACGCGTTCGACGTGATCGTGCCCGACATGCCGGGCTACGGATACTCCGACCGCCCCACGGGCCCGCCGCTCGACTCCATCGCCGTCGCCGGTCTGTGGGCCGAGCTCATGGACGTCCTCGGATACGAGCGGTTCGGCGCGGCCGGCGGTGACCTCGGCAGCCATGTGAGCCGCTACCTCGCTCTCGACCACCCCGACCGCGTCGTGGCCGTCCACCGCATGGACGGGGGCCTGCCCCTCTTCACCGGAGACCCCGCGGACCTGACACCCGAGGAGCGCGCCTGGATGGAGGACGCCGCGGCCTGGGGCGGTACCGAGGGCGCGTACGCCGCCATGCACCGCACGAAGCCCCAGACCGCCGCCGTGGGGCTCACCGACTCACCGGCCGGGCTCGCCGCCTGGATCGTCGAGAAGCTGCGGGCGTGGAGCGACTGCGACGGCGACATCGAACGGTCCTTCACGAAGGACGAGATCCTCACGAACGTGACGCTCTACTGGCTGACGGAGACGATCGGTTCGTCGATGCGCATGTACCGCGCGAACGGCGCGATTCCGCCCGCGCAGCTCGCCCGCCGGGTCGAGGTGCCGTCCGGCTTCTCGATCTTCCGCGGCGACATGGTCCGCCCGCCACGGGCCTGGCTCGAGCGCACGACGAACCTCGTGCGTTACACCGAGCCGGCACGGGGCGGACACTTCGCCCCCTTCGAGGAGCCCGAGCTCTACGCGGAGGAACTGCGTGCGTTCTTCCGCCCCTACCGTGCGACGGTGACGGGCTGACGAAGCGTCACCGCGCCGCCGGGGTCACGCCCCTTTCGGCTCGCCCACGACTCTTTTTCAGCGTCGTCACGGGACAGAGCGCTCCAGGCCGACGACCGTGAAGCCCTTGGAATGCGTACGCGTTCGGCGACCTGGCGTTGTTCAGCGCACCGTCGGCTTTCGGTGGCCCGATTTCCGAGGCTCTCCTGTGACGGCCAGGCGGAGAATTCTCGGCCCAGGGTGTGCTTCGTACCCGCGGCCAGTGGAGACGCCGCCGCTTACACCCAACAATTTCTCGCCGCGTCCATGTCACGAACCTGTGAGGCCGGCGTTCTGCCGCTGTTCCGCAGGAAACTCGACGACAACACGCTGCGCACGTTCCTGATCTCTCAAGACGTCGTATACGTAGGCGGCGGCAACACCGTGAACCAACCGGCGGACCCCCGCCGGGTGGGCACTGGAGGACGGGGTCGGAGCTCCGGCGCGTCACACCCGGGGCCGGCGGACGTTCACAGCCGGATCAGCGGACCAGGGAGCGCGCGACGCGGAATCCGACGTCGTCCACCCGGAAGGTGGGGTGGCTGCGGCGTCTCACGGACGCCCGGCAGCTCCAGTGCTCGTCGAACCAGCCACCGCCGCGCAGCACCCGGTAACTGCCGTAGATCTCCGCGTCGTAGATGTCCCAGCACCACTCCCACACGTTGCCGAGCATGTCGTGCAGACCCCATGGGTTGGGCCTCTTGCCGCCCACCTCCCGCATCCGTTCACCGGAGTTGTGCCGGTGCCAGGCGATCTCGTCGAGGGGGCCGTACCGCGGTCCGGTCGTGCCGGCCCGGCAGGCGTTCTCCCACTCCGCTTCACCCGGCAGCCGGTAGCCGTCCGCCGCCGCGTCCCGTTCGACGGCCTCGTCGCCGGCCCCGAGGCGGTAGACGGGCATGAGGCCGTCGCGTCGGGACAGCGCGTTGCAGAACCGCACCGCGTCCCACCAGGAGACGCCCTCGACGGGCAACCGGTCCCCGCGAACGCCACTGGGACACAGGCCGGTGACCTCCTCGTACAGCCCCTGGGTCACCGGGTACGCGGCGATGGCGTACGGCGCGAGTTCCACCACCCAACTGCGCTGTGTCCGCCGGTCCGACAGGGTGACCCGCCCCGCCGGGATCGCGATCATCTCGTGCTCTCCACCCGTATCCATGAGCGGACGATCCTACCGGCGGGCGCCTGCGACGCCTTGGAGACGGCGGCCACCCGGTTGGGTGCCCCGCGTCGCGAGGACGAGCCCTTCCTCCAGCAGCTCGGCGCGGCCGGGTGACGGACCCTGCGGCTGCAATACGCCCCGGCTCGCGCGGACCCTCAGAATCAAACGGCGAAGGGTGCCATTACTCGCCAAGTTCCCCTCCTCCGTTGACGTGCGAAACAGTGGCTAAATATCATCGTTCTGAAGTTCGGTTAGAGGTCGGTTGATCTGTACGTCTCGCAATTCGGGTCAGTCCGACCCCTTGCCGTGAGAATCGAACGTCACCGCATAAACGGGGGGATTCATGATGTCACGGGTGGAGGCCGTCGGGCCTTGTCCGACAATTTTAATTCCCGGAAGATTCCCGGAATTAGCACATGGGTATGTCCGGCTGTTGCCCTGCGGGCAGGTCGTACGCCGTTGTTATTCGGTGGCAGGGGGCATTCCATGTTGTTCTTCTCCGTACTAGGCCATGTCGAAGTACGCGCCCGCGACCGGGTGTTCCAGCTCGCCGGCGCCATGCAGCAGCTGTTGCTCGCGTCTCTTCTCGTCTCAAGAGGAGAGCTCGTCACGGTCGACTCGCTCATACTCGAACTGTGGGGCGGCGACCCGCCGTCCAAGGTGCAGAACGCGCTCCAGGCCCAGGTGAGCAGGATCCGCCGGAGCCTGGCGCTGCTCGAACCCGAACGGCCCGGATCACGGGTGATCACTACGCCCTCGGGCTACCTGTTCTCGGTCGGCCGGCACGAACTCGACGCGCACGTCTTCATGGACAGCGTCGACCGCGTGCGACGTACCGTCGCGGACGGCACGTCGACGGACCCTGCCCAGGACATCCACGAACTGCGTCGGGCGCTGTCCTTCTGGAGCGGCCCGGTGTTCGGCGGCCTTCGCGTCGGACCGCTGTGCCAGGCTGTCGCGGCCCGGTACGTGGAGGCAAAGAACGCCGCATTCACCCTGCTCTTCGAGCTGGAATTGAAGGCCGGCTCCCATGCCCGGATACTTCCGGAACTCGCGGAGGCGTACGAGCAGAATCCAACGAACGAGAAACTCTGCATGCTCCTCATGGGGGCGCTCTACCGCAGCGGGCGCCAGCGGGACGCGCTCGACGTCTACCGGAAGTGCCGACGCAATCTTGTGGACGACCTGGGGGTCGAGCCCACACCCGCGCTGCGCCGGTACGAGAAGGCCATCCTTACCCACGACCCCGAGCTGCTCGGTGAGCCCGTGGGCCACTCTGGCCGGAAGGGGATGTGAGACACGCCGCCCCAGGCACGGCGGCCGTGACGCGGAAACGCGAACAGGCCTGATCGAAGCGGTGCAGCACCAGTTCCACCACCTCCGGGGCGTCGCCCAGAACCGGCGCGATCACATCCGCTTGTACGGCACCGCGCGCGATGCGGTCCATCAGGAATCCGGGGGCCAGGACGTAGGAGGCGACCGCCACGCGGGTACAGCCCAGGGCACGCAGCCGGCGTACGGCCCACGCCGTTCCGGCGCCGACCGCGCCGGGACCGCTGCCGGACGCCGAACCACCGGCGGGGAAGGAGGCGAACGCGGGCCGCACGGCGCACCAACCGGTGCTCCGCCACTCCCGCGCGATGTCTGCGATCACCGCGTTCGCCTCCCGATCGGAGGTCCCCGCCGAGGCCAGCACCACCCCGGTCGAGGACATGTCACCGGGGACCAGCCCGGCCTCGTACAGCCGACGTTCGAGGGCCCGCGACAGCAGCGGCGCGGGCCCGAGGACGCCGGCCTGCTCGATCCGCAGCTCCGGCGGCGCCTGCCGCAGCACCGCCGGGATGTCCGCCTTGGCGTGGAAGGCCCGGCTCAGCAGCAGCGGGACGGCGACGACCTCGCGGACCGCCCCCGGCTGCCCCGGCGTCGCACGCTGCACCTCCTCCGCCAGCTCCGCCAGCACCCGGAGCACCGAGGGGACGGCGAAGTCCAGGAACCCGATCTCCACCCGCAACTCCGGCCGCCGGGCCCGCACCTGGCGTACCAGGCCGCGCAGCGTCTCCGCGTGCCGCGGATCGCGGCTGCCGTGGGCGACGGCGAGCAGCACGGGCGGCATCGGGGTCACCCCGCCGGGTCGAACAGACCGCGGCTGCGCAGCACGCGCCGCTCCAGCGGGGAGAAGACCAGCACGTCGATGCCGATGCCGACGAGCAGGATGAGGATGATCGTGGCGAGTACCCCCGACATGTCGCTGTAGGTGCGGAAGTTCTCCAGCAACTGACCGAGCCCGGTGCCGAGATCGGGCGAGCTGGCGATCAGTTCGGCGGCCATCAGGGAGCGCCACGCGAACGCCCAGCCCTGCTTGAGCCCCGCGAGGAAACCGGGGAGCGCGGCGGGCAGCAGCACATGGCGCACCGAGGCCAGCCCGGTGGCGCCGACGACCCGGCCGGCGCGCAGATACAGCGGCGGGGTCTGATCGACGCCCGCGACCAGGCCGTTGGCGATGGAGGGCACCGCGCCGAGCAGGACGACGGCGTACACGGTGGTGTCGGTGAGCCCGAACCAGATCATCGCGGCCGGCACCCAGGCCACCGACGGCAGCGACTGCAGTCCCGACAGGACCGGCCCGATCGCCGCCCGGACCGGTCTGATCCGCGCGACCGCCAGACCGAGCGGCGTGCCGATGGCGATCGACATGCAGAAGCCGAGCCCGCCTCGGGAGACGCTGGTCCATACGTAGCCGAGGAGGGTGCCCTCCAGCCACATCTGCCGGATGGCACGGGCCACGTCGAGCGGCCCGGGCAGCACGTGATCGGGTTTGAGGTCCGCGGCCGCGGCGAGCTGCCACACACCGACGATCAGGACGACGGTGCACAGGGGCGGGAGCACTCTGGCCAGAATCCGGCCCGCGAACGGGGTCCGAGCGGCGGCGGCCGGCTTCTCCAGCGCGTCAAGTCCCGCTTCGAGCCCGGCCAGATCGCTCGTGTCCTCGATCTCACTGCCTGCCATGACGGCGGATCTCCCCTCGCAGTTCCTCGGTGATCTCCACGGAGAGTTCGGCGACCGCGGCGTCCTCGATGCGGCGGGGCTGCGGAATGTCCACCGTCCACTCGCGGGCGATGCGCCCGGGGCGGGAGGTGAGCAGGACCACGCGCTGCGCGAGCCGCACCGCCTCGCGGACGTTGTGCGTGACGAAGAGGACGGACAGTCCCGTCTCCGCCCAGATGCGGGTCAGCTCGTCGTGCAGCACGTCCCGGGTGATCGCGTCCAGCGCGGCGAACGGCTCGTCCATCAGCAGCAGCCGGCTGTCCTGCGCCAGCGCCCGCGCGAGCGCCACCCGCTGCCGCATCCCGCCCGACAACTCGTGCACGCGCTTGCCGTACGAACCCTTCAGGCGTACGAGTTCCAGCAGCCGCTCGGCCTCCGGGCGCCGCTCCGCCCTGGCCATGCCGCGCATGCGCAGGGCCAGTTCGATGTTCTTGCCCGCGGTCAGCCAGGGGAAGAGGGCGTGTTCCTGGAACATCAGGGCCGGGCGCCCGCCGGACACGTCGATCGTCCCGGACGTCGGCTCGTCGAGCCCCGCGACCAGGTTGAGCAGCGTCGACTTGCCGCACCCCGAGGCGCCCAGCAGGGTGACGAACTCGCCGGTCGCCACATCGAGCGTGATGTCGTCCAGCACGGGCTGACCCGCCGGCCGGCCGAACGACTTCGACACGCGGTCGAGCCGCGCGGCGGGAAACGTCGCGTCGCGGGCGGACTCGGGGGTCCGCCGGACGAGGTGGGTGACCATGACTGTCGCCTTCCGGTCAGTCGGCGCCGAGGCCGGCTTCGTCGACCGCGGGCAGTCCCGCGGCCCGGAGGACCTTGTTGAGCGGCCCGAGATCGTAGATGCGGTCGAGCAGCGGGTCCTGGAGCAGACCGGCCCGGACCGCGTGGGCAGCCTCCTCGCGCAGAGTGGCGGCGAGCGGATCGTCGAGGATCTCGACGTGGTCGAAGGCCATGTCCAGCACCTTCGGCGGCAGCTCCTTGCCCGAGTCGGCCTTCAGCTTCCGGTCGATGGAGGCCTTCGCCTGTTCGGGATGGGCGTTGATCCAGGCGTTGGTCCTCACCGAGCCGCGCAGCAGTGCCTCGACGACGCCCGGATGCTCCTTCAGGAACCGCTGGGAGGCGATCATGTTCGTGATGACGAACTGCCCGTCCTTCCACAGCTTTTTCTCGTCCACCAGGACCTTGCCGCCGGCCGCGACCAGCCGGGCCGCCGTGGGCTCGGGCACCCATGCCCCGTCGAGATCGCCCCGCTCGAAGAGGGAGGGGATCTCCTTGTTGTCGACGCGCTGGACCTTCACGTCGCCCCGGCCGCTCTTGGCGTCGACCTCGAAGCCCTGTCGTCCGAGGTAGTCGAGAAGAGCGACGTCCTGGGTGTTGCCGAGCTGCGGTGAGGCGATCGTCCTGCCCTTGAGGCCGGCCGGGGAACCGATCTTCTTGGGATTCACCACCAGGGAGACGCCGCCCGAGGCGGAACCCGAGATGATCCGCAGGTTGGTCCCGTCGGATTTCGTGTAGCCGTTGATGGCGGGCGACGGCCCGATCCAGCCGATGTCGATCGCGCCCCCGTTCAGCGCCTCGATCTCGGCCGGGCCGGCGTTGAAGGCCTGCATCCGGATCTTCGTCCCGCCCAACTCCTTCTGGAAGAACCCTTCTTGCAGGCCCACCAGGGCGGTGGCGTGGGTGATGTTGGGGAAGTATCCGATCCGTACCTCGTCCACTCCGCCGGTCTTCGCGCCGGTGGCGACGACGGCCGGCCGGCCCGCGTCCTTGGCCTGGGATCCGTAGCCGCAGCCCGCGGCGGCGAGCAGGGAGAGGGCGACGAGGGGCAGCCATCGCCTGGTGGAGCCGGGGGCGAGAGGAGCTGGCACAGCGAATCCCTTTCCTCACATAGCGGTTGGGTGCGTCGAAGGCTGGTGGGGGTGTGCGGTGGAGTCGGCGCCCGCCATGCCCGCCGTGAGGGTGGTGCCGTCGGCCGGATCGATGAGGATGAACGAGCCGGTGCGCCGGGAGTCGGCGTACGCGTCGAGCGGGAGCGGCTCCGCGGTGCGGATGTTCACGCGGCCGATGTCGTTGGCGACGAGTTGTCCCGGGTGCGGGTGCAGGGACAGGTCGTCGAGCGTGAGGCGGGAGGGGATGTCCTTGACGGTCGCCTTGACGGTGCGGGTGCCGTGCTTGAGCAGTACCCGGTGGCCGACGGTGAGCGGCTCGTCGGCGACATGGCACACGGTGGCCTCGATGTCCCGTGTGGTGGCCGGGGCGTCCTTGCTGGGCACGATCAGGTCTCCGCGGGAGATGTCGATGTCGTCGGCCAGGAGTACGGTCACCGACTGCGTGGTCCAGGCGGTCTCGACCGGCTTGCCCAGCAGGTCGATGCCGGAGATCGTCGAGGTGCGGCCCGACGGCAGCACGGTGACGCTCTCGCCGACGCGGAAGGAGCCGGCCGCGATCTGGCCGGCGTAGCCGCGGTAGTCCGGGTGCTCGGGGGTCTGGGGGCGGATCACGTACTGGACCGGCAGCCGTGCGTGGCAGTGCGCCAGGTCGTGGCTGACCGGGACGGTCTCCAGGTGTTCGAGGACGGTCGGGCCGCCGTACCAGTCCATGTTCGCGGAGGCGTCCACGACGTTGTCACCGGCGAGCGCGGAGATCGGGATCGCGGTGATCTCGGGGACGCCCAGCTCGGAGGCGTACGCCGTGAACTCCTCGGCGATCGCCGCGAACACGGACTCCTTGTACTCGACGAGGTCCATCTTGTTGACGGCGAGGACCACGTGCGGCACGCGCAGCAGGGCCGCGATCGCCGCGTGCCGGCGGGTCTGCTCGATGACGCCGTTGCGGGCGTCGACGAGGACGACCGCCAGGTCGGCGGTGGAGGCGCCGGTGACCATGTTGCGGGTGTACTGCACGTGGCCGGGGGTGTCGGCGAGGATGAACCGGCGGCGTGCGGTGGCGAAGTAGCGGTAGGCGACGTCGATGGTGATGCCCTGCTCACGCTCGGCCCGCAGACCGTCGGTGAGCAGCGCGAGGTCCGGGGCGCTCTGGCCGCGGTTGCGGGAGGCGTGTTCGACGGCCTCCAACTGGTCCGTGAGGATCGACTTGGAGTCGTGCAGGAGGCGTCCGACGAGCGTGGACTTGCCGTCGTCGACGGAACCGGCGGTCGCGAAGCGCAGTGTGTCAACCGTCATGGCTAGAAGTACCCCTCGCGCTTGCGGTCTTCCATCGCGGCCTCGGACACCTTGTCGTCGGCGCGGGTGGCGCCGCGCTCGGTCAGCCGGGAGGCGGCTATCTCGTCGATCACCTGCTCCAGGGTCGCCGCGGCCGAATCCACGGCACCCGTGCAGGACATGTCCCCGACGGTCCGGTACCGGATCATCCGCTTCTCGACGGTCTCCCCGTCCTTGGGCCCGCCCCACTCACCGGCGGTCAGCCACATGCCGCCGCGCCGGAACACCTCACGCTCGTGCGCGAAGTAGATCCCCGGCAGCTCGATGTCCTCGCGGGCGATGTACTGCCAGACGTCCAGCTCGGTCCAGTTGGAGAGCGGGAACACGCGGACGTGCTCGCCGGGCGCGTGGCGGCCGTTGTACAGGTTCCACAGCTCTGGCCGTTGCCTGCGCGGGTCCCACTGGGAGAACTCGTCCCGCAGCGAGAACACCCGCTCCTTCGCGCGGGCCTTCTCCTCGTCACGGCGCCCGCCGCCGAACACGGCGTCGAAACGCTCGGACTGGATCTTCTCGGTGAGCGGGAGGGTCTGGAGCGGGTTGCGGGTGCCGTCGGGGCGCTCGCGCAGGACACCGCGGTCGATGTAGTCCTGGACGGAGGCCACATGGAGCCTGAGCCCATACTTCTCCACGGTCCGGTCGCGGTAGCCGAGGACCTCGGGGAAGTTGTGTCCGGTGTCGACGTGCAGCAGCGTGAAGGGGATCGCGGCGGGCGCGAACGCCTTCAGCGCCAGGTGCAGCATGACGATGGAGTCCTTGCCGCCAGAGAAGAGGATCACCGGCCGCTCGAACTCGCCCGCGACCTCGCGGAAGATGTGCACGGCCTCGGACTCCAGCGCGTCCAAGTGGGACAGGAACAGGGCCATTTCCGCGGTGGGCGCGCTCACGCCAGCCCCCGCTCCACCAGCAGGGCGTGGACCGCGGCCGCGGACTCCCGGACCGTCTGGGTGTGCGACTCGATCCGCAGGTCGGGCGACTCGGGAGCCTCGTAGGGGTCGTCGACCCCGGTGAGCCCGGTCAGCTCGCCCGCGGCCTGCTTCGCGTACAGGCCCTTCACGTCACGTACGGAACACACCTCGACCGGAGTCGCCACATGCACCTCCAAATACGGGGCGCGGCTGTCCCGGTGGCGCCCCCGCACCACCGCGCGGCTGTCCGCGTAGGGCGCGATCACCGGGACGAGCGCCTTGACGCCGTTGCGGGCGAGCAGTTCGGCGAGAAAGCCGACGCGCTGTACGTTGGCGTGCCGGTCCGCGCGGCTGAAGCCGAGGCCCGCCGAGAGGAACGTGCGGATCTCGTCGCCGTCGAGCACCTCGACCCGGTGGCCCTCCTCCCGTAGCCGCCCGGCCAGCTCGTACGCGATGGTGGTCTTGCCGGCGCTCGGCAGACCCGTGAGCCAGACGGTGGCTCCGGTCGTCACGTGCAACTCCTCGGTGGTCGTGGTCATTCGTGCAGCCCGCACTCGGTCTTCGCGCGGCCCGCCCAGCGGCCCGCGCGCGCGTCCTCGCCCTCCAGCACCCGACGGGTGCAGGGCGCGCAGCCGACGGAGGCGTAACCGTCCATCAGCAGCGGGTTGGTCAGGACCCCGTGTTCGACGGCGTAGGCGTCGACGTCGTCCTGCGTCCAGCGGGCGATCGGGGAGATCTTGACCTTCCGCCGCTTCTCGTCCCAGCCGACGACCGGCGTGTCCGCCCGGGTCGGGGACTCGTCGCGGCGCAGCCCGGTCGCCCAGGCGTCGTACTCGGTCAGGCCCTCTTCGAGCGGCTCGACCTTGCGCAGGGCGCAGCACAGGTCCGGGTCGCGGTCGTGCAGCCTCGGCCCGTACTCTGCGTCCTGCTCGGCGACCGTCCGACGCGGGGTGAGGGTGATGAGGTTGACGTCCATCACGGCCTCGACCGCGTCACGGGTACCGATGGTCTCCGGGAAGTGGTAGCCCGTGTCGAGGAACACCACGTCCACGCCGGGCAGCACACGGGAGGCGAGGTGGGCGACGACCGCGTCCTCCATGGACGAGGTCACGCAGAACTTCTCGCCGAAGGTGTCGGCCGCCCAGCGCAGGATCTCCAGCGCGGACGCGTCCTCCAGATCCCGGCCCGCCCACTCGGCGAGCAGCCGGAGTTCGGTGGAGTTGCCGGTGTCAGCGCCCTTCATTCGGTGCTCCCTGACCGACGCCCAGGGCTATGAGCCCGAGCAGCCGGAGGAACGAAAAACTGAACGCGCGCTCGCAAGCGCCGCATTTCCAGGTGTCATGCCCTTCGCCGGCCGGGAAGAGCCCCTTGTACTCGCAGTACGGGCAGGGGTGGAGCAACTCGCGTTCATTCATCGGTTCTCCTGTCCGGAAGCACTTTGACAAAGGGTTGTCTCGATGACGGAAGAAATCCCGTAGAGAAATCCCTATTCCGGAGATCGGCAGTGCCGGTCACCCTAGCAACGGCCGCGGATAGGCCACTGACACGGCGCTGATGCGTTCCGGAATCCGGCGCCGCAAGAGCTGTGTCAGCGCCAGGTCAGCGGTGTTTGAGATAGTCGCGAACGGGATTTCGCGGGCCGCTGCGGGACTCATCGGCGCACCCCGAAGATCCAAAAGAATCCCTTGCCCACCGCCCCTCGGTCCGGGGCCATTGCGCATGCCTGCGACCGGGGGGACCCGAACCGCTAGCTCCAGGAGAGGGGCATTTGCACGATGAGACTATCCAGGCTCCGAAGAACAGGGTTCGCACGGCGTCTGTCCGTAGTTCTCGTGACCTTTGGACTGACCACGGCCCTCCTCAGCGGAGCCGGTCAGGCACGGGAGTCCGCCAAGTCGTGGACCTCCGCGTTCACGGCATCCAACGGAACCACCTACACCGCCACCAACAATCTGGTCTCCGCGGCGCGCGGCCACGGGCGCGAGTGGCTGCTCGCGTGGGCGGGCCCGACGGACCACACGACACCCGACTTCCTCACCGTCATCGACGCGACACCCGACTCACCGCACTACGGCGAGGTCGTCAACACGGTGACGATGGGCCCGGGCAAGGGCAACGAGCCGCACCACATGCAGTACATGTGGCACAAGGGCGACCGGCTGTTCGCGGGCGGCATCCTCACCGACACGACGTTCGTGTTCGACACGAAGGCTCTGCCTGCCGTCAAGCTCGTCGGCGTGAACGTCCCCACGGACACCCCGTGCGGCACGCTGCCGGACGCCTACCAGGTGCTGCGCGACGGCACCGCGTACGGCACGTACATGGGCGGTCCCAACATCACCGGGCCCTGCACCTACACCAACGGTGAGGTACGCGAGGGCAACGGTGCCGCGGGCTCGCCCGGCGAGATCGTCTACTTCGGCAAGGACGGGCAGACCGTCTCCGAGATCCCCGCGGCCGTCAAGGGCGGCGAGGACCCGGTCCAGTGCGGCAACGTACCGGTGCTGAAGGACGCGAGCTGCGCCAACCCGCACGGCATCGCCGTCCGCGAGGACATGAACATCATGGTCGCGAGCGACTTCGTCGAGGCGCGCAACTTCGTGACTCCCGAAGTGGAGTTGCGCGAGGACCTCGCCCGGCAGACCGTCCGCGTCTGGGACATCAGCAACCGGGCCGACCCGAAGCTGAAGTCCGTCACCAAGGTGCCGGACGGCCCCAGGCTCGCCCAGGAGAAGGACCCGATCTTCGGTGAGTCCCGTGTCCTCATGGAGACGGCCCTGCCCAACAAGCGGGGGCACAAGGGCGCGTTCGTCTCCTCGATGACCGGCGGCGCGGTGTTCTACACCCCGGACATCACGGCCGCGGAGCCGAAGTGGAAGGAGGTGCTGGACGACACCACGGCGTACCAGACCTTCGCCCCCGACGGCTCGGTGACCGGTGGCGGCGACAACTCGAGCTGGCTGGCCGTCAGTCCGGACGACCGTTATCTGTTCCACACGGTGATGGGCGCGTCGAAGCCGTACGGAGAGCCGCTGGACCGGACGACCGGCATGGTCTACGTGCTGGACATCCAGAAGCTGCTCGCCTCGGGCAACAGCCCGCAGTGCTCCATCGACAAGCTCACCGAGGCCTACCAGGGCGGCGCCGAGAGCGACTGTCCCGGTCTGGTCGGCACCGTCCCGATCCGGGACACCACCGACGGTGGCCCGCACTGGGGCGCGATGGACAACTTCCAGAAGGGGAAGGACGGCACATACCGCGAGGCCACCCAGGTCAAGCGGATAGCCACCGCCAACTACTTCCTGGCCGGCGCCTTCGGCGGCGACGGCGACCACCGGGTGTGCATGTTCACCCTGGGAGGCAAGGCGGGCATCTCCATCGACAAGCGGTTCCGTGACGAGGTGACCGGCGAACCCTGCGTCAGCTTCAACCGGACGTCGTGGCCGCACGGCGACACCGGGAACGCGCGGCCCCACGGTGTGCTGTTCGTCGTGAGCGACGGCGTACTGCGGTGAGCAAGCCCTTTTCCATCCAGATGTCCGCGGCGGCTGCCGGCCGCCGCGGGCACCTGGCCCAAGCCGCGCAGGACTTCGGGCCGTTGTACGGCGTTCTGCTGGGCGCGCTCGTCCTGACGGGCGGGATCGGCCTGATCATGCTGCAACTGCGGTACGGGCGACTGCGCCGCCGACGCACCGTCCTCGCCTCCTTCGCCGTCATCGTGGTCACGTCGGTGCTGGTGGGAATGACGGTGTCGCACGACTCGGGTCCTGCCGTCGCCCGTACACCGGGTGTACCCCTGCTGAGCACCGCCGCGTTGGGGGCGCAGCGGGTGCCGGTCCTCGTCGTGCCGAACCGTCCCGGGTTCAACCTGGTGGGCGTCGCCGCGGACGGCGCGTCCGCCGGCACCGACCCCGGGCGGCTCACCGCCGGCCGGCGGTACAGCGGATCGGAGCGGACCTGGGTGGGAGTCACCCTCGGGGCCGGTGAACAGCGGCTGTACGTCTCCGCGAACGGCGTCTCTGCCGCGCTGGACGTCGACACGGGCCACGAACCGGCCGCCGAGTCCGCCACGCTGCGCGGGACCGACGGCCCCGAGTGCGCCGCCGCCGCTCTGGGTGCCCTTCTCGCGGGCAGCGAACGGCCCTGGTCGGCGTGTCCGGCTGACCGGCTCGCCGCCGCCGACACCGCCATGCTGCGGTCGACCGTGCACTTCCTGGCGGCGCGCGGGACACGGTCCGTCGCCCTGCGCTCCGACGATTCACCCCGTGCGCGGGCCGCCGCCGCGGTGGTGCGCGAGGCCGCGACCCGCGAGAGGCTCAGCGTCGTGGCCCCAGGCAAGGGCGCGCCTCCGCTGCTCGTGGTCGCGGACTGGGCGGTCGCGGAGACCCAGGTCAAGGATGTGGCGGCGGGCCGGGTCAGGGCCGAGGGCACCTACCTGGCGCCCTGGCTGCTCTCGCCACCCGTGCTCGGCCCCAGCGCGGGCCAGATCATCCCCCTGCGCTACGACCCGCGGGGCCCCGCCGCCGAACGGTATCTGTCCGCGCTGGCCGGACGGTTCCCCGGCGAGCTGCCCAGCGCCGCCGGTTACGAGGCCTGGCAGCGGCAGCTGGGCGGCGACTTCGCCCCGACCCTGCTGTACGCGGCGGCCGAGGTGTACATCCCGGGCATGCCCTCGCACCAGCACTCCAAGGGTGCGGACTGGCTCTCCAGCGGAATGATCACCCCGGTCTCGGGGCCGCTGAGGCAGCCCACGCCATGACGACCCGGAGCCCATTGCGATCCACGGCCGGGAAGAGGCCGGAGAAGGGCAGTTCACCATGACGGACACGGCGCCGACGCCGCGCGCGGCGCGGGCGAGGCGCGAGGGCTCGCGCGGCGAGGGCCAGTGGGCCCACGGTCTGCGCGAGCCTCTCAACAAGAACGAGGAGATCAAGAAGGACGAGGATCCGCTGCGGGTGCGGGAGCGCGTGGAACGCGTCTACGCGCATCACGGCTTCGCCTCCATCGACCCGGACGACCTGCACTCCCGGCTGCGCTGGTGGGGGCTGTACACCCAGCGCCGCCCCGGCATCGACGGCGGGCGCACGGCCGTCCTCGCCCCCGAGGAACTGGAGGACGAGTACTTCATGCTCCGCGTCCGCGTCGACGGCGGGCGTCTCGACCTGCGCCAGCTCCGTGCCGTCGCCGACATCTCGGTCCGCTGGGCCCGGGGCACCGCCGACATCAGCGACCGTCAGAACATCCAGCTGCACTGGGTGCGCATCGAGGACGTCCCCGAGATCTGGCGTCGGCTCGAAGCGGTCGGGCTGTCGACCACGGAGGCGTGCGGCGACTGCCCGCGCGTCGTCGTCGGCAGCCCGGTCGCGGGCGTCTCGGCGGACGAGGTCCTCGACGCCACCCCGGCGATCGAGGAGATCACCGCCCGCTTCATCGGCGACCCCTCGCTGTCCAACCTGCCGCGCAAGTACAAGACGGCGGTGAGCTGGCTGCCCGACATCCCGTACGAGATCAACGATTTGGCGTTCCTCGGCAGCGTCCACCCCGAGCACGGCCCGGGGTTCGACCCCTGGGTGGGGGGCGGCCTGTCCACCGCGCCGAGGCTCGCCGAGCGGCTGGGCGCCTGGGTGGCGCTGGAGGACGTACCCGAGGTGTGGGCGGCCGTGACCCGGCTGTTCAGGGACTACGGCTACCGGAGGCTGCGCGGCCGCGCACGGCTGAAGTACCTGGTGGCCGACTGGGGTGTGGAGCGGCTGCGCAAGGTGCTGGAGGAGGAGTACCTGCACCGTCCGCTCATCGACGGACCCGCCCCGGTGCTGCCGCCCGCGCCCCTCGACCACATCGGCGTCCACCGGCAGCGCGACGGGCGGTACTTCGTCGGCGCCGCCCCGGTGGCCGGCCGGGTCTCCGGCGAGGCGCTGACCCGGCTCGCGGACCTCGCCGAGGCCCACGGCTCGGCACGGGTCCGGCTCACCCCGTACCAGAAGATCCTGGTGCTCGACGTGGCCGACCCGGCCTCGCTCGTCGAGGCGCTGCGCACCGTCGGTCTGGAGGCCGAGCCGTCGTCCTGGCGGCGCAACACCATGGCCTGCACCGGCATCGAGTACTGCAAGCTGGCGATCGTCGAGACCAAGGAGCGGGCGGCCACCCTCATCACCGAACTCGAACGGCGGCTCGCCGGGGAGTCGTCGGACATCACCGTCAACGTGAACGGCTGCCCCAACGCCTGCGCGCGGACGCAGGTCGCCGACATCGGGCTCAAGGGACAGCTCGTGACCGACGCGGACGGCACCCAGACCGAAGGCTTCCAGGTGCACCTCGGCGGTGGCCTCGCCCTGCACGACGGAGCGGACGGGCGCTTCGGCAAGAAGCTGCGCGGCCTCAAGACCACGGCGGCCGGACTGCCCGACTACGTCGAACGCCTGACACGCGCCTACCTGGCGGGCCGTACGGACGAGAACGAGACGTTCGCCGAATGGACGGCGCGCGCCGGGGAGGACGAGCTGAAGTAGACCGATATGCACCTCGGCATGCGGCCGAGGTGCATATCGAAATGGCCGTGGACCGCACCTGAACATTCCGAACTCTTGCCACAGAGAAAGGACGGGCCGTGCGGATCGAACTGCTGGGGCCTCTGGAGATAATCGACGAGGACGACATCCACTTCCGCATACCGGGCGAGAAACTCCGCACCATCGTCGCGGCACTCGCCCTGTCGAGCGGAAAAGTCGTCTCCCGTGACGAACTGATCGACGAACTCTGGGCGGAAAGGCCGCCCAGGGACGCGGTGAACTCGCTGCAGGGCCATATCGCGCGGCTGCGCCGCATTCTCGTCACCCGGATCGGCAGAGAAAGCCTGCGCGGGGTCGTTCAGACCACACCGGCCGGCTACCGCCTGCAGCTTCCCGCCGACCACATCGACGCCCTGCGCTTCACCGCGCTCGTGGAATCCGCGGCGCCCCTGCTCGAAGAGGATCCCGGCGCGGTCATCCGAACGCTGAACAGCGCGCTCGCCCTGTGGCGGGGACCCGCGCTGTTCGACACCGGGCAGGGGATGATCTGCCGGATGGCGTACACGCACCTGGAGGAGAGCCGGCTGATCGCGCACGAGCGCAAGATCGACGCCCAGCTCGACCTCGGTCTCCACCAGACGGTCATCCCGGAGGCCGAGCGCCTCCACATGCGCTACCCCCTGCGCGAGCACTTCTGCCGGCAGCTGATGGCGGCGCTGTGCCGCTCCGGCCGTCAGGGCGAGGCGATCAACGTGTACAGCCGTACCCGCCAGCGCCTGGTGCGTGAGCTGGGGATCGAACCCTCACCCCAGCTCAGGAGGGTCTTCCGCGAGATCCTCTCCCAGACGTGACCTCCGGTTCCCGAGTGTGGTCGGCGACGCGGGCGCCCCTGTCCTCTCAGGCCCGCCCGAAGACGAGCACCGCGTTCTGGCCGCCGAACCCGAACGAGGTGCTGACCGCCAGCTCGCCCGTGAGGTCACGGGGCGCCTTGGCGACGATGTCGAGTTCGACCGCCGGATCCAGGCTCTGCAGGTTCGCCGTGGGCGGCACGAGCCGGTGTTCGAGGGTGAGCGCGGTGACGGCCGCCTCGATGGCGCCGGCCGCCCCGAGAGAGTGGCCGACCACGCCCTTCACGGACGTGACCGCCGGACCGTCGCCGAGCACCCGGCGCAGCATCCGGGCTTCCGTGACGTCGTTGAGAGGGGTGGCGGTGCCATGGGCGTTGACGTGGCTGATCTCTTCGGCGCCGACTCCCGCGTCGGCCAGCGCCGTGCGCAGCGCCAGTTCCGCGCCGCGGCCGTCCGGATCGGGAGCCGTGGCGTGGTGGGCGTCGGCGCTGGCGCCGTATCCGGTGATCAGCGCGTGCACCGCGCCGCCGCGGGCCCGCGCGTCCTCCGGCCGCTCCAGAACCAGCACCGTCGCTCCCTCGGCGGGCACGAATCCGTCCCGGTCCACGTCGAAGGGGCGTGAGGCGCTCGTCGGCGACTCGCGGCGGGCGGAGAGAGCGCCCATCTGGCTGAACCCGGAGACGATCGAGGGGATCAGGCAGGCCTCGGTGCCGCCGGTGATGACGACGTCGCAGGTGCCCGCGCGCAGCAGCTCGCGTGCCGTGCCGATGGCGGTGGTGCCCGACGCGCAGGCGGTGGACGTCACCAGGTTGGGACCCCGGGCCCCGCACTCCATGGCGATGTAACCGGCCGTCATGTTCACCGCGAGCATCGGAATCAGCATCGGGGAGACCTGGTCGAAGCCCTGGTCGAGCAGGACGTGGTGCTGCTTCTCCCAGGTGGCGGCTCCTCCGATGCCGCTGCCGATCACCACGCCGACGCGGGCCCCGTCCCATACGGCCGTGTCCAGGCCCGAGTCGGCCAGCGCCTCGGCGGCGGCGGCCACCGCGAACTGGCTGCTGCGGTCGAGGCGCCACGCCTTGCGTCGGCCCAGTGCCTTCGCCGGGTCGAAATCCGGCACATGACAGCCGAAGTCGGCCCGGGTGCCCGCCAGCGCGGGCACCTCGCTCGCCTCCGTCGTCTCGCCCCGCAGGATGCGCGTCCAGGAGGCGGCGGTGCCGATGCCCGCCGCGGTCACCATGCCGATCCCGGTGACCGCGGCGGCGAACGGCGGCCTGGAGTCCGGCATCAGCGCGTCACTCCCGGCTGCTCGGCCAGCTTCTTCTCCACCATCGCCGCCGCGTCGGCCACGGTGGCGTCCAGCTCCAGCTCGTCGTCCTTGATGGGGACGCCGAACTCCTGCTGGGCGGCCAGGCCCAGTTCGACCAGGGCGAGCGAGTCCACCTCGAGGCTGCGGAACGTCACCTCGGGCGAGATCTCGTCGGCCTCCAGACCGCAGACCCGCACCAGCAGGGCGATCAGGCGATCGCTCGTGTCACTCATGGGATGTCTCTCCTCGGTTTGTCCGTCGTGGTGTGCGAAGTGGTCGGTGGTGTACGAGCGTTGCGAACGGTCGGTGTCAGTACGGCTCGACAGCCGGCCAGCGGACCGTGCAGGCGCCCCAGGTCAGCCCGCCGCCGAACGCGGTCATCAGCACCCGGTGGCCGGGGCGCAGCGTGCCGCCCGCGACGGCGTCGGCCAGGGCCAGCGGCACGGAGGCGGCGGAGGTGTTGCCGACGCGGTCGAGATGGATCGCGCACCGGTCCCGGTCCAGGTCCATCCAGTCGGCCAGGGCGTGCATGATCCGTACATTGGCCTGGTGGGCGACCAGCAGGTCCACGTCCGCCACCGACCAGCCCGCGCTGCGCAGGGCCCGCTCCGAGGACTCGGCCATGGATTCCACGGCGTGGCGGAACACTGCCTGGCCCTCCATCCGGAAGTAGGGGTCGCTCCGCTCGGCCGTCGCCGGCCGGAACGGGTCCCGGGAGCCTCCGGAGGGCACCCGGATCAGGTCGTCCGCCGATCCGTCGGAACCCAGCTGGAACCGGCCGAGCGCACCGGGCTCGTCGGGCCGGCCCGCCCGCAGGACGACCGCCCCGGCTCCGTCGCCGAAGATGGCCCGGGTGGAACGGTCGGCCGGGTCGAGGATGCGGGAGTACGCGTCCGCGCCGATGACCAGGACGGAGTCCGCGGACTCGGCGGCGATGAACCCGGCCGCCGTCGCCAGCCCGTACAGAAAGCCTGTACAGACGGCGGCTACGTCGAACGCGGGCACCGGGCCCAGCCCGAGGCGGGCCGCGACGCGCGGCGCGGTGGCCGGGATCGGATGGTCGGGAGTGGCCGTGGCCAGCACCACCGCGTCCACCGCTATGTCCGACGCGGACTTCAGCGCCCGTGCCCCCGCCTCGACGGCGAGGTCCGAGGTGGCGAGGCCCTCGTCGATGATGTGGCGGGCGCCGATGCCGGTACGCGCGCGGATCCATTCGTCGGAGGTGTCGAGTTCCCTGGCGAGCTCGTCGTTGGTCACCGCCCTCGGTGGCAGCCAGGAACCCAGCCCGCACACGACCGCGGCGCGAGCGGTCACAGGGCTTCCTCGAGGCCCATGTACGCGAGTCGCGCGCGCTGCATCGAGTCGGCCCACTCGTGCGCGGTCCCGGCCCGTTCCTCTGCCGTGGTGTCGATCAGCCGCCGCCCCGGCCAGACCTCGTAGTCGCCGACCAGTTCGCCGTGCTGTTCCAGCCCTTGCTGGAACAGCTGCTCGCGGCGCATCACCAGATCCTGCGAGGGCAGCTTCTCCCACAGGCCGTACCCCTCCTGGATCAGCTCCAGGATGCGCGGCTTGTCCTCGGGGTGGCGCAGCAGATGCTCCCGGGCGATGGAACTGCCGACGGTGAGGTGGCGGATCTCGTCGATGCCGGCGCCGCGCTCGATGTCGGCGGCCGCCGGGTCGAACACCCGCCACTTGCGCTCGCTCAGCTCCGCGGAGGGGGCGAGGACACCCTCGACGAGCACCGTGAGGATCACGACGCCGCCGATGAAGTCCCGCCGGTCGCGCAGGGCCCGCAGGCCGAACTCCTCCAGGGGTACGAGGACGCGCTCGCTGTCGGCGCCGGCCAGCCGGTCGATCGCCGGCCACAGGTCGTCCTCGGCGATGCCGAGCGACAGCAGATGGCGGCGGAAGACCATGGCATGCCGTGCCTCGTCGAGCAGTTGCGTCGAGTAGAACTCCAGCGACGGGTTGTCGGGGGCGACCGCCACCATGTAGGCGATGGCGCGGGTGGCCTTCTCCTCCGCGATGGAGCGGAAGGCCAGCTCCTGGCTGAGCGCGCTGTTCAGCGGTCCCGGCTCGGTCATCACCGGCGACGGGCGTACGTCGTCGGCGTGGCCGAGGGGGTGGCCGCGCAGTGTGCCCTGCGGCACGGACCGCAGCCAGTAGCGCAGATCGCAGGATTCGGCGGTCAGTTCCAGGGTCATGGCGCCGTCGACCAGCGACGGCGCGTTCTCCCAGTCGGCTTCGGGTGGCGTGTTGGACACGGTCATCGATCCCTTTCCGCGGGCAGTGGTCGGATGGCGGCCCGGCCGGGTCGCAGCTCGTCGGCGAAGTTGACCAGCGGCGTTCCGCCGTCCTGTGAGCCGCACAGCACCCGGGCGAAGATCACCCGGTGGTCGCCGACGGCGGTGCTGCGCAGGACGTGGCACTCCAGCCAGGCGACGGCGCCCTTCAGCCGGGGCACCCCGTGCGAGCTGAGGCCGGCCCAGGTCTCGGACGGCAGCTGGGCCAGGCCCCGGGGGCGCTTCTTCGAGGCGAAGTGGTCGGCGAGGAAGGCCTGTCCGGCGGCGAGCCCGTTGACGACGAAGCGGTCGCACGCCAGCAGGGTGCGCAGCCCCCGGCTGTCCTCCCGCAGGGCCACGGAGACGATCGGCGGCTCCATGGACGCGAGGGCCACCGTGCTCACCGTGACCCCTTCGACCGTCTCGGGGTCGCCGCAGGTCAGCACCGCGACGCCGGTCGCCAGACGGCGTACGGTGGCGCGCGTCGCGCCGGCCGTGCCGTCGGTGCGGCGTTCCGCGGCGAGGGTCTCCCTCATGAGGTCCTCGCATCCAGGTGCGCGGCCACCGGGGGAAGCCGGTCCCCCGTGTCCTCGAACGCGGTACGGAAGCGGAGGTATCCGGGGTCCTCGACCGGTTCGAAGGGCAGCCGGAAGCTCTTGAGGAAGTTCCCGAACAGCGCCCGGTCGCCGAAGAGATGGATCGGCAGGGCGAGCAACGCCCACTCGGCGCCGAACGCCCAGATCCACACCAGCGCCACGAGGCCCTCGGTGACGAGGCTGTGCATGACGTTGTAGAGCACGTAGTAGACCTTGGAGATCTCCTTGGTCGTACTGCGGTGGTAGGCGATCGCGCCGGGGATGTAGCCGATCAGGTCGATGTAGAGGAACAGGCCGATGAAGGCGGGCCAGGACACGTCTCCCAGGTGGGTGAAGAACAGCACGCTGGCCACCACCAGGCCCAGGCCGTACTCGGCGCGGTGGAGCTTCGAGGTGGTCGGCGTCTCGAAGAGGTTCTTGGCGTCCATCAGCGCGCGCCTCCCACCGGTCCGGCCACTTCCAGAAGCGCGGCCAGCGCGTTGGCCACGGCCTCGTCGCCGATCACCACGGCGCCCGGGAACAGGCCCCGGATCACACGGGCGATGGTCTCCTTGAACACCCGCTCCGCCACCGGGTCGAGGATCCCGGCGAGCGAGGGGATACCGAAGTCGAACGCGGTGTCGAAGGAGATCCGGCAGCCGTCGCCGTCGGCGGTGACCGCCCAGGTCCCGGAGAACTCCTCGAAGTCGCCGTCGACCTGGGCGAAGACGATGGTCAGCGCGGCCGGGTCGAACCGGTCGGTCTCCGTCCAGCGCAGGATGCCGTTGCGGAAGTACACCTCCCAGTCGCTCGACTCGTCCGTGTCGCTGGTACGGCGGACCGTCACGGACCGTACGACGTCGACGAGGTCCGGGTACGCGGCGAAGTCCTTCACCCGGGCGAAGGCGGCCTGAGGACTCACCCCCGGTACGCCGAGGGTCACATGAGCACTACGCATGGCCGACGCCACCTTCCGATGAGAGTGAGTAGGCGGAGGCCTGCCTGCCGCAGGCGCGGTCGAAGGCCTCGTACAGGAAGTCCATGTCGGAACGGGACAGCACGGCCGGCGGGGTGAGCCGCAGGACATGGTCCGAGTTGAGCGAGTGGTTGGCGATGACTCCCTGTTCCACGAGTTCGATCAGCAGGTCCCCGGCCGCGCCGGGCCGGGCGAACTCGAAGCCCAGCAGCAGGCCCCGGCCCCGTACCTCGCGCAGCCCGTCGCCGTAGTGGCCGTGGGCGATCTCCCGCAGCCGGACGAGCAGTTCGTCGCCGAGCACCCGGGCCCGCTCCACGAGACCGTCGTCGTGGATCGCGGCGAGCGCGCCCCGGGCCGCCGCCATCGCGAGCGGCGCCCCCGAGAACGTCGAGGTGTGCAGATACGGGTCACGGTCGAAGACCGCGAACGCAGCCGGGGTGGCGACCACGGCCGACACCGGGACGATCCCGCCGCTCAGTCCCTTGCCGACGAGCAGCGCGTCCGGGGTGATCCCCTCCATGTCTGCACCCCACCAGGCACCGAGCCGGCCGAGACCGGTCTGCACCTCGTCCAGCACGAAGAAGGCGTCGTGGCGGCGGCACAGCTCCTGCACCCCGGTGAGGTAGCCGTCCGGTGGGATGACCACACCGGCCTCGCCCTGTACGGGCTCGACCACGACACAGCACTCGCCCGGATGCCGCAGAAGTGCCTCCTCCAGGGCCGTGGAGTCGCCGTACGCGACGTGCTCCACGTCCGGCAGCAGCGGGGCGAAGGGGTCGCGGAAGAGGTCACGGCCGGTCAGGCTGAGGGCGCCCATGGTCTTGCCGTGATAGCCGTTCACGGTGGCGACGAGATGCCGTTTGCCCTGGGTGCGGGCCATCTTGATCGCGCACTCGACGGCCTCGGCGCCCGAGCCCGCGAAGTGCACCCGCTCCAGGCCGGGCGGGGCGACCGCCACCAGCGCGTCGGCGGCCAGCGCGGCCTGGGGCTCCAGGAACACCCGGGTCGCGACCGGGTGCCGGTGCAGTTGCTCGGACACGTACCGCACCACCGTGGGGTGCCGGGCGCCCATCAACAGGACTCCGTAGCCACCGCAGTTGAGGAACCCGCGGCCTTCGGAGGTGAACACCCAGGAGCCGCGCGACTCGGTCTCGATGTGCCCGCCGAACATCTCCCCCAGGACGGCCCGGCCCTTGTTGAGGCGGCGCCGGTAGAGCCGGCCCAGTTCCTCCCGGGACAGGGGTGAGCGGGTGCCGGTGCCGACGGCGCCGGTCGGGGAGGCCGCCGGGGGCGTGAGCGGTGCGGAGGCTCCGGGAGCCGCGGGCTCGGTCGGGGCCGGTGACGGTGACGGTGCGGACGTGAAGGAGGCCGAGGAGGTGGTCATCGCCGGCCTCACGCGATCCGCAGCGGCCGGCCGGACATGTGCTCCAGCAGCGGCCCGGCGACGCTCGACCTGGACGGCGGGTGGAACGACAGCCCGTGCGAGGCCGCCGCCAGATAGGCGATGTCCGGCGAGCCGATGAACGCCATCCCGCCGAGCAGTTCGACGGCCTGGTGCACGGACTCCGCCAGGGCGTCCTGCGCCGCGTACCGCGCGATCAGCGACTTGGTGAGCGCCTCGTCGCCGGTCTCCTCCTGTTCGATCATCCGCGCCATGCCCTCCAGCAGCAGCGCCGCGCTCTCCAGCCGGCAAAGGAGCCGCGCCCGCTCAGAGTCGGTGCCCCGGCCGCGCTCCACGACGCGTTCCACCAGGGCGCTCGCCATCCCCAGGTACGAACCGGAGATGAGGAGCTCGAACCAGATGAACCCGACCGTCTGGAGGCTGTCCATGGCCCCCGCCTCGGCCTGCTCGGTCCGCATGAGCTGCTGCTCGCTGATGAACACGTCCTCCAGACGGAGCTCGTCGCTCTCCGCGCCCGCGAGGACGGTGTTCGCCCAGAACGGATGCACCGTCAGGCCCTCGACGCCCTTGGGTACGAGCAGGACGGCCGAGGTGTCCTCGCCGGGCACCGCCACACTCGCGGTGAGCAGGTCCATCGACCGGGACAGACTGCACGGCTTCTTCGCACCGTTGATCCGGTAGCCGCCCTCGACGACGGTGGCCCGCATCGTGGGCGTCAGGATGCCCTGCGCGGTGCGGCCCTCCGCGAAGCCGGAGGCGACCAGCAGATTCTGTTCCGCTATGCCTTCCAGCAGGGCCCACTCCGCACCGCCGGCCTGCAGGCTGTCGGCCAGGGTGAACAGGGTGGCCACGGAGAAGTGGTGCATGGTCGTGGCCACGGCCAGCGACGGGGCCGCCGCGCCCAGGGCCCGGGTGACCTGCAGCGCCTCCCGGGGGCCGGCGCCGGAGCCGGCGTAGGTCTTGGGAATGACCAGTGAGGGTCCCCCGTGACCGCGGAACAGGGCGATGGCGGGAGACTCCGGGGACTCCAGTTCGGTCAGCGGCGACTCGCCGAGTTCGGCGAGCAGCCCGGGCATGAATTTCTCGCACGTCTCGCGCGCGGCATCCAATGGGCGCATGGCAGCTCTCTCGTAGTGCGCGGACGGGGTGTTCAGCACTCTCGCCGGTCCATGGCGCGCCAGGCACCGAAGACCGCGTCCCGGGGACGCGACCCGGTGCTCACGCTGAGCCCCTGGACGTGCGAGGTGCGCAGGATCGGGTAGTTGGCCTCGCCGAAGACACCACCGGTCAGTCCCGTACCGCCGTGCGTCGGCAGATAGGGGAGGAATCCGATGTGTGAGTCGTTCACCTTCAGAATTCCGCCGGTGGTGATCCGGGTGACGAATTCGTCCACGACCGCGCGGTCCGTGGCCCATACGGAATTCCGCAGGCCGTAGGCGTTCGAACGGACGAATTCGATGAAACTGTCGATGAGTTCGGCGTCCGGTGCGGGGTCCGCGACCACGATCGGGATCAGCGGGAAGAAGGTTTCGTCGCGTACCGCGTCGATCTCCCGGGCGTCCGTCAGTCCGCGGACCACCACCACCGTGGGCTCCAGGAAGATGCCCGCCGCGTCGCGGGTCTCGTCGATCTGCATGGCGTGCCCGCCGCAGGCGATTTCGGCGCCGTTCTCCACGGCGTCCCGCAGGCAGGCGAAGAATTTCTCGTTCCTGAGGACCGGCGTCAGGAGGACGTCCTCCTCCCAGGCGTATCCGGGACGGATGTGGCCGACCTGGCGGACGATGTTCGCTATGAGCTCGTCGGCGACATCCGGGTGCACCAGCACCTGATTCGGAATCATGCAGAGCTGTCCGGAGCCGAAGAAGCTCTCCGTGACCGCCTCCGCGGCCAGTTCGAGATCGGCGTCCTTCCACACCACGACGGCGTCGTTTCCGGCCAGTTCCAGAATGGGCTTCTTCCCGGCGGCGATGCATCGTTCCTCGAAGGTGATGCCGTTCTCGCTGCTCCCGAAATACATGATGTCGTTCACCTTCGGGCTCCGCAGCCAGGCGGCGAGCATGGGCGCCGGGTCGCCGCAGACCACGTTCAGGGTGCCGGGCGGGGCACCGAGCTCATCCAGGGCCGGGACGACGATCTCGTGCAGGACGTACATCGCCCCCAGCGGGGCGCTGCGCGGCGCGCGGACCACGAGGGAGTTGCCCGCCATGATCGAGGTGACGCCCAGCAGCGTGCTGGACAGCGGCGCGTTCTGCGGCGGGTTGAGGCACACCACACCGTCCGGGAGCCTGCGCACAGCCAGTTGGCGGTCGCCCTGCCGGAACTCCTGGAGCATCTGCGACCGGTAGAAACTCAGCGACTGCGGCCCGAAGCAGTCGAGCATGCCCGACACCTGCCAGCGGGCCAGCGGCAGCGGATGCCCCTCGTCGACCAGGACGTCCACGATCTCCTGGGCGCGTTCCACGATGCGCCGGTGGATCTGACGGCCCAGCTCGGTGAGCCGCACGTCGAGCGGGAAGGCGGCCCAGCGCGGCGCGGCCTCGGCCGCGGCCTCCACGGCCCGCTGGACGGTGTCGCGGTCGGCCTTGGCCACTTTGCCGACGATGCTGCTGGGCAGTTCCGCGGGCTCCGACAGCCCGCGCTCCAGCTTGCGTTTGAGGCTGAGGCTCGCGAACGCGTCGTCCAGCAACGCGTCGGCGCCGACGACATAGACCCACTCACCGCCGTCCAGGCATTCTCCGTTCACATAAGACCGGTACGTACGCAACCGTCGCGCGGAAATCCCGCCGCGCTGCCGGCCGGCCGGAGCGGACAACTGAACGCTGGTCACCCCAGGTCCCCCGCCTTCTGTAGACCAACTTCGACTTTTCGACGGCAACCTTCGCCAAGACCTCTGAGAAAGCGCTGAGACGGTCCTGAGACGGTTGTTTCAGTCGGCTTCACGGCCCCGCTGAAAGAGTTCCGTGCGTTCCTGCAGATCGTTGAAGGGCGGTGCGGTGAATCGATCACGGATGCGGCGGACGGTGACGCCCATGGCGGAGACGAGCGGCGATGATCTCTCCCAGCTGGTGTCCATCGTGGAGAAGCACGCGGACAACCCGAGCGCGTTTCTCGCGCTCAACGAGGGGAATCAGCACTTCCGCGACGGGGGCGGCGACGGTTTCATCGTCTACCGGCGTTCCGGCCGCTATCTCGTGCAGTTCGGCGGAGTTTTCGCCGCCCCTGGACAACAGGCGTCCCTGCTGCGCGCCTTCCGTTCCTTCGCGCGTGACGAGCGCCGCACGATCGTGGGGATCCAGCTGCAACGCGAGGATCTCGGCCTGTTCCACGAAGAAGGCTTCACCATCAATCAGGTGGGCTCGTCGTATTCCCTGGAACTCGCCGAATTCAGCCTGCGCGGTTCGAAGTTCATGAAACTGCGCAACAAGATCTCCCGCGCCAGGCGCAGCGGTCTGACGGTGACCGAGACGGACTGGGAGGCGTGCGCGCGGGACATCGAACGGATCGACAAGGCGTGGCTGCGTTCCAAGGGCCGGCACGTCAAGGAGATCGAGTTCCTGGTGGGCCAGCTCGGCGGCCCCGCGCAGAAGTACCGCCGGCTCTTCGTCGGCACGTTGGACTCCGCGCCGGTCTCGTACATCTCCTACAGTCCCGCCCACGGCGGCCGACCCGGCTGGCTGCACGACCTCAGCAGGCGGCTTCCGGACTCCCCGCCGGGGGTGATGGAGGCCGTGAATCTGCACGCGGCGGAGACTTTCGTCAAGGAGGGCGCCGACTGGCTGCACTTCGGCTTCACCCCGTTCACCGGTCTCGACCCGGAGCACGAACCGGCCGGGGCGAGCAAGCTGACGGGACGGTTCATGCGGCTGCTCGCCGAACACGGCCAGGCGGTCTACCCGGCCTCGACCCAGCTCGCGTACAAGGAGAAGTGGGGTCCGCAGGTGGTACTGCCGGAGTATCTGGCCTTCGAACGCGGCGCCAGTTTCGGGGCGATCTGGCAGATCCTCCGGGTCACCAAGTCGGTGTGAGGAGGCGGCGTCACGGGCGACCGCCCGACGCGAAATCGTCGTACGGACGCTCGAATTCACGGGGTACGGTGCACCCGCCGGACCAAAGGGTGCGACAAACGGGGGAAGAATGCGTGTGAAGACCGCGCTGCGGCGCGAAGAAAGCGATCCGCACTGTCTGAGTACCACGCAGGCGGAGGTCAGTCTGACGGGGGCGCCCTGGCGGCGCTTCCTGGTGATCGGCGACGAGATCGCCGACGGACGCGGGGAGCCCGCCGAGGGCTACGGCCACGACGGCTGGGCGGACCGGGTGGCCGCGGCGCTGCGCCGGGTCCAGCCCGGCCTCGCCTATCTCAACCTGGGCAGGAAGGGCCGGCTCGCGGCCGAGATCCGGTCCCGACAGCTCGGCCGCGTACTGGAGTTCAAGCCGGATCTGACGGCGCTGATGTGCTGCGGCAGGGAGCTGGCGCGCGAACCGTTCGACGCGGACGCCGTGGAGGCGGAGTTCGACCGGGTCGTGGCACCGCTGCGCGACAGCGGGGGCGATGTGCTGATGGTGAACTGGTTCGACATCACCCGCGGCAATCCCCACAAGGACGAGGCGACCGAGCGCTTCAGGCTCCGGCTGCGCGAACTGGCCGAGCGCAAGCAGGCGGTGGCCCTCAGGCACGGCGCGATCTTCGTGGACCTCACCGCACATCCGGCGGCCTCCGACCGGGACGTGTTCGGCGCCGACGGCTGCGCCCCCACCATGCGGGGCCATGCCGTCGCGGCCGCCTCGGTGATCCGCGGGCTGGGCGCCCATCTCGCGGCCGCCGCCGACGCCTACCGGTGAGCGTCCGGCGACGGGCGGGACACCACTCAGGCGTTGGCGAAGGACGAGAAGAGCTGACGGAACTGGCGCAGGGTGGCCTCGAGCAGTTCGTCGGCGTCGCCGTCGGCGTGGGCCAGGGCGACCGCGCTCTCACAGGCGGCGCCGTGCACCATCGAGGCGACGGCCGCGACGTCCGCGCGGGAACGCTCCTTGCCGAGTACCTGACCGAGGCCGTAGGCGATCATGCGCCGGCAGTCGGAGCGGATCGCCCGCATCTCCGCCCAGCCCAGCGCCCCCGGCGCGTCGATGAGGGTGATCCGCTGGGTGCTCGGCTCCATCGACATGACCAGGAACTCGCGCATGCCTTCGTACAGACCGTCCCAGGGGTCCTCGTGGAGGGTGAACGTCTGCGCGATCGCGCTCGACAGCCGGTTCTCCTCCGCCTCGTAGACGGCGCGGAAGAGATCCCGCTTGTTCTTGAAGTGGTGATAGAGCGCGCCCTTGCTCGCCCCGATCTCCTCGCAGATCGCGTCCAGCGAGGTCGCGGTGTACCCGTCTCTGGCGAAGAGCCCGCGCGCAGCGGCGAGCAGCTCGTTCGTCGTCGTCCGAGAACGTTCTTCCTGCGATCGGCGCACCCGCTGCTGACTGCCCACTTGCCCTCCTGACCCCCCGAAACGCCCCACCGTTCGATCTTAGCGTCTCCCCCTCGTACCGAGAGTTCACCGATCCTGGGTTTCATAGACATACCATCGGTTGGAATGTAACATCACGGCCGCAGGGCGCCAAGCCTGGGACCAGGCCTGCGGCACGCCCCCGTCCCTCTGGCCGTATCCGGCAAGGAGGTCATCAGCCATGCACAGCCCCGCACCTCCCGGCGTACAGGTCCCCGCGGACCGGTGGGAGCTGCTGCTCCCGCACCGGGAGCGCATCCACCGACTCGCGAGGTCCCGTCTCTCGGGGAACCAGGAGGCCGAGGACTGCGCGCAGGAGGCCCTGATACGCGCGGCGACCTTCCGCGACCTCGACGAGAGCAGGGTCGGCCCCTTCCTCACCACGGTGACCCTGCGGCTCTGCACCGACATCCACCGCCGCGACGAACGCGCCCGACGGCTGTTGCGCGGCCCCTGGGCCGAGGTCATGGCGAGCCCGGAGGAACTGATCTGCGCGGCCCAGGAGGAGGCCTGGGCGCTGGAGCAGGTCGACCGGCTCGCCGGCCGGGAACACCAGGTGATCGTCGCCCGCCTCAACGGCATCAGCACCCGCGAGTTCGCCAGTCGGCGCGGGATCTCCCTCAAGGCGGCCGAGAGCGCCTTCACCAAGGCCCGGGCCCGACTGCGCCGCTGGTACGAGGAGGCGTTGACGGGCTGAGACGACGGCTGGAGGCGGATGTGCCGCCGGGCGTCGACCGGAGCGCCGGCATCTCGCGGGCGTGCGGCCGGCCGGACCGCGGCACGTTGGATCACGACACGTGGGGCGGCGGGAGATGGGGAACAGCCCGGGTGACGGACCGGCGGACACCGCACGCTCACGTGGTGGTCAGCTCCAGCGCCGCGTTCAGCAGCTTCGTGACCTCATGGGCGGAGGCCGACTCCAGCCCGGCCATCGCGTCCGCCGTGTCCGCGGTTCCCCCGCTGCCGAGGAACTTCTCGCGCACCAGGGAGGCGGCCGGTGGCCCGCCCACCGCTCCCACCGGAATGTCCACCTTTCGACGGGCCGACCGGCCGTCGCGGAAATCGAGGGTCACCCGCGCTCCCGTGACCTTCCGCGCGGAACGGAAGTCCTCGCTCGGCGCCTCCAGTTCGCCCACCAGATCGACCAGCCACTGCCCGTCGTCCTTCCACCGCGCGCCGAAGGGCCGCAGCCACTCGGCGGCCCGCGGGCCGGCCTGCCGAAGCGCCTCCCCGAAGGGAACCTCGCTGTGGAACAGGTCGTGGGTCATCCGCTCGTCGAGGCGCGTACGCACCAGCTCCGCGAGCCGCCACCGCTCCTCGTCCGCGACCCCCGGCGCGGAGAAGTCCTCGGTGGTCAGCTCACCGGTGAGCAGGACGGTCGCGAGCAGGTACGGCAACGCGAACACCAGCGCGCTGACCGGCGAGTCGGGCCCGCGCAGGTACACGCCCGCCTGGGCGTTCACCAGCGCCGTGTACAGCGAGGTGTCCACGGTGATCGCGGTGACGTCCCCCGCCCGTACCGGCCCCAGCTCCCGGTGGAGTTCGAGTCCGCAGTCGACCGCCGCGTCCATGCCCGGCCCGCCGGGGTGCACCTTGAACGACGTCGTGTGGGTGTGCCAGCGCTGCCCGAGCCCGGCGGTCACCGCCCCGGGCAGCGGCACGGTGGAGAACCGGGACAGGAAGCCCTCCGGATGCTCCAGGATCTCCGCGCTGCCCGCGAAGCCCGCCGCGGCGGCGTCGCACGCGTCCAGCCCGACGGAGACGGGTGTCGAGGCGCTGAAGACCTTGGCGTCACCGCCGAGGAACCCGATCGGCACGGTGCGCGGCGGCAGCCCGAGGCCGAGGCCGATCGCGTCGACCCAGCGCCGCGCGGGCGCGGTCTCCCCCCGCAGCCGCCCGGCGACGGCGCCGATGACATGAGTGAACGTGGCGCTCTGCCCGCGGAAGGGCCCCAGCGTGGCCGACGCGGTGACGCGCGCGGCGCACTCGTTGGCCACGATCACCGAGGTCAGCAGCGCACGCCCGTCCAGCTCCTGACTCTGCGCGTAGGCCATGGGTACGGCCACGGTCGAGTTGGACAGATGCCCGGCGAACGCGGTGTCGTCGAAGTGCAGCCACGAACCGAGCCCGGCGAGCACGAAGGCCGCCCGGCGCGGATCCGGCTGCAACGGCGGCCCGAAGGCCCCGGTCAGCTTCCGGCCCAGCGGATGCGTCGCGCCGATACGCATGGCCGCGCACTGGGACAGGATCTGCAGTTTGGCGATCTCCACGACATCCGGCGGTATCTCCTCGAACCGCAGAGCGTGGGCCCATTCCGCGAGTTCTTCGGTGAGGGTCATCGGTCTCCTTCACGACTGCCGTATCACGAAGCGGCACCTACGACGGTCTCCATACGCCGCCCTGCTTCTTCCTGGTTACGCCGCGAGAGCCGCGAACCCTCGCAACCAACGGAAATTCCCGGGCTCGGGAAACGGAACGCGCACTTACTCAGGGGCGTACCGCAGTGGGCGCGTAAGACAGTCGACAAGCACACGGCCGTCACCCATCGGCCTCTTACCGCGACCGCCACGGGCCGAATTCCCGGAAAGGAACCACCATGCTGACTCCGCAACAGCCCACCCGAATGCAATCGGGGCTGCCCAGCGACACCGCGTATCTCACCGCGCGCGCCCGCGCCGCCGACGCGGTCGTCGAACCCGGGCGCCGCCTGCTCGACGACCGCTTCGCCTCGCTGTTCGTCAGCGAGCCCCCGCCGCCCCGGACCTCCCAGGAGGCGATCGCGCGGCTGACCGCGCTGGACTCCGCGCACGGCGGTTTCATCGCCGAGATCCTGCTGCGCCAGCGGTTCTTCGAGGACCAGCTGATACGCGCGGTCGCCACCGGCATCCGCCAGGTGGTGCTGCTCGGCGCGGGCTACGACACCACGGCGCTGCGGATGCCCGGGTACGACCGGCTCCGCTACTTCGAGGTCGACCACCCCGCCACCCAGCGCGCCAAGCTCGAAACGCTGGTGGAGGCGGCGATCGACGCCCCGTCGGTGACCTACGTACCCGTGGACTTCGAGGCGGGGGACTCCCTCGCCAAGGCCCTCGTCGACGCCGGCTTCCAGACCGGCCGGCCGTGCGTGGTGGGCTGGCTGGGCGTCACCTACTTCCTGCGCCGCGACGCCTTCGAGCGCACCCTGCACCAGCTCACGGACCTGTGCGCACCCGGCAGCGGCCTCGTCTTCGACTACATGGACGAGAGCGTCATCGACGGCACCACCCCCTACGAGGGCGCCCTCGCGATGGCCCGCAAGGTGGGCGCCCAGGGCGAGCCGTACGTCACCGGCATGACCCCGGACACCGCGTCGGAGGCCGTACGCGAGGCGGGCTTCTGGCCCACCGAGGAGGTACGGGTCCCCGAGCTCGTACGGCGCTACGCCGGCGCCGATCCCTACTGCAAGGACGACGACTTCATGGGCCTGATCGCGGCCGAGCGTGCCGCGCGGGAGAACGGAGAAGCAGTATGACCACGACCGAAGGACCCACCACCGAGGACGCCGACCCGCACGTCCTCTCCCCCGGGGACGCCGACCGGTTGCTGAACAAGGCCCCCTGGACACGCTTCGCGGTCATCGGGGACAGCCTCGCCGAAGGGCTCGGGGAGTCCTCCCCCGGCTACACGGACCTGCCCTGGGCGGAGCGGGTCCTGGAGGCGCTGCGCCGGGGCAATCCCGGCTTGGAGTACCTGAATCTGGGCGTACGCCATCTCAAGGCGGCCGAGGTGCGGACGGGACAGCTTCAGCAGGCGCTGGACTTCCGTCCCGACCTCGCCTCGGTGGTGTGCGGCGGCAACGACATGCTCGCCCGCGACTTCTCGGCGGGCTCCGTGGAGGCCGAACTCGACGCGATGGTCCGGCCGTTGCGCGAGAGCGGCGCCGATGTCTTCGTCTTCACCATCCAGGACATCACCAAGGTCTTCCCCGAGCAGCTCGGCGGCGGAGGCCTGAGCGGCCGCATCCAGATCTTCAACGACCAGGTGCGCAAGGTGGCCGAGCGGCACGGCGCCCTCGTCATCGACATGTGGTCCCACCCCACCAGCAACTCCCGCACCGTCTTCAGCGCGGACATGCTGCACGCCTCGATGCGCGGTCACGCCGTGCTGGCATCAGCGGTGTTCGCCGAGCTCGGCGCGCATCTGGCGGCGCTCCACAGCCGCTGAGAGGGCCGTGTCAGGGAGATCTCAGAACGCCCTGGCACCTTGGAGATGTGCACCGAACCGCAAGCCTTCGAGGCAAGCGCTTCGGTGTACGAGGAGAGATTCCCGTAGCGGCCCAACGGGGACCGGGAAACATCCCGGGTCGGGGCTTCAACGCCCTCGCAGGTTCGAATCCTGCTCTCTCCGCCGCTCCGTCGTCATGTCCGGTCCTCTGCCCGTCGAGATCCGAGGAGAGCAGGCATGCAGTCAGACCGGTGGGCGGACTCCGGTGTCCTGATCACCAACCCGCTCGCCGGGGCGGGACGCGCCGACCTCGTCGACGCCGGCACCCTGACCCGGTGGTGCGCGGAACTGGTCGGGGACCTCACGGTGGTCGAGACCCGGTACCGCGGTCACGCCGAGGAGATCGCCACCAAGGCCGCCGGCTCCGGCGCCGACCTGGTGATCGTGGCCGGCGGCGACGGCACCACCCGCGAGGTGGCCTCCGGACTCGTCCGCGCCGCCGATGAGCGGCCCGAGGCGGCCCTGCCCGCGGTGTTCTGCGTGCCGGTCGGGACCGCGAACTCCTTCTACCGCGAGATCTGGTCCGACCGTCCCTGGCAGCGGACGCTGACCGAGGCCCTGTCCGGGCCCGCCCGCCAGGTGCGCCACGTCGATGTGGCACACCTGCGGGAGAGCGGCACACACGCCCTGCTCGGCACGGGAACCGGCGTCGTCGCCGATGTCCTCGCCGCCGCGAACCGCCTCACCGGCCTGGCCGGCCGTGACCGCTACCGGCAGGCGGTGGCCGACGTCGTGGCGGCGCACAGGCCGTATCCCGCGCGGATCACCGTGGACGGCGAGGTGGTGCACGAAGGCGCCGTCCACCTGACCAACATCGGCGGCGGCCGGTACCGCGCCGGGCAGTTCAGGCTGATGCCGCACTCCGTCCTCGACGACGGGCTGCTGGACCTGTGCGCCTTCGACGGCACCTGCGACCTGCTCGAACTACTGAACCTGACCCGTGAGGGACGGCACGTCGAGCGCCCCGGGGTGATCTACACCCGGGGCCGGCACTTCGTCGTGGAGCGCACCGACGGCGCGCCCCTGTCCCTGGAGTACGACGGCGAGATGGCGGACGGGGAGCGGTCCCGCTGCACAGTGGGTCTCCTCGCCGGTGTCCTGCCGTTTCTCGCACCGCCGCACCAGGCGTGAGCCGGGGAAGAGCGGCGGGACCCGGATACGGAGGAGAACATCATGCACGGTGCCGAGCGCACCTCCGACGAGCGGTGGGTGCTGCCCACGGCAGGCGACACCTACTTCACCTGGAAGTACGACGAGGGCCGTGACCGGCTGCTGAACCTGTACCAGAAGGGCAAGGACAAGCAGTGGGACAGTTCGGCGCGCATCGCGTGGGAGACCGAGGTCGACCCGTACGACGCGCTCGGCACCCCGGAGAACACGCTCGCCCTGTACGGCTCCCGGCAGTACGCGAAACTGAACGAACGCGAGCGGCAGGAAATGCGCCGCCACATGGCGTCCTGGGAATTCAGCCAGTTTCTGCACGGTGAACAGGGGGCGATGATCTGCTCGGCGCGGATCGTCGAATCGGTGCCCGATCTCGATTCGAAGTTCTATGCCTCGACCCAGGTGATGGACGAGGCACGGCACGCCGAGATCTTCTCCCGTTTCCTCAAGGAGAAGATCGGTATGGAATACCCGATCAACTCCCACTTGAAGAGCCTGCTCGGAGACTCCCTCTCGGATTCGCGCTGGGACATGCCGTATCTCGGAATGCAGGTGCTGATCGAGGGCCTGGCGCTGGCGGCCTTCGGCATTCTCCGGGACAAGACGAACAAGCCGCTGCCGAAACAGATCCTCGCCTACGTCATGCAGGACGAGGCCCGGCACGTCGCCTTCGGACGGCTCGCGCTTCGGGACTACTACGCGCAGCTGACCTCCAAGGAGAGGGCCGAGCGCGAGGAGTTCGTCGTGGAGGGCTGCTATCTCATGCGGGACCGCTTCCGGATGCAGGAGGTCTGGGAGAACCTCGGCTTCGACATGGCGGAGTGCATGGAGTACATGGACAAGGGCCCTCGCATGCAGGCGTTCCGTTCACGTCTCTTCACCCGGATCGTCCCGTGCGTGAAGGACATCGGGCTGTGGGGACCCGCCGTCAAAGCGGCGTACGAGGACATGGGTGTCCTCGACATGGCCAACAGCGACCTGCTCGCCCTGATGGCCTCGGACGAGGCGCAGGCCGAACGGCTGGACCGGGAGCGTCGCGAGGAGCGCGAGCGCGAGGACCGCGAACTGGCGGTCCGTGTCGCCGAGGTGGACGCGGCGATCGCGGCGGGGGCCGGCGATACGGCGGAAACGGGCGGTGCGGCGCAGACCGGCAGTACGACGTGAGGTGAAGCGCGTTCCCTGAGTCGAGACCCTCCAACCACCCCTCGGGCCCGCGCTCCAGGGGGCCGAGGCCGTCCCGTCCGCCCCTCGGGTTCGTCCCAGCTCGCCGCCCGTCCGGCCTCCGCGAGGACCCCCGCTCCCGGCTCGTCGGCCCGGGAGCGCAGACGACCCGGTCGGCTCCGCTGCGTGACAACCCGATTGACGCCCGAGCACTCACACAGATACATTCCAACCATCGGTATGTTGGAGGTGTTAAGCGATGAGCGCTGGGCCCGCTGAAGCGGCGGCCAAGCGGGGGTACATGCCCCTGCTGCTCCTCGCGTCGAGTGCGACCTTCTTGGCTGTACTGGACGTGACGATCGTCAATCTGGCCATCCCCGATCTGCACCAGGACTTCGAGGACTCCGCCGTGGCGGACCTGTCCTGGGTGATCACCGTCTACGCCACTGTGTTCGCCGCCCTGCTGGCGCCCGCGGGCCGGCTCGCGGACGTGATCGGCCGGCGTTCCCTGTTCACCGCGGGCATCGCCACCTTCACGGCGATGTCCCTCGCGTGCGCGCTGGCTCCGAACATCCCCGTCCTGCTGACCGCCCGGGCGCTGCAGGGTGCCGGAGCGGCGGCGATGATCCCGGCGTCCCTCGCCATCGTCCTCATGGACACCCCGCCCGAGCAGCGTCGCGCCGCGATCGGCAAGTGGAGCGCGGCGTCCGCGTTCGCCGCCGCGGTGGGCCCGTCGATCGGCGGCGTCCTGGTCGACGCCTTCGGGTGGCGCTCGCTGTTCCTGATCAATGTGCCGTTCGGTGTGCTGCTCCTGTTCCGCGCGCACATCATTCCCCGGACGGCCCGCCCCGAGGGCAGCAAACTGCCGGACCTGATCGGCACGATCCTGCTCGGGCTCGGCATCGGCCTGCTCAGTCTGGGCATCTCCAAGGGCCAGGACTGGGGCTGGGGCGACGCCGTGACGGTGGGCTGCCTGGCCATGGGTGCCGTCGCCATGGCGGTCACCCTGCTGCGCTCCCGGACCCACTCGGCGCCCGCCGTGGAGACCAGCCTGTGGCGCAGCCGGACCTTCGCCCTGGCGAACCTGTCCGTGTTCTTCTACGGGGCCTGCCTCTTCGCCTGGCTCCTGGTCGGCGTCCTCTACGTCACCTCGGTGTGGCACTGGTCGGAGCTGAAGGCGGGCCTGGCGGTGACCCCGGGCGCCTTCGCGGCGACGCTGGTGGCGCTGTACTCGGGCAAGATCCAGACGAAGTACGGTCCACGGACCGTCGTGGTGGCGGGGGCGATCGTCCTCGCGGGCACCGGCTTCTTCCTCGCCTTCACCCTGCCCGATGAGCCCCACTTCCTCGACTACTGGCTGCCCACCGGCATCCTGGCCGGCGCGGGCATGGGCGCGATCACGACGGGAACGTCGACCGCCGCCGCCCTCTCGGTCTCCCCGCTGCGCTTCGCGGCGGCGACCGGGCTCAACCAGACGGCCCGCCAGGTCGGCGGCGCCTTCGGTATCGCGACGCTGGCCACCCTGCTCAGCAGCGCGAGCACCGACGCCGCCGACTACGGGCATGTGCTGCTGTTCTGCTCCATCGCCACTGTCCTGTCCGGCCTGGCGGGCCTCGGGCTCGTCATCAAGGCGGCGCCCGCCGCGGCACAGGGGCAGTCCGCCCAGGGTGCCGCGTCCGGGACCGCGCAAACGGCCGAGGCGAAACCGACCACCCGCTGACCCTCGGGGGGCGGCGCGCACCGGAATGCCGCCCGCACGGGTTGCCGTCCATCCGATCCAGGCACATTCAAAACCGACGGAAGGTACGCACGAGATGCCCATCAAGCCCAGCGAAGCCCTCTACACCGGAGTCGCCACCGCCGAGGGCGGCCGAGAGGGCCGCGTCTCCACCGAGGACGGCAAGCTCGACATCGTCGTCAGCCAGCCCAAGGAACTGGGCGGCACGGGTGCCGGCACCAACCCCGAGCAGCTCTTCGCCGCCTGCTACAGCGCGTGTTTCCACGCCTCGATCGGGATCATCGCGGGGATGCAGAAGATCGACATCACCGGTTCCAGCGTGACGGCCCGTGTCGGCATCGGCCGCAACGACGCCGGCTTCGGCATCGTCGCCGAACTCACCGCCCACATCCCGGGTGTCGACGAGGCCACGGCCAAGGAGCTCGTGGAGAAGGCGGACCAGATCTGCCCCTACTCCAAGGTGACCCGAGGAGACATCGAGGTCACGATCAAGACGGCCTGACCCACCGCGACGAAGACCCCGTCGCCCGGCAGAACCGCGAGCGACGGGGTCTTCGTGCACGGTTTACCAACCACATCAGAGTCAGGCCCTCTTGAGCGAAAAGACCTGAGACGGGTAGGCATTGCGGAGCCCCCTCACCGGTCGAGAGGGGGCTCCATCAGCGCTCGGTCAGCGGGACGCAGGCGGGATGCTCTGGTCGTACTGGAAGACGTTGTGCGGGTCGTACTTCGCCTTGATCTCGCGCAGGCGGTCGAAGTTGTCCCTCCAGTAGGCGGTTTCCCAGTCCTGCATGCCGACGTTCGGCACGTTGACGTAGGCGCCGTCCACGTAGGGGCGCAAGGCCTGGCTGAACTCGGCGATCCAGGCTTGAGCCTGCGGGGTCAGGGGGTCGCAGATGCCCGGCTGGTCGGAACGGGTCCCCCAGCCGGCACCGGGCTCGGAGTAGAAGAGGGCGTCGCGATGTGGAAACGCCGTGCCGCCGCGGGGACTCCTTCTGACCGCCCCACCGAACGCCTGAGTGAAGAAGTTGCTGTCGTCCGTGGGCGCGTCCCGCATGAACGAGGAGATCACGTCAATCGCTCTGCCCGGGAACGGCTTTCTAGTGAACTGGGAGTAGAACTTCCAGTTCGCGGGTTCGTTCTCGGTAGGAATCTGGAATCCCGAATACACCTCGCCCCAGTTGCCAACTTGCACCGACACCTGGGGTCTACCGACCGACAGGATCGGGGCCAGCAGCTTCTTGGCCTCCGCAGGCGTTCCCTCCGCGAGGACCGCGAACAACAAGGTCTGATTGCGGTGAATTTCGACCTGCGTGCCAAGGCGGTCATCGGCGTGCAGCGCGGTGCGCTGCCAGGCATCGAAGACCCTACGCAGGTCACCGATGCCATCCCACGTGGCCTGCACATAGGTAACGCTCTTCAGCGGAGCCACTTTGTAGGTGAGTGAGGTGACGATCCCGAAGTTGCCGTTGCCCGCACCGCGCAGCGCCCACAACAAGTCCGAGTGATGAGTCAGGTCGGCCTTGATCACCTTTGCGCAGTCGCCACCTTCGGCCACGACGACCTCGGCGCCGATCAGGCTGTCGCACGCCATCCCCAGCCAGCGCGTCAGGAAGCCGAAGCCACCACCGAGCGTCGCGCCGGCCAGGCCCACCGTGCCTTCGGTGCCTGTCGTCACCGCGAAGTTCCGCTTCGCGAGCGTGGTCACCGCTTCCAGTTGGTTGAGTCCGGCGCCGACCGTCGCGACACGAGCAGCACTGTCGAGATGAACCGACTTCAGTTCGCTGATATCGATCACGAGGCCGCTGTCGACGTTCGACCAGCCCTCCAGGCTGTGGCGGCCGCTCCGGATCCGCAGCGCGACATCATTCTGTCGCGCCCAGGTCAGGGCGTTGACCACGTCCTGGGTGTTCTGAGCAAAGACGATGACCAGCGGATAGTGAGAGAAGAGCTGGTCCCAGCCGAGGCGCGCGTCCGTGTACCCAGGGTCGTGGGGACGGACGATGCGGCCGGTCAGCTTCGCCGTCGAGCACTGCGCCCCGTACCCCTCATTTACGGAAGTCTCCGTCACGACACTCGCACCAGGGGTCGCGGCTGCCGCGACGCCCGGCACGACGACTGCGCCGGCGCCGGCGACCGCCGAAGTCTTCAGCAGTCGGCGACGGGAAAAGTCGTTCATGGTCCGTTTCCTCTCGACCACCCGTGGGCGCGAATCGGTCATCTATGGATTATTTTGGCGAAGTGGACGGTAGCAAGGGTGATCACAGAGGTCCCCTGCGACACGCTCAGCACCACCGCCAAGGCGCCTGACACCGCAGCTCCCAGCGTCGTGCATCGACTTCGCCGACCCCTCTGCGTCCAGGTCTTGCAGGGCTTCGCGTGCGATCTCTCGGTTCGTCTTGATGTCCTTCGCGATCGTTGCGGCGAGCCAGGATTCGCCGGGGTGTGGCCGCGCCCGGCGTAGGTCCAGTGGGCGAGCACCAGCGCGGAGCCCTCCGAGTCGTCGAGATCCTCGGACAGGCCTCGTTCACGGCGTTCCTGGCGGGCGCGGTAGTCGGCGCGGACCTGGCGCAGCGCGCCGAGGGTGGTGGAATAGCGGCGGGACTTGGTGGAGAAGTGCCCGCGGAAGCCGAGCATGTGGGACCAGTGCGCGAGCATCCGTTCCGGGTAGGCGTCATCGAGGTCCCAGCAGGCTTCGATGAGGCGCCGGGTGTGGTCGGGCAGCGGCAGCTTGTCGAGTTCCGAGAGCTCCCCGACCCGGCGGTCGACATTGCCGGTTGTCTCGGCCGCTTTGGTGGCGTACTTGGCCACGTAGGAGGCGACCGCCTGTTCTGTCAGCTCCTCGTGGCCGAGGGCGCCGATGGGCTGCACGTCGACCTGCGAGCCCCACCGCAGCACCCAGGCGGGGAAGTTCCCGGCAGCGGCCAGTGGCACGGAGACGCGGTCGGCGGCGGCGCGGATCGCGTCGTCCAGGAGGGCGACGGTGGCCCAGGCCGGCGGGGAGGTGTCGGGCCCGTCCGGACCGTCCATGCGCACGACCGCGTGGAAGTGCACGGCGCCTCGCTTTTGGAACTCGGCGACCTTGCCGAAGGAGACCTGGCACACCTCCTTCAGGGCGGCTTGCGCCAGACCCGCACGGGCGGCGATGTCACGGCGCAGGTAGATGGTGAACCGGCGCCACAGGTCCCCGGCGTGGTTGTTCCACAGCACCCCGCCCGCGTAGTCGTAGCGCTCCGGGTCGAGCGCCGTACCGAGCACGGGATCGTCCTCCGCGTGCTGGACACCGCAGCGGCAGCGGCCGGACGCGAGCCGGTTGTGCACGGGCCCGAACGAGGGCGCGGTGAGCGTGGCGGTTGGGTCGCTCACCGGCAGTGGCCATGCCGGTCATCATCCCGGCCGTTCGGGGGATAACGGGCGGCCTCGGAGACGTATCCCACCCCGCGGGGGCATCCCTTGCTGGGACGAAAGGGAGACATGGTGCCGCTCTATCTATCGAGGTTCAGCTACACGCCGGAGACCTGGGCGAGACTGATCGGCCACCCCGAGGACCGCGCAAAGGCCGCTCAGACGTACATCGAGTCCGTCGGCGGCAAGCTCCACGGCTTCTGGTACGCGTTCGGCACCCGCGACGGCTACAACCTGTGGGAGGCCCCCGACAACGTCTCCATGGCCGCGGTCGCCCTGGCGATCAGCGGAGGCGGTGCACTCAGCTCGTTCGAGACGACCGTTCTCCTGACCGTCGACGAAACCATGGATGCCCTGCGCAAAGCCGGGCAAGTCCAGTACCGGGCTCCCGGCGCGTAGCGGTCCAGACGGCTGGCAGCTGCTGGGTTCAGGCATAGCGCGGCTGGCTGTTCCGGGATGTGGGTACTTACTGCTGTTTGCAGCCTTGCGGCCCGGACAGAACTCGCAGGGACAGTTCGAGTGCGTACTCATGGACAGCAGGACGCGCCGCGGCCAGCTGGCAGTAGGCGGTCACGGCTTCCTCGATGGCCGTCAGCGCGTCCTCACGCCGTCCCAGACCTCCCAGCAGGACGGAGTGGTTGCTCAGACTGCAGGCGAGGTGGACAGGAAGGCGTCGGGACGCGCTGCCACGAGCCGGCGAGGAGTTGTGGGTCCGCGTCGGGATTCGTGTGTCCAGGTCAGCGGCGTACAGCGCGATCCCTGTGAAGGAGCGGCCGAATCAGCTCCCGCTCTCGGCGTCGAGCTCCGCCTCGATCTCCGCCTCGGCCACGGCGATCGCGATGCCGAGTGCCGAGGCGATGTTGCCGGCCGCCGTCATGACCCGGGCCGTACCCACGATGGGGGCGATGGCCACCAGGACGTCCTGCACCTCGGCGATGGTCAGATCGGCCTTGAGGGCGGGGTCGATGTGCGCGAGGTAGGAGATGGGAGGCGCGTCCGAGGCCGCGAGCGCGGCGATGCGGGTGAGGATGAGCATGTCCGGGGGCAGTCCGCACCGCTCCAGGGAGTCGACGGTCATGGCGGCGAGAGTGTCCAGGACAGGGGTTGGGGATGCTGTGGTCATGGCGGCCGGCCTCCTGATGCGCTGACGGGGGCGCTGGAGGCGGAATAGGTCGCTGTCCGCGGGCGCCACTCTGTGCGTCAACCGTAGGTGCATTTCGGGCAGGGCGCGCGCGGAGCCCGTGGGGTCCGGCGGCGCCCGTCCTGACCGTGGGCGGCACACCTGTCGGGTCGCCACCTGTGGTCAGGACGGGCGCTGTTCGGCGTCCGCTGTCTCTCCCCGCCCAGTCGGACGGGTCGTCCGTCCGTGGCCGACGGTCGGGTGGGACGAGTTCCGGCCGGGCCGAGAACTCGTCCCCCTGTCCGCGAGGGTCTCGATCAAGCGCCGACGTACGCCGAGAGGTGTTCGCCGGTGAGGGTGGAACGGGCGGCGACGAGGTCGGCCGGGGTGCCCTCGAAGACGAGCCGGCCGCCGTCGTGACCGGCTCCGGGGCCGAGGTCGATGATCCAGTCGGCGTGTGCCATGACCGCCTGGTGGTGCTCGACGACGATGACCGACTTGCCCGAGTCGACGATCCGGTCGAGCAGACCGAGCAACTGCTCGACGTCGGCGAGGTGCAGGCCGGTGGTCGGCTCGTCGAGGACGTAGACGCCGCCCTTGTCGGCCATGTGCGTGGCCAGCTTGAGCCGCTGCCGCTCGCCGCCGGACAGCGTGGTGAGGGGTTGTCCGAGGGTGAGGTAGCCGAGCCCGACGTCGGCGAGCCGCCCGAGGACGCGCTGCGCGGCCGGTGTGTGGGCCTCGCCCGCGCCGAAGAACTCCTCGGCCTCGTCCACCGACATCGCCAGCACCTCGCTGATGTCACGACCGCCGAGGTGGTACTCCAGCACCGACGCGTCGAACCGCTTGCCTTCGCAGTCCTCGCAGGTGGTGGAGACGCCGGCCATCATCGCCAGGTCCATGTAGATGACGCCCGCGCCGTTGCAGGTGGGGCAGGCGCCCTCGGAGTTGGCGCTGAACAAGGCCGGCTTCACGTCGTTGGCCTTGGCGAACGCCTTGCGGATCGGGTCCAGCAGACCGGTGTACGTCGCCGGGTTGCTCCGCCGCGAACCGCGGATCGGAGTCTGGTCGATCGACACCACCCCCTCGCCGGCCGGGATGGACCCGTGCACGAGCGAGCTCTTGCCGGAGCCCGCGACGCCGGTGACGACGACCAGCACCCCGAGCGGGACGTCGACGTCGACATCGCGCAGGTTGTTCGCCGACGCGCCGCGGATCTCCAGCGTGCCGGTGGGCTTCCGCAGCGTCTCCTTGACGGAGGCCCGGTCGTCGAAATGGCGGCCGGTGACGGTGTCACCGACCCGCAGTTCCTCGACCGTGCCCTCGAAGCAGACGGAGCCGCCCCCCGTACCGGCGCCGGGGCCGAGGTCGACGACGTGGTCGGCGATCGCGATCGTCTCCGGCTTGTGCTCCACGACGAGCACCGTGTTGCCCTTGTCCCGCAGCCGAAGCAACAGGTCGTTCATGCGCTGGATGTCGTGGGGGTGCAGGCCCGCCGTGGGCTCGTCGAAGACATAGGTGACGTCGGTGAGCGAGGAGCCGAGGTGGCGGATCATCTTGACGCGCTGTGCCTCGCCGCCGGACAGCGTGCCCGACGTCCGGTCGAGGGCGAGGTAGCCGAGACCGATCTCGACGAACGAGTCGAGGGTCTGCTGGAGCGCGGAGAGCAGCGGGGCCACCGACGGCTCGTCGAGACCGCGGATCCATTCGGCCAGGTCACTGATCTGCATGGCGCAGGCGTCGGCGATGCTGATCCGCTTGATCTTCGACGACCTGGCGCCCTCGCTGAGCCGGCTGCCCTCGCACTCGGGGCAGGTGGTGAAGGTGACCGCACGGTCCACGAACGCCCGGATGTGCGGCTGCATCGCCTCCTTGTCCTTCGAGAGCATCGACTTCTGGACCCGCGGGATCAGCCCCTCGTAGGTCATGTTGATGCCCGCGATCTTCATCCGGGTCGGCTCGTGGTGGAGGAAGTCCTGCAGCTCCTTCTTGGTGTACTTGCGGATCGGCTTGTCCGGGTCGACGAAGCCCGACTCTTTGTAGAGCCGCATGTTCCAGCCGTCCGAGCCGTAGCCGGGGATGGTGATCGCGCCGTCGTTGAGCGACTTGGAGTCGTCGTAGAGCTGCGTGAGGTCGATGTCGGAGACCGTGCCCCGGCCCTCGCAGCGACCGCACATGCCGCCGGTACGGTTGAAGGTCGCCTTCACCGTCTTCTTGGCACCGCGCTCCACGGTGATGGCGCCGCTCGCCTTGACCGAGGGGACGTTGAAGGCGTACGCGCTGGGCGGGCCGATGTGCGGCTTCCCGAGCCGGCTGAAGAGGATCCGCAGCATCGCGTTGGCGTCGGTGGCGGTGCCGACCGTGGAGCGGGGGTCGGAGCCCATCCGCTGCTGGTCGACGATGATCGCGGTGGTCAGCCCCTCCAGGACGTCGACCTCGGGCCGCGCGAGAGTGGGCATGAATCCCTGCACGAAGGAGCTGTAGGTCTCGTTGATCAGCCGCTGCGACTCTGCGGCGATGGTGTTGAACACCAGCGAGCTCTTGCCCGAGCCGGACACCCCGGTGAACACCGTCAGCCGGCGCTTCGGGATCTCGATGCTGACGTCCTTGAGATTGTTCTCCCGCGCGCCGAGCACGCGGATCAGATCGTGGCTGTCGGCACCGTGCGGCGCAGGCGACTGCGTGTCCGTCCTCGTGGCCTTGCTCATCGTGTCTCCATCTGTCGGGCGGGGCCGCCTTCGCGGCCTCCGCCGGCATCGCCTGGCTCGATCCAATCAGCTGCGCGCGGACCGCCGGGTGCTCCTTGGCCGGTTCCGTCCCCGCGGTCAGAGCCACCGTCCGCGGCACACCGCACCGGAGGTGCCGGCCGACGCGCTGCGACGATGTCCCTGCGGACACGCTAGGGGAGGCCCGTCCGCCCACGCTTCTCGAATTCTGATCCGTCCGGTCACCACCATCGACAACAGACCCAAACCGTCACGATCCGCCTGGTCCACCGCCTCTTCGCTCCCCGTTCCGGCCCCCGATTCTCGCTCGCGCGGGCGAGGGCGACATCGGATCCATCCGGTCGGGAGCGAGAATCGGAGGGTGACCATGCCATCCGAGACATCGCCCATGTCAGGCCAGAGTCAGTGCGGCACGGAGCCCCGCAGCCCGCTGCGCGCGTTTCTGCGGACGGAGACCGGCAGCGCCACCGTGCTGCTCGCCGCCACCCTGATGGCGCTGGCCTGGGCCAACATCGGTGCTGACTCGTACGCGACGGTGTGGAGTACCGAGCTGTCGATCCACGTCGGGTCGAGCGGGGTGTCGATGGACCTGCGCGAGTGGGTGAACAGCGGCCTGATGACCCTGTTCTTCTTCGTCGTCGGCCTGGAGGCGCGCCGCGAGTTCGATCTCGGCGAGCTGCGTGAACGCCGCCGGGCCATGCTGCCGTTGCTGGCCGGCCTCAGTGGCATGATCGTCCCCGTCGTCGTCTATCTGGCGATCACCTCGGGCCATGGCTCCGCGGCGCACGGCTGGGGTGCCGCCATGTCGACGGACACGGCCTTCGCTCTGGGCATGCTCGCCATCTTCGGGTCGCGGCTGCCCACCAACCTTCGGGTCTTCATCCTCACCGTCGCCGTCGTGGACGACTTCCTGGCGCTGGGCGTCATCGTCGTCGCCTACAGCGATGCCATCTCGCTGCCCGCGCTGCTGACGGCGCTCGGCCTGTTCGTGGTCGTCCTGCTGCTGCGGCGCACCATCGGCGCGCGGATCCCCTCCCTGTACGGCGTGCTGGGCGTGGCGATCTGGGTGGCGCTCCTGAAGTCGGGCGTCGACCCGGTGGTGACCGGTCTCGCGATGGGCATGCTGACCTACGCGTACGCGGCGGACCGCGGCGATCTGGAACACGCCAGCCGTCTGTTCCGGCGGTTTCGCGAGCAGCCGACACCGGAACTCGAACGCACGGTGCGACGCGGCCTCGCCTCGACGCTCTCCCCCAACGAGCGGCTCCAGCAGATGTTCCATCCCTGGACCAGTTACGTGATCGTGCCGCTCTTCGCCCTCGCCAACGCCGGCATCACCCTCAGCGGCGGTCAGCTCGCCGACGCCTTCACCTCGCCGATCACCCTCGGCATCCTCTTCGGCTACCTGCTCGGCAAGCCCGTCGGCATCATCGGCGGCACGTGGCTCACGACGCGGGCCGGCCGAGGACGCCTTCACCCGCCCGTCGGATGGGGCGCCATCACCGCGGGGGGCACGCTGGCCGGTGTGGGTTTCACCGTGGCCCTGCTGATCGCGTCGCTGGCCTTCGACGGCAGCCGTCTGGAGCAGGCGAAGATCGGCATTCTGGCCGCGGGTGCGGGCTCGTTCCTCCTCACCTGGGTCGTCGTCCTGGTGATCGGCGCCCTCACCGGACGTTCCCGCGCGCGGGCCCTCCTCGGCACCGGCCAGGCCATCATCGACCTCAGCGAACCCGTGGACGTGGAGCACGACCATGTGCGCGGGCCACTCGACGCGCCCGTGACCCTCGTCGAGTACGGCGACTTCGAGTGTCCCTACTGCGGCCTGGCCGAGTCCGTGGTGCGCGAACTGCTCGCCGACTTCGGTGACGTCCGCTATGTATGGCGCCATCTTCCGCTCACCGATGTGCACCCCAACGCCCAACTCGCCGCGGAGGCCTCCGAGGCCGCGGCTCACCAGGACCGCTATTGGGAGATGCACGATTTCCTCATGGGCCACCAGGGCGACCTGGGGCCGAAGGATCTGTTCCGGTACGCCGCTCGCATCGGCCTCGACCGCGAGCGCTTCCGCGAGGACCTCCGGGCCGGCACGGCCTCTGCCCGGGTGGCCATGGATGTCGAGTCGGCAGATCTCAGCGGTGTCTCGGGCACACCGACGTTCTTCGTCAACGGCCGCCGTCATTACGGCGCCTACGACATCGCCTCGCTGACGGCGGCCGTACGCGCCGCGCGCCAGCGGGCCACGCTCACGGGAGCGGGTCAGGACACCTGAGGCCCGCGAGGGGCGGGCCCGGTGGCGGTTCAGGTCGCGCGGGCCCGCAGGCGGCGCAGCATGCGGGCGTCTTCGAAGCCCACCGCGCGGGCCGCGGCATCGACGGTGGCGCCGTGGCTGATGAGGTGCTCGGCGCGCTCCAGTCGCAGGGCCTGCTGATAGCGCAGCGGTGTGAGGCCGCCGGTCGCGCGGGTGAAGAGGCGGGTGAGGGTGCGTTCGCTGACGCCCACGGCCGCGGCGAGGTCGGGCAGGGGTACCGGCCGGTCGAAGCGGGTGTCGAGTACGTCCTGTGCGCGGTGCACGGTGTCGTCCAGGTGGGACCGGTACCGGAGCATCGCGCTGGCCTGCGGTTCGTGGCCGTTGCGGCGTGCGTAGACCACCATGACCCGGGCCACCTGAGCGCCGACGGCCGGTCCGTGCCGGGTGGCGATCAGATGCAGGGCGAGATCGATCCCACTGGCGATACCGGCCGAGGTGACGACCCGGTCGTCCGCCGTGTACAGGACGTCGCGGACCACGGCCGCCCGGGGGTAGCGGCGGGCGAGATCGTCCTGGACGTCGTGGTGCGTGGTGCAGCGACGGCCGTCGAGCAGCCCGGCCCGGCCGAGTGCGTCGGCTCCCGCGCAGACACTGGCGACGGTGCCGCCCCTGGCGTGGTGGTCCCGGAGGACCCGCAGACTGGCCTCGCCGATGGCGGGGCCGTCGGCCAGGGTCGACGTCCGCCAGCCGGGCACGACGATCAGGTCCTCGGGACCGAGCTCGGGCCAGTCGAGCCCGGCCACCAGCGGCAGGCCTTGAGCGGTGGGGACCTGCGGCTGCTCGGCGACGTAGTCGAGGGTGTAGGGGTGCCCGAAGTCGGCGACCGTGGAGAAGACCTGCGCGGGGCCGGCCAGATCCAGCAGATGGACTCCGGGCACCAGGAAGAAGACGATGTGGCTCACGATCCGGTCATCATGCCCGAGACACGGCCGACGTCTCCAGCTCATCGACCGTGGCGATGGTGGCGAAGCGACCGGCCAGGGCGTACTCGGTGCGCCGGATGACCTCCTCGGCACTCAGGGTGCGGGGGTCCGCCAGCAGTTCCGCCACGCTCTGGTCGGCCGGGGCGTCACGGTGCGGGATGGGGTCGGTCGCGGTGGCGTCGGTGACGAACGTGACCGCGTAGCCGAGGTCGCTCGCGAGACGGGTGGTGGTCTCCACGCACTGCTCGGTGCGGATGCCGCAGACGGTGAGCTCGCGGACGCCGCGCTCGGTGAGGAGTTGCTGGAGGTTGGTGGTGGTGAAGGCGTTGTGCGAGGTCTTGTGGATCAGCGGTTCGCCGTCCTCGCGCCGGAGCTCCTCCATCAGCCGGACATGGCCGAGGGCGGGGTCGAACACGTCGCCGCTGCCGGGCGCCGAGTGCAGCACCCACACCACCGTGTCGCCGGCCTGGCGGGCCAGCCGGACCAGCCGGTCCACCTGGTGGGCGATCTTCGGGTTGGAGATGGCCTCCCACAGCGGGCGGGCGCGGAAGGATTCCTGGACATCGATGACGATCAGTGCTCGGGTCATGCCCCCACTCTGACCGGCGCGCGCACCCTCGGGACAGACCTCATCGAGTCCGGGTGCGGACCGATCCGGTCACCCGGCAAGCCGTCCGACGGGCACGCCGGAATCACGACGTACCCGTCCGATCACGATCCCGCAGGCAAGTCGTCCTAGAGCGCCGCGAGTTCGCCCAGCACCCGGGCGGCGGGCGCCGGGGCGATCAGCCACTTCAGGTGGCTGCCCTCAAGGGTGCGGACGGCGTACGGGTTGTCCGGCGTCAGCGCGTTGCCCTCGCGGATCAGCCGGTCCTGAAGGGCGAGCGGCAGGCTGGCGTCGTCGGTCAGCCGGACGAAGGCCTTCGGGACGCGGCCCCAGGTCGCGGCCTGCGCCCGGTCGGCGGAGGTGCCGACGTCCAGGTTCTCGTCGGGCTGGAAGGTGTTCAGGAAGGCCAGGAACTCGTCGTCGGTGCCGTCGGCGAGGAAGGCCGCTTTGAGCGCCGCGAGGGCGTCGGGGTCCGCGGTGCGGAAGTTGGTGCGGAGCAGGCCGAGTTCGGCAGGGTTCCCGGCCATCGCCGGCGCCAGTGAGGCTACGTCGACCGTGGCCATCTCCGGCTCGGCGTAATAGTCGCTGACATCGAGGTCGACCGGGCACCAGGCCGAGACATAGACGATGCGGTCGATCAGCTCCGGCCGCGCGTTGGCAGCGGCCGTGGCCGTGATGCCGCCGCGGCTGTGCGAGACAAGGACCACGGGGCCGTTGCGCTTGGCCCGCTCCAGGACCCCTGTCAGGTGCGCGACGTTGTCCGCGAGCGTGACGCCCTTGATCGAGCCGGGCGCGGTGGCGAGCCCTTCGAGATCCTGCGGCGCCTGATAGGCGCGCGGGTAGGTCGCCCCGAATCCGTGGCCGGGCAGGTCGACGGCCACCGATCGGTGCCCGAGGAGCCCGAGTTCGGCCTGGAGCGGTGCGAAGGAGAAGGAGTTCGCGAAGGCTCCGTGGACCAGTACGAACGTCGGCTGCATCTGTCTACTCACTTTCCGACCTCCGCGGCGTCGACGGCGCGCGCGTCGCCGGTCCTGACGCCGCGACAACCTCGCGGTCGAGGAGGAGCCGTCGTCCCGCCGCGCGCCGTCCCCGCCGCGGGGACGTCTTCGTTCATGGCAAGCGCCACGCGGCCAGGCGTGGAGTCTTGAGGGCAGCGTGCGGACATTTGTTCGCTATCCGACGGTTCACCCTACGCAGCGAAAGATCATCCACGCCACCCGGACGAGCAATTCCGCGCGGGTTGCGAACCCGCGTGGAACACATCCAGCCATAGTCGGCCATGGTGGTCGCAGACATGAAACGCCTCCCCCCAACTCCCCCGAGTTAATTGGTTGTTGGGGTTCAAGCACTATGCAAGGAGGGTCGCGATGCCGATCATTCTTGTCATGAACCTGCAGCCCGATGGGCGGGTCGCAGCCTCATGGAGGTGTGGGATGCACCGAAGACTCGCCACCGGCCTTGCTGCCTCGGCCATGGCCCTGGCAACCATCACGGCGACCGCTACAGCCGCTAGCGCCGCCCCCGCGGACAAGCCCCAGGTCCTGTCCAGTTGGACTCAGACCAGCGCGTCGAGCTACAGCACGTGGGTCGCCGCCCGCGCGAACCAGGCTGCCTGGTCAGCGTATTCGTTCGACTGGTCCACCGACTACTGCTCCACATCGCCGGACAACCCGTTCGGCTTCCCCTTCGCCACTTCATGTGCCCGCCACGACTTCGGCTACCGCAACTACAAGGCCGCCGGCGCCTTCGATGCCAACAAGGCACGTCTCGACAGCGCCCTCTACGCGGACCTCCAGCGGGTCTGCGACGCCTACAGTGGCGCGACGAAGGCCTCTTGCAACAGCACGGCCTGGACCTACTACCAGGCGGTCAAGGCCTTCGGCTGACCCGTCGCCCACCACCAGGCGGCGGCGAACAGAACACAGGCGCACCTGACATGTGTGTCGCCCATGTGCCTGGTGTCATTTGAGCCAACTGTGGTCGGCCGACATCTCGGTGATGGGCCGTGAGCCGTGAGTCCATCACGCCGGGCGCTGCCTCCCGGTCCACAGCCAGCCTCTGCCACCCGCCCCACACCCACATCCGCGCCCTCCTCTACATTGTCCGGTGAACCGGAGGGGAGCACATCATGGGTGTGGGGGTACGGGGCGGGTGGCGCGGGCCGGCATGCGCGGCTCTGCTGACTGTCGTGGCGACGGGCTGCTCGGGCACCGCGGAGGAGAGTCCGAAGGCCGCGGCGAGCACAACGTCCACGTCCACGCGCGGGGCTTCCGGTTCCACCGGGACAGTGGCCGAGCGCGGCGGCACACTCGGTCCCGCGGGCTCGGCCTGCGAACTGCCGGTCACCTTCGCCACGGCCGAGGACTGGAAGGCGCAGTCCGTCGACGCGGCGCCGCAGGACACGACCGGATCGGACGGGTCCGGGTCCGGCTCCGGCGCGACAGAGGACGGCCTGGCCGGGGAGGTCACGGATGCCCTGCTGCGGCAGGGACCGGTCACCCTTGCCTGCGAAATCGACGCCAAGCCCGCCGGGAACATCGGCTACCTCCGGGTCTGGACCGGGAAGCCGGGCGCCGATGACGCCAGCACCGTACTCAAGGCCTTCGTGGCCGCCGAGGACGGAGCGAGCAAGGCGACCTACCGCACCTTCCAGGTGGGCGGCCTGTCCGGTGCCGAGGTGGAGTACGTCTACACCAGCGAGTTGCTCGACGAGCCGAAGCAGGAGCGCGCCCTCGCCGTCACCACCGCTGACGGCCCGGTCGTTCTGCACCTCGGCGGGTTGGACACCGCGGAACACACCGAGATGCTTCCCGCGTACCGACTCGCCCGGCAGACCCTGCGCACCACCTGACCTCCGCGAGCCGGACCGGCGACGAGCCACCACCCGCCCGCCCCCGCGCGTCAGCCAGTACGCGCCGATGACAGTCGTGAGGTCTTGGCGGCATTGCCGGTTCCGACGGCTGCGCCCGTGGCATGGCAACCACCCGCGAGGCTGCGTCGTCCGTGAGGCGGTTTCGACCGGGCGGACTCAGAATGATGGAGGCGGCCACGTACCCGGCCGTCGAGCCGTCTTGGGGCGGTCGGATCGGGACCGTTGTCCCCGCGGGCTCCGACCCGACTCCTGAGACCTGAGTCTTGCGAGCGCGCGGGTGGTTGAGCGATGAAGACGGATGAGCCGGCGTCCACGGCCGACGGGAGCAGCGCACCGCGAGGAACCAGCCGCGCTCCTGCTCCGCCTGCGGGCCCTCCTCCCCCGGCGGCCCCGGCTGCTGAGAAGGGCACCCGCCAGGACGAGGCGGTCGCCCTCCTTCGTCTGGCCGCGCGGCTGAAGACCGCGTACCCCTCCATCGACCCGTCCGTCGTGGACCAGGCGGTCGCGACGGCCCGCGGTCCGTTCCAGCTGGCCAAGGTCAGGACCTACGTCCCGATTCTGGTCGAACGCCGGGTCCGGGTGCTGCTCGGCGCCATCGACCGTGAGGAAGCCTCTCGCTCGCCCGCCGCCGTCGGCGACTCGTCCGCCGCACGGCGGACGACGGCCGGGACGACGGCCGAGCAGCCTGCCGGGAGCCCGTCGCGTTCTCCCCTGCGCGTCCGCTGGATACCCGCCATGCTCCGGCCCGCTCCCGCGTCCGACGTGGGCCGGGTCGGTGAGCGCTCATGACCGCGCGGCACGCACCGTGACAGGAGAAGCGTGACAGGAGAAGAGGGCGGGTCGTCATGACGGATGCCAGGGCCGAACGCGTCGCGAAGCTCATCGAGCCGCTGCGGGTCGAGCCGGGATCGCGGGTGAATCTGAGCGAGGACTTCGATCCCCGGTACAAGGCCGGCCTGAAGAAGAGGCGCGGTGTGGAACTGCTGAAGACGGGCGTGTCCCTGCTCGCCGAGTACCAGGAACGTCTGGCCGCCCAGGACACGTACGGAGTACTGCTCTGCCTTCAGGCGCTCGACGCCGGAGGCAAGGACGGCACGATCCGCCATGTCATGAGCGGGGTGAACCCGCAGGGTGTCAAGGTGAGCAGCTTCAAGCAGCCCTCCGCCGAAGAGCTCGACCACGACTACCTGTGGAGGTACGCCGCCAAGCTGCCCGCCCGTGGCGACATCGCGATCTTCAACCGTTCGCACTACGAGGAGGTGCTCGTCGTCCGGGTGCACCCGGAGGTCCTCGACCGGCAGCGGCTGCCTGCGGATGTGCGCGGGCCGGACATCTGGGATCGCCGCTACCGGGCCATCAACCACTGGGAGCGCTACCTGACCGACAACGGGTTCAAGGTCGTGAAGATCTTCTTGAACCTCTCCAAGGAAGAGCAGCGCACCCGCTTCATGAAGCGGCTCGACCTGCCCGAGAGGAACTGGAAGTTCTCCGCCGCCGATGTCCGCGAGCGCCGGCGGTGGGACGAGTACCAGCACGCGTTCTCCGAGATGCTCTCGCAGACCAGTACTCCGTGGGCGCCCTGGTACGTCGTCCCCGCCGACCGGAAGTGGTTCGCGCGCATCTGCACCGCCGCGATCCTGGCCCACACGCTCATGGACATCGACCCCAGGTACCCCGTGGTCGGCAAGGAGGCGCGCAAGGAGCTCCGGGCCGCCCGGCGGGAGCTGGAGGCCGACGCTCCCGAGGGCGCGCCGGCCGATCCGTACGCGGCCACGCATCCGGTCCCCGAGGAGGGTGGCGGAGAGCACCGCAGCGACCGTACGGCGAAGGGGAAGCAGGCTTCCGCCGCGGCAGGCCGGACGGGGAAGGCCAAGCGGAAGTAGGCCCCTGGGGGACACGGACGGCGGACCGGATCCAGATCGGAGAGCTGAGATGGGGATGCAGTCGAGCGGCCCGACGGCTCCGGAGCGCGTTGCTCCGGAGCTCTGGTACGCGCGTTCTCCGCAGGACGTCGCGTCGGCCTTCGGTGTCGATCCCGCGTCCGGACTCAGCGCGGCACGGGTCGCCGAACTGCTCGCCGAGAACGGGCCGAACACGCTGCCGGAGGAGAAGCCGAAGCCGGCGTGGCGGCGGTTCGTCGAGCAGTACCGCAGCTATATGCAGGTCGTCCTCCTGGTGGCCGCGGTCGTCTCGCTGGCGATCGCCGAGTGGACCACCGCGATCCTGCTCGTCCTGCTGACCCTGCTGAACGCGGTCGTGGGTCTGCGGCAGGAGGGGAAGGCCGAGAGCGCGATGAACGCGCTCCAGTCCATGCTGACGGCGACGGCCCGGGTCAGACGTGACGGAACCGAGTCGGAGATCCCGGCGGAGCAGTTGGTCGTGGGCGATGTCGTGCACATCACCGCCGGCGATCAGGTTCCAGCGGACGGGCGGATCGTCGAAGCCCACGCGTTGCAGATCGACGAGTCGGCGCTCACCGGCGAGAGCGTTCCCGCCTCGAAGGACGCCGCGACACTTCCGGCCGTCCTCATGGGCCCGGGGGATCAGTCGAACATGGCGTTCATGCACACCCCGGTCACCCACGGCAGCGGTGTCGTGGTCGTCACCGGGACGGGTGAGGGCACCGAGCTCGGAAAGATCTCGGAGATGCTGTCGGCGACCGAGAGGGAGGAGGCGCCGCTCACCAAGGAACTCGACACGCTGACGCTGTGGATCACGGCCGCCGCGGGCCTGACCATGATCGTGATGTTCGCGCTCGGGTACCGCCGCGACCAGGCGTGGGACGCCCTGTTCGTCAGCGCGGTCTCGCTGGCCATCGCCGCCATTCCCGAGGCCCTGCCCACGGTGACCCAGGCGATCCTGTCCGTCGGCAGTCTCAATCTGGCGAAGCGCAACGCGATCGTGAAGGAGCTGCCGTCCGTCGAGACCCTGGCGTTCACGTCGGCGATCAACTCGGACAAGACCGGCACCCTGACCATGAACCAGATGACGGCCGTGGAGGTCGTGACCCCCACGGACCGGTACACCGTCTCGGGCACGGGCTACGGCCTCGACGGGAGGATCCGGCATGCCGCGGGCTCCTCCGCGAGCATCGAGGACGTGATCCTTCCGTACCTCGTCGCGAACGACGCCAAGCTGGTGGACGGCGAGGTCGTGGGCGATCCCACGGAGGGCGCGTTCCTGGTACTGGCCCACAAGGCGGGGCTGGACATCGATGCCACGCGCGAGCGGCTGCCGCGTCTCGCCACCCTGCCCTTCGACCCTGGTTACAAGCTGATGGCCAGCTTCAACTCCACGGTCGACTCCTCCGGCCGGCCGGTGGTGCGCTGTTTCGTCAAGGGAGCGGCTCCGGCGGTGACGGCCCGCGCGGCCACCGCGCTCTCGGGCGGCGCGACCGTCCCGTGGGACGCGGAGCTCAGCCGACGCGCCGATGAACAGGCCGAACGCATGGGCGGTGAGGGACGCCGGGTGATGGCGGCGGCCACCCGGGATCTGGACCCGGACGACTTCGATCCCGGCGGAGATCTGCTCGGCTATGTCACCGGCCTGCGGATGACCAGCCTGGTCGGGATGGTCGACCCGCCCCGCGAGGAGTCCCGGGCCGCCGTGGCCAACGCTCAGGCCGCCCACATCCGGGTCCGCATGGTGACCGGGGACGACGTCACGACGGGTGCCGCCATCGCCCGGCAGCTCGGAATCCCCGGCGAGGCGGTCCTCGGCGCGGACTTCGCCGCGCTGCCGGAGCACGAGCAACTGGCCCGCATCGACGACATCGGGGTGGTGGGTCGGGTCGCGCCGGAGCACAAGGTGCTGCTGGCGGCCACGCTCAAGAAGAAGGGCGATGTCGTCGCGATGACCGGCGACGGCGTCAACGACGCTCCCGCCATCAAGTCCGCCGACATCGGTATCGCCATGGGCAGCGGTACGGACGTGGCGAAGAACGCGGCGCGGATGATCCTGTCCGACGACAACTTCGCGACGATCGTCTACGCCGTGGAGCAGGGCCGCAATCTCTACGACAACCTCACGAAGTACATCCGCTTCGTGCTCCTGCTGCTGGTCACCTTCGTCCTGACCTTCCTCGGGGCGACCATCTTCAACATCGCGGCCGGTGAACCCTTCACCCCGCCGCAGGTGTTGTGGATCCACTTCGTGGTCAACGCCTCCTTCGGCTTCGCGCTCGGCTTCGACAAGGAGAGCGCGGGACTCATGCGGCGCAGGCCGCGTCCTCGGGGGGAGTCGGTGCTGACCCGGCCCGTGATGGTGACGGTCTCCCTCAGTGGGCTGGCGATCACGCTCATCCTGCTCGGGTTGATCAAGCTGGGCGAATCCCGCTTCGACAGCGTCCACATCGGCAGTTCGATGGCGTTCACCGCGTTCGCGCTCTGCCTGATCGTGGCCGCGTTCGAATGCCGCAGCGAGACGGATTCCGTGCTGACGACGAGCACGTTCGACAGCAAGCAGATGAACTGGACGGCACTGGCCCAGTTCGTCCTCGCGGTCCTGGTGACCCAGATGGACGGGTTCCGTCGCATCCTCGGCACCACCCAGATCGATCTGCGGCAGTTCGGCTGGGCCCTGCTGTCCGCCGTGGCGTTCCTGGTCCTGTGGGAGGTGGGTAAACTCCTGGCCCGCAGGGCGCAGCGCACCTAGTGAGTGCGCGGGCCCATGTCCGCGCCCCGTGCGGCTCGGACCGACCCGAAGGACACCCGTGTCGAAGGACCCCGGCACTCCAGGCGGAGGGTGGCGTCGTGCTGTGCCGGGGGTGCCCGGCCTCGCGGTGCTCAGGGGCTACCGGCGCAGCTGGCTGCGCGGGGACCTGCTGGCCGGGGTCACGGTCGCGGCCTATCTGGTGCCGCAGGTCATGGCGTACGCCAGTGTCGCGGGACTGCCGCCCGTCGTGGGCCTGTGGGCCATCCTCCCCGCCATCGTGCTGTACGCGCTCCTGGGCTCGTCGCGGCTTCTGTCGGTGGGCCCCGAGTCGACGACGGCGCTGATGACCGCGACCGTCGTGGGGCCGCTCGCCGGCGGCGATCCCGCGCGGTACGCGGTCCTGGCCTCCGCGCTCGCCTTCGCGGTGGGTCTGATGTGTCTCGTGGCGTGGGCGGCACGGCTGGGATTCGTGGCCGATCTGCTCTCCCGGCCCGTGCTGATCGGGTATCTGGCGGGCGTGGCGCTGATCATGATGGTGGATCAGCTCACCAAGCTCACCGGCGTGCCGACGGAGGGTTCGGGGTTCTTCCCGAAGCTGGCCTCCTTCTTCGGGAACCTGGACGAGATCGATCCCACGACGGTGATCTTCAGCGCCGTGACGCTGGTCTTCCTGTACCTGGCCACGCGCTTCCGCTGGAGGATTCCGGGGCCGCTGCTTGCCCTGGTCCTCGGTACGGTCGTGGTCACGGTGTTCGACCTCCAGGACCACGGCCTCGCGGTGATCGGGGAGATTCCGGCCGGGCTGCCTCACCCGGAACTGCCCGATCTCGGCAACCTGTCCGAACTGCTGCTGCCCGCCGTCGGTGTCCTGCTCGTGGGCTATACCGATTTCATCCTGACCGCGCGTGCCTTCACGACCGACGACGGCGGCAAGGCGCTGGACGCGAACCAGGAGTTGCTGGCCCTGGGCGCCGTGAACCTCGGCGCCGGAACTCTTCAGGGGTTCCCGGTGAGCAGCAGCGCCAGCCGTACGGCACTCGCGCAGTCCACGGGCGCGCACACCCAGGCGTACGGGCTCACCGCGGGGGTCTCCGTCCTGGCGGTGCTTCTCTTCCTGAGCCCCCTGCTCACCAACACCCCGAAGGCGGTCCTCGGCGCGCTGGTCGTCTACGCCGCGATCCGGATGATCGACCTGGCCGGCTTCCGTCGGCTGGCGTCCTTCCGGGCCCGGGAACTCCTGTTGGCTCTCGGCTGCCTCGTCGGAGTCCTCGCCCTCGACATCCTGTACGGGGTGCTCGTGGCCGTGGGCCTGTCGGTCGCGGAGCTTCTGAGCAGGGTGGCGCGGCCCCACGACGCGATCCAGGGGCTGGTGCCGGGCATGGCGGGCATGCACGACGTCGACGACTTCCCCGAGGCCCGGGTGATCCCGGGTCTGGTGGTCTACCGCTACGACTCCCCGCTGTTCTTCGCCAATGCGGAGGACTTCCGGCGCAGTGCCCTGGGCGCGGTGGACGAACAGGAGGTCCCGGTCCGGTGGTTCGTCCTGAACGCGGAGGCCAATGTCGAGGTGGACATCACCGCGCTGGACTCGCTGGACGAGTTGCGACAGGAACTCAACAGGCGCGGGATCGAGTTCGCGATGGCCCGGGTCAAGCAGGATCTGCGTGACGACCTGGACGCCTATGGGCTGAGCGCGTCCGTCGGCGAGGACCGGATCTTCCCCACGCTGCCCACCGCTGTCGCCGCGTACCGTTCCTGGTGCGCCGGCCACGACGGCGATCCCGGCCCGGCGGATCGACCGGAGGCAGGCCGCGCTTGAGAGGGGCGCCTCTTGCGGGTCCGGGCCTCGGTGGTCTGGCGTGCTACGGGATCTCCTGTTCGGCCCAGATGACCTTTCCTTCGGCCGTGTGACGAGCGCCCCAGCGATGGGAGAGCTGGGCCACCAGGAAAAGGCCACGGCCGCCTTCGTCCGTGCTCCGGGCGTGTCTGAGCCGCGGGGCGGTGCTGCTGGCGTCGGCGACCTCGCAGGTCAGCCGGGAGTCACGGAGCAGCCGCAGCCGGATGGGCGGTTCGGCGTAGCGAATCGCGTTGGTGACCAGTTCGCTCACGATCAGCTCCGTCGTCATGGTCAGTTCCCCGAGCCCCCATGCCTCGATGAGGCGCGTGGCCCGGGCCCGCATCTCGGAGACGGCGGCCGGGTCCACCGGCACCTCCCACGAGACGACATGGTCGTCTCCCAGGGTGTGCGTGCGTGCCAGGAGCAGGGCGATGTCATCGGGCTGAGGTACGGGCACGAGCTGCCGTACCACGTCCGAGCACAGCGCTTCGAGGTCCGGGTCCGACCGGGCGAGCAGTTCCCCGAGCTGCGCCATGCCGAGCTCCATGTCGTAGTGCGCTCCCTCGACGAGGCCGTCGGTGTAGAGACCGAGCAGGCTGTTCTCGGCGAGCTCGATCTCATGGGTCTCGAACGCCATGCCGCCGAGCCCGAGGGGAGGCCCGGCGGGCAGCTCCGGAAAGGAGACGTGCCCGTCCGGGGAGACGACGACGGGCGGTGGATGTCCGGCCCGGGCCATCGCGCAGCGCCGGGTGACGGGATCGTAGACGGCGTACAGGCAGGTCGCTCCGAGGAAGGATTCGCTCGTGCTCTGGTTGGCGTCCTGCTCGTGGGTCCTCTCCTCGCTCAGCCGCAGCACGAGGTCGTCGAGGTGCGCCAGCAGTTCGTCGGGAGGCATCTCCATGTCGGCGAGGGTCTGGACCGCGGTGCGCAGCCGACCCATCGTGGCCGCGGCGGTGATGCCATGGCCGACCACATCACCGACAACCAGCCCAACGCGGGCGCCGGACAGCGGGATGACGTCGAACCAGTCGCCGCCGACCCCGCCGGTCGGATCCGCCGGCAGGTAGGAGGAGGCCACCTCCAGCGCTGTCCCACCCGTCAGGGCGTGCGGGAGCAGACTGCGCTGAAGGGTGACGGCCGCCGTGTGTTCCCGGGTGTAGCGGCGGGCGTTGTCGACACACAGCGCCGCGCGTGCCACCACCTCGCGCGCCAGCAGGACGTCGTCGGGCTGGAACGAGACCGGATTGAGGGATCGTACGAACGTGGTGAGGCCGAGGGCGGTGTTGCGTGCCCGCATCGGAACGGAGATGAGGGTGTGCAGCCCGAACTGGCGGATGCTGGCCGCTCTCGCGGGCTCTTCGGCGATCCACTGGTCGTCGTCCGGGTCGAGGACCTGGATGAGGACCGGCTCTCCGTTGGTGAGCAGGTGCACGTCGTGCGGCGGAGGGAGGAAGTCCGCCCGGTCCCCGACCTGTGCCACGGCCTCCGGGCAGCCTTCCCGCACCGAGCTCATTCCGGCGCGCCGCATCAAAGGCTTGGCGGGTGCCGGTCCCGCGTCCGACAGCCACGCTCCGTGTCCCTCGCTGCTGAGGACGGATTCCAGGAGGTCGACTATGACGAAGTCCGCGAAGCGGGGAACGGCGAAGTCCGCGAGTTCCTGTGCCGTCCGCATGACGTCGAGGGTCCTGCCGATGGTGGTCCCGGCTTCGTTGACCAGCGACAGGAGCTGCCGGGCGTTCCATCGCTCGGTGATGTCCAGGACCATGTAACACACGCCGGTGTAGGAGTTGTCGATGCCGAGCAGCGGGAAGAAGGAGGTGGAGTAGGCGTGTTGGCGGTGCGGGTCGGCCCAACTCCATCCCAGGTACTCGTAGTCGATCACCGGTTCGCCGGTCGCCAGGACCTTGCGCATCAGTCCCTCGATGGTCTCCGCCTGCAGCCCCGGCAGCAGCTCGGTCAGCCGACGCCCGAGCCGTTGCCGACGGGGCACGCCGCCGAGGTGTTCCAGAGTGTCGTTCATCCAGACGTAGCGCAGTTGCAGATCCAGCACCGCCATGCCGACCGGCGAGCGGGTGAGGAACCCGTCGAGGAAGGACGGGCCCACCGTCCACTGCCGTCTCCGATCCCGTGCGGAGATCAGAAAGCACTCGCTCTCGCCGATCCGGAAGGACGCGGACACGCGCAGGTCCACGTCGATGCGGCGCCCGTCGCGGTGCCGTACGGGGATGAGGCCGCTCCAGCCCATTCCGGAGCGGCAACGCTCCACGATCCCTTTCACCCGCAGCGGGTCCCTGGGCAGCGCGAGCAGCGGCGCGGCGGGGGCACCGACCATCTCGGCCGCCGGGTACCCGAGGAGCGATTCGGCAGCCCGGGTCCAGCCCACCACCAGCCCGTCACCGGACAGCACGATCGCCGCGTCGGCGGACGCGTCGAAGGGATCGCCCGGTCCCTCGGACACGGACGCATCGGGATCTTCTCGCGCAGAATCCATGAAGTTCATCCTTTACAGGACCATGTTCCTGCTTGTCCGCCCGATGTGCACGGCCCGGCGGATGAACACCGGACACGGGCAGGCCGCACCGCCCCCGTGGCGTCGACGCGAATGCGTCAGCACCTCCCGCGGAACGGCTGAGCGCCGCGCTGCCGACCCGGTCGGCAGCGCGCGAGCAGCACCGCACAGCACCCTTCCGCTGGCCCGGAACATGCCAACGCACTGCTCTGGAGTGGGCAAGGCCGGGGGCAGGGCGCAGCATGGAAGGGCCGGGGTCGGCTCACAGGTGCGCGGCTACGGCGACGGAGCCCGGCACACCGCGCCGGCCGGTGGAGGAGGGCCAGGGATGAAAGCCGATTCCTTGCAGTCCGACAGCGAGGGCTATGAGCCCGGACCGTCCCGGCCGAACGGTCTGCTGGACGTGCTCAGTGTGGGCGCGATGGTCCTGGACGCCGACGGGCGCATCGTGTTCTGGACCCCACAGGCCGAGGAGCTCATCGGCTACTCGGCGGAGGAGGCTCTCGGCAAGTACGCGGCGCGCCTGATCATCCACCCCGAACACATGCAGTCCGTCACGAAGCTGTTCGCCGACGTGCTGGAGACGGGACGCAGTTGGGCCGGTGCCTTTCCCATCCGGCACAAAGACGGCAGCACCCGTCTGATGGAGTTCCGCAACATGCGGCTCCTGGACGACCTCGGAGACGTCTACGCCCTCGGCATCGCGGCCGACCACACCCTGCTGCAGCGCGTGGAGACCGATCTGGCCCTGTGCGAACAGCTGATCAACCAGTCCCCGATCGGTCTCGCCCTGATGGACCCCGACCTGCGCTATCTCATGGTCAATCCGGCGCTGGAACGGATCGACGGCATCCCCGCCGAGGATCACATCGGCCGTCATCTGCGGGAGACGCTGCCCTTCCCCGACGTGGACACCGTCGAGTCCGCGCTGCGTCAGGTGCTCACCACGGGTACACCGCTGCTCGACCAGTACCACGTGGGCCGCCCGCCGGTCGATCCCGAGCACGAGCACGCCTGGTCCCTGTCCTTCTACCGGCTGGAGGACGCGGGCGGGCGGGTCCTGGGCGCGGCCGCCTCGGTCGTCGACGTCACCGAACGCCATCGCGCGGCCGCCGAGGCCGACCGGGCCCGGCGTCGCCTCGCGCTCATCGCCAGCGCCTCCACGCGCGTCGGCACGACGCTGGAGGTGGAGCAGACCGCCCGCGAACTGGCCGAGATCGCCGCCCCCGAGCTGGCCGACGTGGTCGCCGTGGACGTCCTCGACTCCGTCCTTGCCTGTCGGCGCAAGCGCCGGCCGGACAACGGGCCGGAGCTCTTCCGCGCTCTCGCGCTCAAGGCGTCCCATCCCACTGTGGCGCTGCGCGCCGCCGACCCTCCCGGTGACCTCGCGGCGTACGAGGGTGACCGCATGGTGACCCTGTGCGTCCACACCGGCAGGCCGGTGCTGGTGCGGCACGTCGGCGAGCGCGATCTGCCGCGCATCGCCCGCGACGCCGAGGGCACCGCCCTGCTGGCACGGGCCGGTGTCCACTCGTATCTCGCCGTTCCGCTGATCGCGCACGGCGAGGTGCTGGGCGCCCTGGACCTCAAGCGCACCCGCAACCCGCTCCCCTTCGACGACGACGATGTCGTCCTGGCCACCGAGCTGGCCACCCGCGCCGCCGTCGCCATCGACAACGCGCGGTGGTTCCAGAGTGTGCGCAACACGGCCGTCACCCTCCAGCGCAGCCTGCTGCCCGAGCATCCACCGCACCTCACCGGCCTGGAGGTCGCTTCCCGCTACCAGCCCGCCCAGGCAACCAGCGAGGTCGGCGGCGACTGGTACGACGTCATCCCGCTGACCGACGACCGGACCGCCCTGGTCGTCGGCGACGTGATGGGCAACGGCATCGACGCCGCCGCCACCATGGGCAGGCTGCGCACCGCCACCTGCGCCTACGCCGACCTCGACCTCGATCCCGGCGACGTGCTCCAGCACCTCGACAAGATCACCTGCGACCTGGAGCACTACATCGTCACCTGTCTCTACGCCGTGTACGACCCCCACACGAACCAGTGCCGGATCGCCAACGCCGGACACATGCCGCCCGCCCTGGCCCGTCCCGGCGTCGCCCCCGTCCTGCTGGACCTTCCCCCGGGAGCCCCGCTCGGCGTGGGCGGAATCCCCTTCGAGACGACCACGATCGAACTCAACCCCGGTGACCTGCTCGTCCTCTACACGGACGGCCTGGTCGAGACCCGGCTGCAGCCCATCGACGACCGCCTGGACGTCCTCCTCAGCTACCTCGACGAACCCCTCCGGCCGCTTGAGGAGATCTGCGACCTTCTGCTGTACGGGCTGCGCAACTCCGACGACCACGACGACGTCGCCCTCCTGGTCGCCCGCGCGAAGTAGCCGTACGACGGCCGCCCCCCGGGCCGCTCCCTTCTACGGCTTCTTCGGGTCCTTGGAGCGACGGTGGGAGACCTGCTCGCGTGTGGTGCGCCACCGCGACCGGGTCTGTTCGACCACGCTGTCCCACTGGCGGCGGACCTCGTCGTCGGAGGCGCGGTCGCCCGCACGGATCCGGGTGAGTTCGTCGTGCATCTCGCGCCCCAGGGCCGCCGACGCGACGATGACGAACATCGCGGCGAAGAGCGCCGAGATCATCGCGAAGACGGCACCGACCGCTCCGTAGCGTGATGCGTAGGAGTTGAAGAGCCGCGGGAGGTAGACGGTCGCGCCCACCGAATAGAGCGCGGTCAGGACGGCCCCCGTGATGCCGAACGGCAGCAGGTCGCGCCAGGGGATCCGCTTCGCGGACAGGTCCCAGCCGCTCCAGACGAGGAAGGCGACCGTCACCGGAACCTCGCACACCGAAGCCACCAGCCCGAACTTGCTCCCCCCGAGGACCGCGTGGAGCCATCCGGTGACCGCCGCGTAGCCGCCGAGCCCGAGGATCCACCACAGGCCGTTCTTCGTGTTGCGGACGCTGAGCGGGGTCAGTTCCCATGTCTGTTCGAACAGTCGCTGCGTGGCGCGGGCGAAACTCAGCACGGAGATGATGAGGAACAGGCTTCCGAAGACACCCACACTCGCGCTGGTGCCCTCGGCGGGGGCGAGGAGTGACCTGACCGCCTCGGCGCCCTGTCCGGATAGGCCGTAGCGCTGGATGATCCGCTCGGCGGCGTCGTAGTCCGAGAAGCTGCTCAGCACGGCGCCGCAGAGAATCGTGAGCGGGATCAGTGCGGTGAGCGCGCTCGATGCCAGGGCCATCGAGCGGTCGAAGCCCACGATCTTCTGGAACCGGTTGATGACCCGCAACGCGAAGGCGGGACGCAGCCAGAACGTCAGCGTTCTGACGAGGCGCTCGCGATTGATCCCCGCCGTCCTGTCCTCCGTGTATTCGGGCCCGGTGTGGCGCTGCGAGCGTAACGGACGGTCCTCCGGGCAGCGAAGGACGACACGGGGCGGCTGACGCCGACCGGGCGGGCGCTTCTGATCCCGTCGCCCGGTCGGCCGTTTCCACGGGTAGCCGGCAGCGTTCCACGGCTTCCCGCACGCGCCGCCGGCCGCGCTCAACTGTCTTGGGACAGGGCGACTTCCGCCCATATCGTCTTCCCGCGGGCCTCCGGCCGGGTCCCCCACCGTCGGCTGACCTGCCACGTGAGGTAGAGGCCGCGGCCGCCCTCATCGACCTCTTCGGCGTGCCGAAGGTGCGGCGCGGTGCTGCTGTCGTCGGTCACCTCGCAGACGATGACGGGGCCTTCCAGGATGAGACGCACTTCGATGGGGCCCTCCGAGTACCGGACGGCGTTGGTGACGAGTTCACTGATCACCAGGGTGACGGTGAAGGCGTGCTGCTCCAGGCCCCAGGCGGCCAGTGCGCGCTCGGCTCGGCCGCGCGCCTCGGCAACGGCCGTGGGGTGGTTGGGCAGCGTCCACGAGGCGACCCGATCCGGTCCCAGGGCGCGGGTACGGGCCAGCAACAGGACGGCGTCGTTCTCCGCGTGTTCCGGCGTCAGGCGGTAGAGCACCTCGTCACAGATCTCCTGCAGGGGCCTGTCGGCAGGCAGCAACGCACCCCGGATACGGACCAACTGCTCGTACGGGTCCTCCGAGACGGCACGCAGCATGGCGGTGTTGGACATCAGGAGGATGCTGTCCTCGGCGAGCTCGAACTCGGCCGTGCCGTACTTCGCCAGACCGCGGCCGAGCGCCGGCCCGGTGGGCACCACGGCGTACTCGACGGTCCCGTCGGGCAGGGCCACCACCGGAGGCGGATGCCCGGCACTCGCGACGGCGCAGCGACGGGTGATGGGGCTGTAGACGAGGTAGAGGCAGGTGGTGTCCTGGAGCGAGTCCTCAGCCGCGTCGTCAGGCAGCTCAGGCCGTTCTCCGCTGAGGCGGGTCACCAGGGCGTGCAGCCGTTCCAGGACCTCGTCGGGTGCCATGTCGAGGACCGCCAGCGCGCTGATGGCGGCCCTCACCTCGCCCATGGTGGCGGCGGCCCGCAGTCCCCGGCCCGCCGTGTCGCCCGTCACCAGGGCCACCCGAGCTCCGGACAGCGGGATGACGTCGAACCAGTCTCCGCCGGCGCCCAGCGGGCAGTAGCTGTAGGCGGTCTCCACCGCGGTGTGGCCGACGACCCGGGCCGGTCGCAGACTGAGCTGGAGGATGCGGGCGGCTGATCGCTCCCTGCTGTACAGCCGGGCGTTGTCCAGGCACAGGGCCACGCGATCGGCGAGTTCGGCCGCCAGAGCGAGTTCGCCGTCGTCGAAGGCCTGCGGGGTGCGATTCCGGTAGCAGTGCGCCACCCCGACCACGGAGCCGCGGGCCTCCAGCGGCAGCACGAGCAGCGAATGCGCCCCCGCTTCGATCATGCGGCGCCCGCGCACCGGTTCCCGCGCCAGCCAGCCGGCGTCCGCGCTCAAGTGCGGGACGATGCGCGGCCGAAGGTCGGACAGACACTGGGCGAAGGGAGTCGCCGAGGACAGGCCGATCACTTCGCCGATGGAGGGAAGGGTCCGCTCAGCCTCCGGGTCGACGGAACGACGGCCCGTGCACCGCAGAGCCCCGTACTCCATGACGGTGCCCTGCGGGGAGACCTCTCCCCGCAGGACGGAGTCCAGAACTTCGACCACCACCGTGTCGGCCAACGCGGGCACGGTCTCGTCGGCGAACTCCTGCGCCGTACGGAAGATGTCCAGCGTCGTGCCGATGCGCCCGCTCGCTCGCTCCAGCAGGGCCAGGCGTGTCCGCGCCCGTTGCCGCTCGGTGATGTCCACGACCGCGGTCGCCAGCCCCAGAACGCCGCCGGCCGCGTCCTCCAGCCGGAAGCAGGAGACGGACAGCACGAGCTCCGGCGCGTCGGGACTCAGATGGCCCCGCACCTCCACATCCAGAGCCGGCACACCGGTCTCCAGCACGTCGAGCATCGTCGCCTCGTAGGCCCCGGTGTAGAAATCACCGGCCCACTCCCTCGGGTGACGGCCTAGTGCCTCCTCCAGGGCGAAGGCCCGGACAAAGCGGGCCGCCGTGTTGAACCGAACCAGTCGCAGCTGTGGGTCCAGGACGTGGAGGCCTACGGGCGACTCGGAGAAGAGCGCCCCGAGCACGGCGTCGTCCAGCTCCGACCTCGGTCGGCCATGTCCGCCCAGCGATGCATCCATGCCACTTCCGTAGACCGTTACCGCCCATACAATCCGACTTGCCCGGGTTCCACCATATTCGCTCATCGGCACCGCGCGACCGGAGTACCGGCCGCACAGGCGTTCCCCCGCGTCTACGGCTGCGCTTGAGCCGGCGCCGGGACGCTCCAGTAGGGCGTCAGCGTCAGGCGGAGGGGCGCTTGAAGCGGCGCTGTGCCGACCGCCCGGTGGGGGCCGAGGGCCGGACCAGCGGCGGGGGGCGGAGGGTCAGCCGAGCGTCCACTTCTGGTTGGCCGATCCGCCGCAGGTCCAGATCTGCAGACGGGTGCCGTCGGCCGAGGAGTTGTCCTTGGCGTCGAGACACTTGTCCGCGCCGGTGTTCGTCAGATCGCCGGCGGAGGTGAGGGTCCACTGCTGCGCCTTCGTGCCGTTGCAGCCGTAGAGCTGGACCGGGGCCCGTTCTCGGTGGAGGCGGCGCTTACGTCGAGGCACTTGTCCAGGGCTCGTACGGTGCCGTCGCCGCCCACGGTCCACTTCTGGGCGTCGGCCCCGCTGCAGCCGTGGAGCTGGATCGGCGTCTCGTCGGCACCGGACGCGCCTGCCACGTCGACGCACATGCCGCCGATGCCCTTGATGGCGCCGGTCCCGGTGGTGGGCCGGGCGGAGTCCGCGGCGGAGACACGCACGTAGTCGACGGTCATGCTCTGCGGGAAGGAGGTGCCGGAATCCGGGCTGCCGGGCCAGTCACCGCCGACCGCGAGGTTCAGGACGACGAAGAACGGGTGGTCGTAGACCCACTTGTTGCCGTTCACGTCGGACGGTGTGCGGGGCTTAAGAAGGAGCGCTCCGCTTTCGGAGTGCGGTCCGCCCGGTCTGTAGTGGATCCGTCCGATCCGCCACCGCCACCGGGTTCAGCTCCCGTTCGGCAGCCGATCGCCGCCTTCCGCCCCGGACCAGCGGTACACGAACGTCGGGAAGTCCTCCCCCGTCGCTCGCCTCCAGGCCGGTACGACCGTGTCGCGGTGCTCCGCGCGGGCATGGGCGAAGGCGGCGACACAGCGGGCGTGGACGGACGTCTGGTCGGTGCGGCGGGTGAGAGCCAGCAGGGAGCACAACGCGGCGACCGCGGCGTCGGAACGACCCTCGGTCAGATGGGCGCCGGCGGCCTCGTCGAGCGCGAGGGCGAGGCCGGAACGAGTGGCGGCGAGGGCTGAGGTCTGGTGGTTCGCTCCGGGACCCGTCGACTCGCCGTCCAGGATGGACTCCGACTCCTCGTAACAGGCGACAGCCGCCGCGTGGTCGCCGCTGCGGCGAAGGGCCCGGCCCAGCACACGGAGCCGGCGCGCCGTCAGGGCGTGGTAGGTCTGCCAATCGGACTCGGCCAGGTGCCGCGTGAGGGCGACCGCTTCCCGGGCGTCCCTGACCGCACCGTCGAGGTCTCCGTCACCCTGTCGAAACAGGCTCAGGTCGGACAGCGCGCGGGCGAGTTCCGGCTCGTGCACGGCGGGGTCGAGGCCCCCGGCACGCCGGTACGCGGCCACGGCGCGCTCCCTCGCCCCCACGGCCGCGCGACGGTCACCCGTCGCCTCATGGCAGTCGGCCAACCGCTCAAGGCCGGCGGCGAGGAGAGGGTCGTGGACATCCGGTCGCTCGGCGGCGAGGGCGGCGCGCAGGTCCGCCACTTCCCGGCGCGCGGTCAACTCCGCCGCATGTTCCTCCAGTTCACCGAGCTGGTCGCCGAGGCATTCGAGCGTCACGACCAGCCACGGCTCCCCCGCCGCCCGGTCCCGGCCTGTCAGGGCCCGGGCCTCGGCGACGGCTTCCTCCGCGGCCGTCCGCGCCGCGGGCAGATCGCCGGTGACCGCCAGGCAACCGGCCAGATCCGCGAAAAGTCGTACGCGCAAGGGCCGTACGTAGTCCGGCAAGGCCCACACCATGATCGGGTCGACAGCGTCCCGCGCCTCCCGGCCGACGGACAGCGCCTCTGCATACCGGCCCAACGACCGCAATCCGGCGACCAGTTCACTCAGGACGCGCGCCCGCACCAGCGTCACGCGCCCCAACTCCCGTACCGACATGGCCCGCAGCAGTCCGGCGCACTCCTCGTAGACGGCCACGGACTCCTCCGTGCGATCCAGGGCCTGCAGCACCAGCGCGTACGTGCGCAACGCGCCCGGCAATCCGCCGAGAGCCCGCTCCCTGCGCGTGGGGAGGAGACGACGGTACGCGGCCACACACTCCCCCGTCGAGCCCAGCGCTTCGTCCAGCCGCGCCAGATCGAACTGCGCCTGCGCCCGAAGGTGCAGGAGGTGCGCCCGCTGCGCCGGCGACCACCGCGCGCCCGGTACGGCGAGTGACGCGTCCATCGACGTGCACGCCTGATCGGAGCGGCCGACGAGGAGCAGCGCCGAGGCGTGCTGGGTCAAGTTGCGGGCCAGAAGGTCCCGGTCCCGGGGACGCACATCCCCTGCCTCGACCAGCGCCCGGTACACGGCCACCGCCTCCTCGGCCCAGGCCAGTCGGTGGGTCGGCGATGCCGGCCGCAACAGCACCCAGTCGGGGGCGAGGCAGCGCGTCAGCGCGGCGCCGTGCAGCCGCCGCCCCGGACGAGGACTCAGCCGGGCCGCCGCCCGCGACAACGGCAGCAGTGCGCGCACCAGCCCCATCAGCGCCTCCCCTCCGGGATCGTCAACCAGAGGACGATCGAGCGCCCTTGGTGGTTGCGCGGCATCTCGGACGCGGACTCGGGGCGCGTGCGCTCGGCTGCTCCCCGCACGCCCTTGCCTCGGCCCCGCCTTGGCCTTCCGTCCGGACGAATACGTACGGACGCTGTCGCCCCATCGGTCGCCGGGAGTGGGCGACGCGATAACTCGGGGCGACAGCCTCCGTGTCCGGACTACCTTTCCGGACTTCGTGTCGGGGCTACCTGTCCGGACTACGTGTCGGCGCTACTTCAGGCCGTAGGCGCGGATCACCTCCTGGGTGATGCGGTTGCCCGGGTCGTCCCAGCCCTCGGCCATCAGCGACACATAACCGTGGTGCGGGGCGTCATAACAGGCGCTCCAGGAACGGGACTTGCCGCTCGTCCGGGCCGGAGTCCAGGTCGCACCGTCGTCGTACGACACCGACAGCGGCGAGGAGGTACGTAGGAGGTCACGGGGCGCTTTCTATCCGCCGTGACCTGCGGAAGGAACAGCGGACGGTGGCACGAAAACGCCAGTCTCACATGCGCCAGAACAACGAACTCCCCATAAAAGCAGGGGAGTTGCCATATCAACACCATCTGCGGCGCCTCGCGATACGGCGCCCCGAAGGCCCCTATGGCGTGACATCACGAACATCCGGCACACATGGCCGCACACATGGCCGCCCCGTGGCCGCACACATGGGGGATCACGAACCCGTAGGAGCGGCGCTCGGCCCCGAGGCCGCGGGAGTCGTGCTCACCGTGCCGGCCGGGCCGGGCTGCGGGGTCTCCGCGGAGCTGCTGTCGGGCGAGAACCACGCCACGCCCACGAGCACCGCCAGGAGAAAGACCAACGCACCGGCGGCCGCGCCCACCGCTCTCGGCCGATCGGTCAGGAGCTCGCCGACTCCCGGACGCCGACGGCGGCGCGACCGGTGGCCACCGGAGGTGTCCCGCACCACCGACGGCAGGGCGTACGTGGTCGCGGGGCCGGCGGCTCTCAGGTCCTGCCGATGGCGCCCCGGCTCCGGCACCGCGGCCGGGAGCGGCTCGGGACGCCCCTGCCAGGCGCCCGTTCCGTACCAGGCGGCTGCCTGAGGTGCGGTCGGCCTGTCGTCGGGCTGCTTCGCCAGAAGGCCGAGCAGGTAGTTCTCGAAGGCGGGCGGCAGGTCGACGCCGAGCTCCCGGGGCGGCGTGGGGGCGGTGTCCAGGTGGTGGTGGAGGACCGCGACGGGGCTGCCGGCCTGGAACGGCGGTCGGCCGGTGAGGAGTTGGTAGAGGACGCAGCCGAGGGAGTACATGTCGGACGGCGGCCCGGCGGTCTTGCCCAGGGCCCGCTCGGGAGCCAGATACAGGCTTGTGCCGACGATCTGCCCGGTCGCGGTGAGGCCACCCGCCGGATCGTCCAGGAAGCGGGCGATCCCGAAGTCACCGATCTTGAGGCTTCCTTCGGCGTCCAGGAGCAGGTTTCCCGGCTTGATGTCCCGGTGCACGATGCCTTGCTGATGAGCGGCGGCGAGTCCCGCGGCGGCCTGAGCCGCGATCCGTGCGACCCGCTCGGCGGAGAGCGTCCCGGCGGTGGCCAGGACATGGGCGAGACTGTCGCCGTCGACAAGCTCCATCACGAGGAAGAGCCGGTTCTCGTACGCCCCGAAGTCCAGGACGCCCACCACGTGGGGATGGTTCAGCAGGCCCGCGGTCTGCGCCTCCAGGCGGAACCGGGCGGCGGCGGTCGGGTCGGCGTCCTGGGAGAGGAGCAGCTTGACGGCCACGGACCGGCCGATCATCTCGTCGTACGCCCGCCACACCTCCCCCATCGCGCCCCGCCCGAGAGTGGTCTGCAGCCGATACCGCCCCGCTATCAGCACTTGTGCTTCATCCTCACGCCGTTGAGATTCGTCGATCGCCACGGGTCAATGCCCTACCGAGCAGGAGTGATCATCGGGGCGCCGCAGCAGGTTGAGCCTACTGCCAACACGACGGTGATCAGACGCTGTTCACCCTCGGCCTCAAGATCACGGAGAACCGGTCGGAGTGCCACCGGACATTGACCGAAAGTGACACCGAAGGTCCGTCCCGGACTCTCCGACGAGGGCGTACGGAAGCGGACAGGATGGAGGTTCGCGGGCCGCCGCCGCGACTCCAGCGAAGCGGGCTCCCGATCCATTCCGAACCGGCCTCCGGGGCGATTCCGAAAGAACCTCCGCGCCCCCGGACGCAGGCCGAGAGAGCGGCCACGCATTGGTATGGACCTGACAACGGTCACCCACTACCCTCGTTCACGCACCTCTGAGAGCGCTCTCTCCTGCCCTTCGCCCCACTCACCGACCATCGGATCGACGAAAGGCAACTCCCTTGAGACGCACCACAGTTCTGCGTGCCGCCGTGTCCGCCGGCCTGCTCATCAGCGTCGCGACCCTCGGACTCACCCAGGCCGCGGCCGACGAAGCCCCCCTCTCCCCCGCCTCGGCATCCCGGGAACCCGCCTCCTCGGCGCTGATCACGGCCATGCAGCACGACCTCGGACTCACCAAGCAGCAGGCGACCGTCAGGCTCGCCGACGAGACAGCGGCACGCGGCGTCGAGCGCACCGCCCGGCGCGCGGCCGGTACCTCGTACGGGGGCTCCTGGTTCGACGCGAAGAGCGGCCGAATCGTCGTGGCCCTCACCGGGGCCGGATCGCGCGAAGCCGTGGAGGCGACCGGCGCCCGGGTCACCCGCGTCAAGCACAGCCAGCGGCAGCTCGACGCCACCATGGCACGCATCGACGCGCTCGACGCACCGGCCGGCGTGGGCAGTTGGCACGTCGACCCCAAGTCCAGCTCGGTCGTCATCAACGTGGTCTCCACGCACAGGAATGACAACGATGTCCGGGACTTCGTGACCCGGGCCCGCGCATCCGGTCCCGTCAGCCTGCAGCAAACGGACAAGGCGCCCAGCACCTTGGCGGCGGGCACGGTGGGCGGCGACCCCTACTACACCGGCAACGTCCGCTGCTCCATAGGCTTCTCCGTGTACGGCGGCTTCGTCACGGCGGGCCACTGCGGTCGGCCGAGCGCCGGCGTCAGCGGCTGGGACGGCAGCTACATCGGCAACTTCCAGGGCTCGTCGTTCCCGGACAACGACTACGCCTGGGTCAACGTGGGCAGCGGCTGGTGGACGGTTCCCGTCGTCCTCGGCTGGGGCACCGTCTCCGACCAGCTCGTCCGGGGATCGGGCGAGGCCCCCATCGGAGCGTCGATCTGCCGCTCCGGCTCGACCTCCCACTGGCACTGCGGCAACGTCCTCGCGAAGAACGAGACCGTCAACTACAGCCAGGGCGCGGTGCACCAGATGACCAAGACGAGCGTCTGCGCCGAACCCGGCGACTCGGGCGGCTCGTTCATCAGCGGCGACCAGGCCCAGGGCGTCACCTCCGGGGGCTGGGGCAACTGCAGCAGCGGAGGCGAGACCTGGTACCAGCCGGTGAACGAGATCCTCAACCGCTACGGGCTCACACTCCACACCGCGTGACCCGACGGCACCGGCCCGCCGGCCAAGAGGAACGGTGCGGCGGCGAGGTGCCCGAGGACCGGGCAAGACGAAGGCCCGCCACCGGGGGTGGCGGGCCTTCGCACGGACCAGCCGCCGTGGTGGAGTGCCCGCCGGGAGCACCCTGTCCACGGGGGCGCGCCCGCGTCGCCGGGGCGGCGGCCGCCGTGCACGATGGGAACGTACCCTCCGCAGATTCGGAAAGGCTCCCCCGTGATCAGCATCCCGGCCCACACGGCCAACGACGGTACGAAGATCCCGGCCGTCGGCCTGGGCACCTGGCCGATGGACGACGCACAGGCCGAGGAAGCCGTGAGCCAGGCCCTCGGCATCGGCTACCGGCTCATCGACACGGCGACCAACTACCGCAACGAGACAGGCACCGGACGAGGTGTCGCGCGCGCCGGCGTGCCGCGCGAGGAGCTCGTCGTCACCACCAAACTGCCGGGCAGGCATCACGGTTACGACGAGACCCTGGCCTCCTTCGAGGAGTCCCGCAGCCGTCTCGGACTCTCCTACGTCGACCTCTACCTCATCCACTGGCCCCTGCCGCGTGTGGACAAGTACGTGGACTCCTGGAAGGCGATGATCAAGCTCCGTGACGACGGCCTGGTGCGTTCGATCGGCGTCTCGAACTTCACCGCCGACCATCTAACCCGGCTGGAGGCGGAGACCGGAGTCCTGCCTTCGGTGAACCAGATCGAGCTCCATCCCTACTTTCCCCAGGACGAGTTGCGCGCCTTCCACGCCGACAAGGGCGTCATCACGGAGAGCTGGAGTCCCCTGGGCCGTGGCAGCAGCCTCCTGGGCGATCCGGCGCTCGGGAAGATCGCCGAGACGCACGGCGTGACGCCCGGCCAGATCGTGCTGCGCTGGCACACCCAGCTCGGCGCGGTCCCCATCCCCAAGTCCGCCGACGCCAGGCGGCAGCGCGAGAACCTCGACCTCTTCGGATTCGAGCTGACTCCCGCCGAGATGGCCGCCGTCCGCGACCGTCCGCGGCGGCGCCTCGGCGGTGACCCGACCACGCACGAGGAGTTCTGAGGGGTCGAGGCGGGCGCGTCAGGCCTCCGCGCCGGAACACCGGCGCGGAGGTGTCCTTCCGGTCCCTCGACAGCCCGCCTGCGACATCGCTCTCACGGCGTCGCTTCAGGTTCCCGCCCCCAGCGGCACCGTCGCCGTTCACCGCGCGTGGGCACCCATCCGGCATGCGATGCCCACGCTTTCCCGCCGTCGTCCAGCGTCGTACGGCACCCGCTCGCACGCCTCGCGCACCCGGCGCCGTGTTCGCCGTCCATCTGGAGCTGGTCACTCTCCTCGAAGACCGCGCCGTGATCACCTGGCACACCGGGACACCGACCGCCGAGGGGCGCGGTCCGCTGCTCCCGGCCGTGACCGAGGGCGAAGTCCTCTACGGGACCCATCCCGCCCGGCTGAACCGCACCGCCTCCGAAGGCCGCCACACCGCCCACCACACGGTGGAGTTGACCGATCTGGAACCCGGCCAGACCTACTACTACCGAGCACACTCACGGGGTTCGGCGGCCACGCCCACGCCGCTGCCCCTGGTGCGCGGCAACGCGGTGGGGACCTCCCCGCACGGAACCGGCTCGCGCGGCGGCCCCTACTGCTTCACCACGCCTGAACCGCCACCGGGCCGCCATCTGGTGTCGATCGCGCTCTGCAACGACCTGCACCTCGGGGAGACCACCGCCGGTCTGGTGGCCGGAGTGCCACTGCTGCGCGGCGTCTCACAGGAGCACGGCCTCGCCCCGTATCCGAAGATCATGGCCCGGGCCCTGGTCGACGAGGCACGTCGGCGCGGCGCCGACCATCTGCTGGCCGCGGGGGACATATCCGCCGGTGGCGCACCTCGCGATCTGCTGGAGGCCAAACGGATCCTCGACCGCTTCGGCACCCATGGACAGGACTACTTCGTCGTACGGGGAAACCACGACCGGCCCGGGGACCGTCACCCCGGAGAGTCCGGCGGCGACAGTTTCCGGCACGGCTTCTTCGGCGCCGACCGTCCCGCGTACTTCACCCACGATCTCGGCGGGCTGCGGATCGTCGGTCTCGACACCTATGACAAGCGTGGGCACGGCGGTGACGCCGGAGCGCTCTCGCCCGAGCAACTGGACTGGTTCCGGGCCCGGTTGAAGGAAGACAGGGAGCGGCCCACCGTGATCTTCGGGCATCATCCGCTGACGGTTCGCCACTCGGCCTTTCCGGTGACGAGCGGGCAGCGTCTCAACCGTCGCCAGGCCCGGAGCATCCTCGACGCCTACGCCATGGCACCCGGCGTCTTCCTCCACCACGCGGGGCACACCCACCGCAACAAGCACACCGTCCTTCCTCAGGCCCGGCATGTCACCCTGCAGGAGGTCGGCGCCGCGAAGGACTACCCGGGCGGCTTCGTTCTGCTGCGCGTCCACACGGGGGGTTACGCACTGAACTACTACCGGAGCAACAGCGAGCCGGCCAGGGAATGGAGTGAGCGGGGCAGACGGGTGGCGGCGGGCCTGTGGCCGCAGTACGCCTTCGGCCGGTCGGTCCGCGACCGCAACTGCGTCGCGGTGCGCGACCTGTCCGGTATCACCCCGCGCCTCCCGGCCGGCGCCGTCCGCGGCGCCGCCCCTGGCGCCGTCCAGGAGTAGCCCGTCGTACGCCGCCCCCCGCGTAGTCGTACGCCGCGTCCGGCAGGACGCGGTGGTGCGGTCCGCTCATTGCATGACTTCGGGTACCCATCGCGCTCCGCCCGGGTGCGGCGGGCCGCGCGGCGGGTCATCGTGGAGGGGCCTTGCGACCGATGGGGGAACTGCCATGCCGATGCTGCTGATCAAAGGCTCGTACAGGATCGTCGGGGCCAGCCCCGACGGCGACTCGGTCCGCTTCGTCCCGGACGATCCCGCGGAGTGGGACCTGCTGCACGGACGGAAGGTGCGCCGCAACCGGGCCGGCGGGGCCCAGCTCCGGCTGGACGGGATCGACACCCTGGAGACCCACTACCGCCCGCCGCACGGGCCGGAACTCCATCAGCCGGCCCCGTACGCCGGTCAGGCGGCGGACGCGCTGCTCGGCTGGCTGGGTTTCGAGGAGGTGGAGCGCGGCACCAATGGAATCGTCAAGCGGAGCGCGCCCGAATCCGTACCCGGCCACATCCTGACCCGCAGTGCGGACGTCCACGGACGCTGTGTGGCTCTCGCGGGCCGCGGGACGGACGCCCCGGGTGCAAGTGGCGGGCTCGTCACCGTCACCACCGAGCATCTCCGGCAGACCGCCAACCACCACCAGCTCACCGAAGGCCTGGCGTACCCCACCTTCTACCGCAACCTCTTCGTCGACCTCCGTCAGGAGCTGTCCGGTGCGGCCCGGCAGGCGCGTGAGGACGGGCGGGGGCTCTGGCCCGCCGACCAGACCCGGAGCGGGGCGAAGGTGGAGGGACGGTCCACGCTGACCGACTCCGCGGTGCTGTTGCCCAAGCTCTTCCGACGGCTGGCGGACTACCTCCAGCTCAACGACGGCGACCCGTCCCTGGACGGCTTCCGCGCCTATCTGGAGCAGCGCGAGGACCGGCTGCTGGTCCTCTCCGCCGGGCAGTGGACCGGCTTCGACACGGTCGTGGAGGTCACGAACGGCAACACCGTGCGGCTCAACCGTCCTTCGGAGGACCTCGTCTTCGACGAGAAGTAGGGGCTCGTACGGTCGCGCGGTCCCGTGTGCCCGTCCCACGCGCCGACCGGAGGCCCGGGACCGGACCTCATGGGTCCGGGTGCGGTCGGCGCGCGGGCAGGCGACGGTCTACGAGGGGTCGTGCACCGTGCCGGTGAACTCCGGCCCGTCGTGCGACTCACCGGTCCCGTCGTAGACGGTCAGACGCAGCCGTACCGTCTCCTCCGGCTCGGTCGCGGTGTCCGTGACGGTGGGGATGGTGATCTCGGCGCCCGTTTCGCCGGCCGGCACATTGACGAAGAGGCTGAGTCCCCTCAGCTGGGACAGTGGCCGTGACGGCAGGGGTCCCTCGCCGGAGTTCTCCCGCAGCCACTGGGGATCGACGTCGGTGGTGGACAGTTCGGCGCCGCCGGTGACCCGCAGGGCCTCGATGCCGGCCTGGACGTCCGCGTCGGACACCGCGGAGAGGGACACCCGCCAGGTCAGCGCCTGGCCCTCGGCGGCCCGGGCGGCGGCCGGGGTCACCGTGGTGGTGGGCGCCGGATCGTCGTTCTGCGCGAGGACACCACCACGGTGGGCACCGATCACCGCACCGTGGACCGCCTTCACGAAGACGTCGTGCGACAGGTCGTAGCCGAAGCGCGTGTTGCCCCGGACCTCGACCTTCACGTCGGGGCTGTGGCCGGGCCGCACGGTTATCTCGCGCGAGGTGGCCCGGCCCGTCTCCGGATCGGCGACGAACAGCCGGACCTTGCCGCTCCCGTGCCCGGAGACATTCACCGGCACGTGGTAGGTCCGGACGCCCGAGTCGCCCTCCTTGACGGTCAGTCGGCCGATGTCGACGCGCGGCAGGGCCGCGGCCCGGACGGCGGGGGTTCCGGCACGCCATCCCCACGAGTCGATGAGCCACGCCCGCCCGGAGCGGGTGCGCGGGACGAGTCCCAGGGCCGTCACGTGGTGCAGGTCGACCCTCGCGCGGGTGGCGGCGGTCAGGGGCACCCTGACCTCCTGGCCCCAGTGGGAGGCGGTGCGGTCGGTTCCGGGCAGCCCGTCGAGGTGGACCCGCCCCAGGGTCGCCCGGTGGCCGGACGTGTCGGTCAGGGTGACGTCGAGCTGGGTGTCCCTGGTGTTCGGCGGAACGATCAGGCGCAGCGCGAGGGCCTCGGCTCCGGCGACCGAGACCGGCCTCGCCGAGCGCACCCGGACCGTCGAGCCGGCGGCCGTCCACCTCAGTGCCACGGCGCGCCGGCCCGGCTCCTTCGATGCCTCCCAGTGGGCGAAGTGCGGCGAGACGCCGTGCGCGGCGGAGTTGAGGCAGGCCGCGGACTCGTCGTCGTCCACCTCCTGGCAGAGTCGGCCGCCGTCGACGGACACCGGTCCGTCGGGCAGGAACGCCGGAGTGCGGCGAGCGCCGACGGCGTGGGTGAGAACCCGCGCGGGGTCGGCGGAGGGCGCGCGGCGCCCCGAACCGTCGAGCAGCGGTCGTACGCGGTCGTCACCGGCGACGAACAGCCGCGCCGCGGCGGCGATGTAGGTCGCGCCGGCGGCCTGCTGCTGACGAGCCGTCAGCCTGGTCGCGGTACCCGGCGAGCAGACCCGGTCCCGCTCGTCCCCGGTCCAGAAGTCGTCGTCCGCCGGCGCCTTGGCCTGGCCCGGCGTCCACTCGGTGTTGAAGAAGTTGTGGTTGGCGCCGACCACGTAGACGGCGCTGTGCAGGGCGGCGCCGCGGCTGACACCGCGTGTCGCGTCCGCGTACATCTCGCCCTGGAGGTCGGACACGTCGCCGTCGCAGCCGGGCAGGATCGTCGCGGACGGTACGTCGGGCGTCGGGTTCTGCCCGAAGATGGTGGGTCCGATCAGTACGGTGCCCCGGATGTGCCAGCGCACCGGCCCTCGGTAGCCGTCCTGGTCGGCGGGGGCGCGGTACAGGCTGTCCATGGCTGCCCGGTTAACGCCCTCGCCGCCGCGGGAGTGGCCGACGAGCAGGACGCGCGACAGGTCGGCGGGCGACGCGCGTCGTACGATCGCGGGTGCGGAGGCCGGGTGCGCCACCCAGTCCGCCCAGCGGGCCAAGTGCTGCCGCACCAGGGACGATCGGGCCTGCGCGCCGCCGTCCTCCGCGGCGTAGTCCTGTCCGTTGACGCCGTTGGCGGAGATGGACACGGTGACGTATCCCTGCGAGGCCAGCAGCTTCTGGGCGCCGAGGTAGCCCTTGTGGCTCGGGATCGGTTTCGAGCCCGCGGGGCAGGGCCATTCGCCGCCGACCTCGTCGCCGTGGCCGGTGTAGCAGGTGGCGTGGCGGCCGTGCAGGAACAGTGCCAGCGGACGGTGTCCCGGGGCGTTCATGGGCGCGACCACCACCGCGCGCATCTCCACGGGCTGGGAGAAGCCGGGCAGGCGCACCGAGTTGAGCGCGTAGTCGCCGGTGGCCGTGCGATAGGTGCCCGGCTTCCCGGGGTCGACCGGGTTGGCGGGAAGCCGGGTCGAGGGCTGGGCCGCGAGTCCGGGCCCTTGCCCGGCGGGCCGGTCCTGTTCGGCGCCCGCCGCGTCCAGGCGCCGTCCGCCGACCCGTACTTGGAGGTCCGACGGATTCCCGAGCCGTGCCGCGCTCAGCGCGAGCCGGAAGGAGCGGCCGTCCTGGGTTCCGACGGGCCGGCCCAGGAAGCGGTCCCCGGCATAGAACGCGACGCCGGAATCGCTGATGGGCACCGGCCCGTCCGAGCGCCAGACCAGTTGTCGCGCCGCTCCCTCGCCGGTGACGCTCCACCCGGCGGGAAGCCCGCCGTCGGTGTCCGCGGCCGCTGCGAGCCCCGCGGATCTCGCGGAGCCGGCTGCGGCCTCCGGTATCTGGGCCGCTCCTGGCGATCCCGCTACCGCGGCGAGCAACACCGCGGCCACGACCCCTATGCGCCGGACACGAAACAAGGTTGTTCTCCTCCTGGTCGGCATACACCCCCGTCGCCCCGTCGGTCCCGAAGCGCACTCCCCGTCCCACGAGGACGGACTGCGAAGCCGAAGGGTTGCCTCATGTCACCGACGTATCACTGCCTCAACTCCCTTGCATCGAAGCGGAGTCGGGCCGTCCGGCGAGGCGAGGAGGTACACCGGCGAGAGGGGCGAAGTGGGGGGCCGACCTGGGTCACGCGTCCGGGCCGCCGTGCCCGGACGCGTGATCCGGGGCCGATCTCAGTCGTCCTCCGGACAGAAGAAGCTCCCGGAAGGTCCCCAGCGCGTCACCGCGGCCGCCTTCGCGGACACCGCTCCGCACGTCAGGTCGGTGATTTTGGTGCCGTCCTCGGTGATCTCCCGGATGTCGACCTCTTTGTACACCGGGTACTTGTGGCCCTTGCCGATGGTCATGATCCCCGACTCTCCGACGTAGTCGGTGACTCCGGTCGACTGGAGGAAGGTGACGACGGCGCTGGGGGTGAAGTGCGGGTCGGTGACCGAGATTTGGTTCATCACCTTGAAGAAGACCTTCACCGCGTCGTAGCCGGCGGCGGCGTCACTGTCGGAGGAGACGTCGAAGGATGTGCGGAAGTTCCTGACGAAGGGTCCGTCGGCGTCGGGCAGGCTGAACTGACTGTAGAAGAGGCTGAGCGAGCCGTACTCCTGCGGCATCATCTCCGGGTGCAGCACCAGATTGGGAGCGGCGCTCTCGGCGAGCACGGCGACGCGGCCCTGGTGCGTACGGCATTGCTTGTCGTCCTGGAGGTAGTAGAACAGGTCGTGCATGACGCTGGATCGGCCCGCGTAGAGGATGAAGCCGTCCGTCCTGCGGATCAGCGCGCAGATGCCGGCCGCCACGGAGGGTGTCTGACTGTTGTTGGAGGATTCGCCGTACGGCACCGGGTAGACCGGCCCCGCCGAACGGTAGGCGGCGGTGAACCGTGTCTTGAGGTCCGTGCTGAAGTACGCGTCGTGGGGGTCGAAGACCACGACGGCGGCGGGCGCGGTATGCCCCGGACCGATCTTCGTCAGGGCCGCCAGCCGGGGCGAGTGCCGGGCGAAGGAGGCCATGATGCGCGCCACACGTGCGTCCGGCGCCGAGAGCTGGAAGTACGACACCGGGGAGTCGCCCTCGACCATGGGCTGGCCCGAGACGCCGGTGCCGAGGACCGTGACGCCCTGGGCATCGAGTTCGATGGCTGCCTGAAGGGACTCCGGACGGCTCTGTGTGAGACCGATGACGCCGGCGATGTGGTCCCGGTGGATCCGGTCGACGATCATGCGGGCCACGTCCACACCACTGTGGTTCGTCGTGTTGAGTCCCCCGTGCGATCCGAACGCGAAGTACTCCCCCGCGTTGGCGACGAGCAGCCGGATCGGCATCTGGGACTTGAGGTTCAGGTCGTTCACCTGCTGCTGCGCGAGCAGCGCGCCACGCAGCATCTGGAATCCCGTGGGCACGGTGCGGCGTGAGGCGGAGCCGACGCTCAGCGGAGCGAAGAACACCAGGGTGCGATAGGGCTTGGTCCGGTCGACGCCCGCGTTCTGGCGGCCCAGCCGGGCTTCCAGTTCTCGCAGTTCGGGCGCGTACAGGCCATGGGCGAGCTCGCAGTTGTCGCTGCCGTCGGTGATCCCGACGCGTTCTCCCGTGCTGACGCGGGGACACCAGGTGTCGGTGGCGGGGGGGTTGGGGTCGGGTTCGGTACGGGAGTGGGTCTCGCCGGGCCTCACAACCTGGAAGAGTCCCGCGGCGACCACCGTCGTCACGGCCACGGCGGCCACCACCGGACGCAGCCAGTCGCCGGCGCGCCGGTCGCGGGAGCGCACGGTCCGTCGCACGACCGGCCGTTCGGCCGTCGCCCCGTTGTCGGGCACGCGTGACAGCGGCACCACACGCACCGCTTCGACCGGCTGCCCGGAAGCGCCCTCCGCCAGCAGCGACGCCACCGCCTGAGCCGTCGTGACGGTCGTGCCGTTCCCGCTGTGCCGCGTGCCGTGGAACGGGCCGCCGTGCCGGGGCAGACCGACGGCGTACGGGGGAAGGTCACCTGTGGCGGCGCCCAGCACGAGCAGCGGGCAGGTCCCGACGTCTTCGGAGACGGCGAAGAAGGAGTTCAGGAGTCTGCGGCTCGGGGAGCCGTCGCCGCCGACGGTCGGCAGCAGCAGGACGAAGGGCCATCGCCGCCGTGGCCTGCGCACACTCCACGCCGGCGGCCGGGCCGCCCTGGCCAGGTCGTGGATCAGCGCGGTCAGCAGGACCTGCCGGACCACCGCCTCGTCACGGGCCGCCACGGCGGACACCGCGGACATGGCCGCGGCGGCCGGCGCGTCCGCGTCGGCCGGTGCTTCCTGGCCGGCCCTGTCCTGGGCCCTGGAACGCAGATGGGCGTCGCGCAGGGACATCGCGGCGTTGAGGAAGCTGCGCCCCGGCTCGTCCAGCATCCCGCCGACCCACCGGAAGCGGGCACCTCGGTCGATCCGTACGCCGTACGACCACCGCCACAGCCAGGCCAGCGGCGTGGTCACCAGCTTGGTGATCGCGGACCACTGCTTGGCACCGAGTTCCTCGCCGAGGCGCGTGACCTCGGCGGCGAACCCGAACTTCCAGGCATACTTGTCGTAGATCGTGTCCCGCAGGGCCCGCCGTTCGTCCGTCACATCCCCTGGGACGACGTCGGCGCGCAGCACCGACAGGCAGGCGTCGAACTCGGTCAGCCGCAGGGTGCCGGAGCCGTCCGGCATGGTGACACGCAGCTGCCGCGCCACCCGGTCCAGCAGCCGTACGTGCGGGCCGTCCTGCCCCTCGCCGTCCTCGCCGGGGCGGTCGCACGCGAGGAGCTCCTCGTCGACCAGCGCATGCGGTGCGAGGCTGGCCAAGTGGCCCGTCTCACCGGTGCTGAGGCGTACCAGGCGGTGGTGGTAGACGTGCACCAGGGCCGAGAGTGCCGGATCCGGTTCGCCCCGCCCGGTGTCGTCCGTCGCGACGCCCGCCGGGCTGCCGCCCGCCGCGGCCGGATCGGCCGCTTGCTCGCGGGCGAACAACAGGGCGGGCAGCCGGTGTCGTGAGCTCTGCCGCCTGGGCGGGATGCCGGTGCGGCGGTCGACGACGTAGCGGTCGATCACTCGGACGATGTCGTCGAAACCGCAGGGCAGGACGAGATCGTGCTCGTCCGTCCGATGGGGTTGGGGCACGCGGGGCCTCCCGGATGCTGAGAAACAGGAGGCGAGCCTAGGAACGGCCGGACGGATTCAAGGCGGTTTGCCTCTAATAGGCGCTCATTGAGCGAATAAGGCCGCTTGCCTTCGGATCGGACGCGCCCGGACGGACAGGCGCCGGCGGTCACTTCCACCCGTACGCGTAGGCGGCCACCCAGGTGACGTCGAGTTCGGCGCTGCTGCCCGGCGCCGCGCCGGGGCCCTCGAGCGCGCTCTCGTTCTGCAGCACCCAGGAAAGGGGTGCCGAGGGAACCCCGCGGGTGTCCTCGCCCGTCTGGCGGCCGTCGACGAAGAAGCGCACCCGTCCGGGTGTCCATTCCGTCGAGACGGTGTGCCACTCGGTCCAGTCGTCGCCGCTCGGGAAGTAGCCCTGTTCGCCCCCTCCGCACGGATGGTGGAACGCGGTGAGGGTGCCGGTCCACTCTCCTTCGGGGTGGTCCATCTCGCAGCCGCCGCCGTAGTGCAGCCATGCGGACTTGTATCCGGGAGCCACCTTCGTCACCTTGATACGAGCGCTGTACTTGCCGTACGCCATCTGCATCACCGCACGCGGTACGAGCGCCGCAGCGTGCACGGGTCCTCCGTCTTCGGGGCGCCACATGCGGATGCGCATCACCCCGTCGCCGTTCTCGCCGGGACCGACGCTCACCGTGTCCTCGGGGTGGTACGCGCCGGCGACGGCACGGCCGCGGTCGTTCGCCGTGTCCCGCCAACCGGTGGGATACGCCCACCAGTTGTCGCGGTACGTGCCGCTCAGTCCGCCGCAGTAGGCGCCCGACGTGTCGACGTGGTGGTCGCAGTCGCTGAACGAACCCAGCGGCACCTGGTCGCCGTTGAAGTCCTCCGCGAGGACCTGCCAGAACGGCCCGCAGTCACCGCGGGGCAGGACGGTGCTCGTGCTGCGGCAGGCATCCGCCGAGCGGGGTGCTCCGTCGGCGCGGGGAACCCAGAACAGGGCGCCGGCCAAGAGGACAAGAGCGAGAGGCATGAGCAGAGCGCGGCCGCGTCGGTACGGCGCCGCGTGTGAACCCATCGGAAGCCTCCCTCGCTCCTCGGCGCGCGGACGCCGCCGCTCTCGCGGACGCCGCCGCTCTCCCCCGCACCAGGTCGCCGAGAACCGCTCCGGACACCGTCCGCGGCAGCAGGCACCCCGCGAAGGAGAATCCTCGCGTCACGACAGGGGCGACACCACCCCGTGGACACGGCTCGATGCGGATGGTCCGGGTCCGATGGCGTCCTGCGGGCCCCGGCTCGGATCCGCGCCGGGGCCCGTGGCACGTAGGCTCAGGGCTGCAGGGGCATCGTCCAGCAGTTGGAGACGGCGCGCTTGCCGGCGAGGCGGTCGGTCAGCCAGGAGATGGCGTCGCCCTGGTCGGTGATGAGGGGCGCGACATGGTTGGTGAGCAGTCTGTCGCCGAGGTTCGGCAGATTGATGGCGTCGTAGGTGATGTCGGCGCCCTTGCGGCACCAGTCGACGGCGAGTTGACGTGCCTGGGCGTGCGGGACGATGTCGTCCTGGATGCCGGTGGCCAGGCGTACCGGACTGGTCGGCTTCAGGTTGCCGATGCGCTGGTTGTCGAGCGTGGCCTGGAGTGCCGGTGTGCTGTCGACGATGTCGCTGACGGACTCGCCGTTCGTCGTCCAGGACGTGCTCTTCTTGAACGCGTATCCGAAGATTGCGTCGCCGACGCACATCGTGGTCAGGTCGTTCAGCGCGGCCTTCCCGGCGGCGTTGAGGTGGGCGTCGGCGATGGCCCGCAGGTCGGGGTCGGCCTGCAGGAAGCCGTTGAGGGACCATCCCAGGGCACCGGCGAGGGCGCTGCCGTCGATGCCCTTGATCACTTCGGTGAGGTTGGCGGGCGGTGCTCCGGAGTAGGTGCCGGCCAGCGTGATGTCCGGGGCGTAGGAGGGCTGGAGTTCGGCCGCCGACGCGCTGGCGCCGCCGCCCTGGCTGTAGCCGAAGAGGCCGACGGGTGAGGCGGAGGTGATCGACGCCCCGGTCAGCGCGCGGGCCGCGCGGACGGCGTCGAGGAGTGCGTGGCCGCCGTCGAGACGGTTGACGTAGGTGTGGAGCCGGTCGGTCGCGCCCAGTCCGACGTAGTCGGTGACGACCACCGCCGTGCCGGAGGCCAGGAGTCGGTAGATCGCGAGGTCCTCGTAACCGACCGACACCGTGTCGCCGTTCAGGGTGAGCGGGTGCTGAAGCCCCATGGAGGCCGCGCACTGGTCGCCCTGGCCCATGGTGCCGGGGGCGACGGCCACCAGCGGTCGCGGGCCGCTTCCCTTCCAGGCGGCCGAGGGCTCGATGTAGGCGCCGGTCACCGCGACGGGTTGGCCGTTGGAGTCGGTGGACTTGTACATCAGGCGGGTCGCGGTGCCGGGGAGCGGACCGTCGAGGCCCGGCAGGCTGAGGGCGAGCGGAAGGGGTTCGCTGCGGACCAGGGCGCCGTTGGCCGAGGGGAGGCTCGCGGGCGGCGTGTAGAAGGCGGGAATGGTCACGCCGCGGGAGACCACGTCGTCCGGGCCGGCGGCCGCGGCGGGGATCGCCTGGACACTCAGGCAGGCGAGGGCCGCGAGGGCGGTGGCGAGGAGGCGGGCGCGATTCGGTGCGGCGGGCCCGGGGTGCGCGGAGGGCAAAGGCCGCTCTGCGTGGGGACGTCGGCTGGACGCCGGATGCGGCTGATGGGTGCTGTGGGGTCGTTCCATGCGGCTCACTCCCTGCTTCGTCAAAACGTGGGGGTCGTGCGGGCGGCCGACGGCGTCCATGGCGTGACACCGTTTCTGGTCAAGGCGCCGACAGAGCCGCCACCGGTGGACTCCGGGGGCGGTCTCAAGTCGGTTGGGTGCGCGCGAAAGGGCAGGGTCCGGGGACGGACGTGGGCAGGACGACCACACCCGCCCGGACCGCGGGCATGGCAGGACGACGGACCCGCCCGGACCGTGGACATGGGCAGGACGACGGCCCGACCCGCATCGCTGACGTGGGCAGGCCGATGGCGCCGCACGCGCGCCGTCGGCCGGGCGGCGCGCAGTGCGGCGCCCGCCCGCACGTCGTACGCCGTGCGGGCGAGGCGGCATGTCATGAGGGTTCTGTGCACGGCGGAGCCCTGGTGCTCGTGGCTGCCGCTCCGCCGTCCTGTGCTGTCCCGTGGTGCCCTGTTCCTGTACGTGCCCTCGACAGCGAAGGACGCCGAAGTCCCGTTCGACGCCCTCTAGTTACTACCGAGTCACATCTGGAGAGTAGGAGTGGATGTCACTCAGTGACAAGATGTCTGCGTGCGTCATTTCCGAGGGGCTCGCGATGCCGCCGACGGCCGAACCGAGCAGGGACGGCGGGGCAACGGTGCGCGCCCGCCGTACCGACAACCGCCCACCGGGCCTGGCCCGTTGGAGCAGGGCCGCACCCGGGCGACGGACCCGCGACGGGCGAATCGCCCCCTCGCGCCCCACAAGGGACGAGAAGCGAACGGCGACTTGAGCAAAGGGATGGCATGGTCTAGTCCAAAGACCTATCTGGTCTAGTCCAACTCATTGACGTGGTCGCGACAGCACCCGGAAGCTGGGGACACTCCCCCACCCCTCTGGAGGCACAGTGAGACGTCTTCGCGCATGTCTGGGCGCGGCAGCCGCCGTGAGCCTGGCCGCAGTCGGCACGACCGCGCTGGTCGCGGGCAACGCCTCGGGCGCGACCACCGCGCTCAGCAACCGCTGGTACGCAGCCGCCCCCTATCTGATGCCCACGGACAACGAGCCGCCGGACCCGGGCGCCATCATGGACGCGACCGGCCTCAAGGCGTTCCAGCTCGCCTTCGTCCTCGCCCCCAACGGCGGTGGATGCTCCCCCACTTGGGGCGGGACCTCCGCGGTCTCCTCGGACACGGCCGTGCAGTCGGTCATCAACACCATCCGCGCCAGGGGCGGCGACGTCTCCGTCTCCATCGGCGGCTACGGCGGCACCAAGCTCGGCCAGACCTGCTCGGACGCGGCCGCCACCGCCGCGGCGTACCAGCAGGTCATCACCAAGTACGGCCTGCACGCGATCGACTTCGACCTGGAGGAGCCGGAGTACGAGAACACGGCGGCCATCAAGAACGAGATCGGTGCCGCCAAGATCCTCCAGCAGAACAACCCCGGCCTCTACGTCTCCGTCACCACGGCCGGCACGGCGGACGGAACCGGCTGGTTCGGCAAGCAGATGCTACTGGAGGCGAAGTCGCAGGGCTTCACGCCGAACAACTTCTCCATCATGCCGTTCGACGGCGGCTTCAACGGCGCCGCGTCCCAGACCAGCGCGCTCACCAACTTCAACTCGATCCTCCAGTCCACCTTCGGCTGGGACCAGGCGACCGCGTACGCCCACGAGGGCTTCTCGGGCATGAACGGCCGCAGTGACACCGGCGAGTACTTCTCCCAGGCCGACTTCCAGACCGTGCTGGACTTCGCCACGAGCCACAACATGGACCGCTTCACCTTCTGGTCCCTCAACCGCGACCGTCAGTGCACGCCCGCCGACAACGGCGGCCGTACGTCGGGCACTTGCTCCAGCGTGACCCAGAACTCCTGGGACTTCGCGAAGTACTCGGTGAAGTTCGCCGGAGTGACCCCGCCCACCGGCACACCCACCCCGACGCCCACGCCGACCCCGACTCCCACGCCGCCGAGCAGCGCGTGCAAGACGGCTTGGAGTTCGACCACGGTCTACACCGTCGGCAACGAGGCTTCGTACAACCACCACAACTGGAAGGCCAAGTGGTGGACCCAGAACGAGGCGCCGACAGGCGCCGAGTGGGGTCCGTGGCAGGACGAAGGCGCCTGCTGACACCTGTTCGGATCCGGACGGGGTGCCGCCCGAGAGCTGGCCCCGTCCGGAGCGATCGGCTTCACGCCTGGCCTGTCGGGCCGCACCGTCGAGGGGATGACATCACCCGAGATCCGGGTGGCGCCATCGCCCGCGGGCAATCGGCACCGGAGCTCTTGACAGGATCCGTCACGCGTCACAGGCTTTGGCAACGTTGTCATTCACCCTGACAACGTTGCCAACCCTTGTGCTCGGCAAGCACCAACCCGTGTGATTGGACGCCCCGCTGATGGCCCAGCCGAATCCGCCGCACTCCCCGTCCCGACGATCGATCGTCTTCACCGGCTCGACACTGCTGGCCGGATTCGGCCTGGGCACCGGATTCCCGGGTACCGTCTCGGCCGCCGGGCGCCAGGGCTCCGCTGTCCCGCACGGGTCCGCGGACGAGCTCGCCGTGTACCGGCCCGTGACCGTTTCGTCGACCGACTACGCCCCCACCCCGGGGGAGTTCGTGGTGGACCGGATCCACTCCCCCGGCGTGCGGGGCACCGGATGGCGTGCCGCGGCCGGTGACCCGCAGTGGATCTCGGTCGATCTCCAGGCGGACTGCCGGGTCACCTGGATCCGGCTCACCTTCGAGGCCGACGCGAGCGACCCGGTGTTCACCCCTCCGGCGAGCGGGAACTGGGCCGACGGCACCACGGGCAGAGAGATTCTGTCGAGCTACGCGGTCGACTTCGTGGTCGAGACCTCACGCGATCACACATCCTGGTCGAGTGTGTACCGAACGACCGCCGGAACCGGTGGCGTCGTCGACATTCAGCTCCCCAAGGCGACCACGGCCCGCTGGGTGCGCCTGACCTCCCGGAAACGGTCCAGTTCCAACCCGCTCGGGCTGAACGGCTTCGAGGTGTTCGGCACCGCCCAGGGGCATCGGCCCTCGGCGACCGGCTGGACCGACTGGGGTACGCACGACGGCCACGCCCCCGCGTTGAAGGTGGCCGATGACGGCACGGTACCGCTGGAGTCCGGCTGGACGCTGACCATGGACGACTGGGCGGACGGCGACGGCCCCACGCTGTCGCGGGGGAACGTGGACACCCGGACCTGGCTGCCCGCCACCGTGCCCGGCACGGTCCTCGCCTCCCTCGTCGACCAGGGCAAGCTGCCGGACCCGGTCTCCGGCCTGAACAATCTGAGCGTCCCCGAGGCGCTCTCCCGCCATGCCTGGTGGTACAAGCGGGACTTCGAGGTGCCGCGTGCGCTGCGGACCGGCGCCGGGCGCCGGATCTGGATCGAGTTCGACGGCATCAACCACCAGGCCGACATCTGGCTCAACGGGCAGCATGTGGGCGGCTTGTCGTATCCGTTCGCCCGCTCCGCGCACGATGTGACCCACCTCCTCGACGTGAAGGGCGAGAACGCGCTGGCGGTGAAGATCACGCCGATGCCCGTCCCCGGAAGCCCCGGGGACAAGGGTCCGGCAGGCGAGGCCTGGGTCGATGCCGGAGCGAACCAGATGAACCTCAACTCCCCCACGTACCTGGCCTCTTCGGGCTGGGACTGGATGCCCGCCGTCCGTGACCGCGTCGCCGGGATCTGGAACCACGTCCGGCTGAGATCCACCGGCCAGGTCGTGATCGGCGACCCGCGGGTGGACACCGTACTGCCCGACCTGCCCGACACCTCGACGGCCGAACTGACCATCGTCGTCCCGGTCCGCAACGCCGACACCTCCGACCACAAGGCGACCGTCACGGCCGCCTTCGACGACGTACGGATCTCCCGGACCGTCACGGTTCCGGCCGGCCGGAGCATCGACGTCGTGTTCGCTCCCGACACCTTCGGCCGGCTGCGGCTGCGCGACCCGAAACTGTGGTGGCCCAACGGGCTCGGAAACCCCCACCTGCACGACCTCACCCTGGTCGCCCAGGTGGCCGGGACCGAGAGCGACCGCCGCACCACCCGCTTCGGGATACGCCAGTTCGGCTACGACTACGACGTGCCGCTGCCCTTCGTCGCCTCCGGTGACGCGTACACCCAGTCCGTGGACCTCGGCGCACAGCGGGCTCGGCACCTCCGGATCCGCTGCCTGACCCGGGCCACCGACTGGGGCAGCTCGCTGTGGACCCTGTCCGTCTTCGACAGTTCACGGCCCGCGACGGACCTCGCCCTGCATGCCGCCGCCACCGCCTCCACCGTCGACGGGGACGACCACGGAGCCGGCAACGTCACGGACGGCGACCCCGCCACCCGGTGGTCCTCGGCCTACCAGGACGACCAGTGGATCCGGGTGGACCTGGGCTCCACGCAGTCGTTCGACCGGGTCGAGCTGGTCTGGGAACAGGCCTACGCCCGGACCTATGTGGTGCAGGTGTCCACCGACGGTGCCGACTGGCTGGACGCGCGGTCCGTCGACAACACCGCGGTGCCGTTGCCCTTCAACAGCGGCGACGCGAGCCTCCAGGTAGAGGACTTCACCCCGCGCACGGCCCGCTTCGTACGGCTCGACTGTGGCCTGCGGAACACCAGTTGGGGCAACTCGTTGTGGTCTCTCGCGGTCATCGACAGTACCGATCCCGGGACCGACCTCGCGCTGCGCAAGGCGGCCACCGCCTCCACCGAGGACGGCGGTCACCCGGCGTCCTCCGCCACCGACGGCGACCCCGGCACACGCTGGTCATCGGAGTACGCGGACCATCAGTGGATCCGGGTCGACCTCGGCACCGCGCGGCGCTTCGACCGGGTGGCCATCGTGTGGGAGGCGGCCTACCCGAAGACGTACACGATCCAGGTGTCGGACGACGGCGACGTGTGGACCGACGTCAAGTCGGTGACGAACACCCCCGAACCGCTGAAGATCAGCGTGAACGGTGTACGGGTGCTGGCCCGTGGAGGCAACTGGGGCTGGGACGAGTTGCTGCGCCGGATGCCCGCCGCCCGCACGGACGCGGCGGTGCGCATGCACCGCGACATGAACTTCACGATGATCCGCAACTGGGTGGGCAGCAGCAACCGCGAGGAGTTCTACGCCAGTTGCGACGAGCACGGGATCCTGGTGTGGAACGACTTCCCCAACGCCTGGGGTATGGACCCGCCGGACCACGACGCCTTCGACTCGACCGCGCGGGACACCGTGCTGCGCTACCGCATCCACCCCTGCGTGGTCGTCTGGTGCGGCGCCAACGAAGGCAACCCACCGGCAGCCATCGACAAGGGCATGCGCGAGGCCGTCGAGCAGCAGGCGCCCGGCATCCTGTACCAGAACAACTCGGCCGGCGGCATCATCACGGGCGGCGGCCCCTACGGCTGGGTCGAACCGGAGAAGTACTACGAGCCGTCGACCTATGGCAGCAACAGCTTCGGCTTCCACACCGAGATAGGCATGCCGGTCGTCTCCACCGCCGCGAGCCTGCGGAACATGACCGGCGACGAGCCCGAGTGGCCGATCCGCGGGGCGTGGTACTACCACGACTGGAGCGAGCGCGGAAACCAGGCGCCGCACAACTACAAGGCGGCCATCGAGGCCCGCCTGGGCGCGGCGACGGACCTCGACGACTTCGCCCGCAAGGCGCAGTTCGTCAACTACGAGAACACACGTGCCATGTTCGAGGCCTGGAACGCACATCTGTGGGACGACGCCAGTGGTCTCCTGCTGTGGATGTCGCACCCCGCGTGGCACAGCACGGTGTGGCAGACCTACGACTACGACTTCGACGTCAACGGCACCTACTACGGCGCCCGTTCGGCCTGCGAGCCGTTGCATGTGCAGGCGGACCCGAGGACGGGACACGTCATCGCGGTCAACCACACCCGCGCGGCGGTGAAGGGGGCGAGGGTCACCGCCCGCCTCCACGACCTCTCCGGCCGACAGCTCGGCACCCCGCACACGACCGAGGTCGATGTCGCGGCCTCGGCCACAGCCACGGCCTTCACCGTCGCGTGGGCCGACGATCTGCCCGATCTGCACCTGCTGCGGCTGACGCTCGAAGACCCCTCGGGCCACCCGCTGTCGCGCAACACCTACTGGCGCTATCGCAGCCCGGCGGCCATGAAGGCGCTCACCACGGCCGAGCGGGTCCAGGTGTCCGCTTCGATCACCCACCTTTCCCGGACCGGCGCACGCCATGAACTGACCGCCACCGTCCGCAACCGGGGCCGGGCCGTCGCCGCGATGACCCGGCTCTCACTCCTGGACCACACCAGCGGTGACCGCGTCCTGCCGACGCTGTACAGCGACAACTATCTGTGGCTGCTCCCGGGCGAGTCCCGGAAGGTCACGCTGTCCTGGCCGGCCGCCGCGCTCCCCTCCGGCCGCCCCGCCCTGCACGTGGAGGCGTACAACAGCCACCCGGCCTCGGCCCACTCCTGACACGAATACCCGCTTTGCCCCCTACGTCCTGCCCCGGAGCACGTTCTCGCTGCTCAGGGTCTTGTCGCTGCGCCGGTTGCCTGGTCTTCTGTACGCCCGGTGATCGATAGCGCCTCGCCTCACCACGGTCTGCCGAGCGGCCCGTGGTTCGGCGAGGCCGGCAGGAAAGGCAAGGACGTGGACTCAGTGGCTGGGCAGGACGTGCGGAGGTCGCTGCCCGAAGGGCTGGGTACGGCGATACGCGAGACCGCCGAGGAGATCGCCGCGCTGCTGGGGCCGGATGCCGACATGGGGCTCCGGATTCCCGGGGCGGAGTGGAATGTCGGCGAGGCGGCGGCGCATCTGGCCGTGGCCAACGAGCTGATGGCGGAGCTCGCGGCGGGACAGGCGCGCCCCTATGGGGACGGCACGCCGCAGAGCCTGGCCGAGGCCAATGAGCGGTCGCTGGCGGAGTTCGGGGAGCGGGGGGCCGAACCGCTGGCGGCGATGATCGTCAAGCACGCCGATGCCTGTGTGAAGGCACTGGAGGAGGGGGCGGCGGAGTCGGTGGAGGGGCCCGTGGTCACTCCGCTGGGCCCGATGAGTCCCCAGGAGCTGGGGTCGTATCTGCTCACGCACATGCTCGGTCACGGCTACGATCTCGCCCGCGCGCTGGGCCGGACGCACATGATCGACCGGGCCCGCGTCGGGCTGACGCTGCCGTTCATGCTCACGGCGATGCCACGGGTGACCGATCCGGTCCGCACGGCCGGGATGAACGCCCGCTACGACATCCGGCTGTGGGGCGGGGCCGGCCGCTTCGGGGTGACCCTGGCCGACGGCGTACTCACCGTCGACGCGCAGCCACCGGCCAGGCCGGACTGCACGATCCTCATCGAGCCGGTCACCTTCCTCCTGATGGCGCTGGGCCGCCAGGGACAGGCGAGCCCGCTCGCCCGCGGCCGCATCATCGTGTGGGGCCGCAAGCCCTGGCTCGCGCCCCGCTTCCCGGGCCTCTTCACCGCGCCCTGAGACACGCATCGGTCTCACGGGCGGTCGCCAGGGGGCCCGGGCGATCCCGAGGCGGCCCCGAAGGAGTCAGCCCAGCTTGCGGTCGAGGTTGAAGGCCGCGCTGATCAGGGCGAGGTGGGTGAAGGCCTGGGGGAAGTTTCCGCACTGTTCCCCAGTGTGGCCGATCTCCTCCGCGTAGAGGCCGAGGTGGTTGGCGTACGTGAGCATCTTCTCGAAGGCGAGTCGGGCCTCGTCGAGCCGGCCCGCGCGGGTGAGCGCCTCGACGTACCAGAAGGAGCAGATCGAGAAGGTGCCTTCCTCGCCCTCGATGCCGTCGGGGCTCGCCTGTGGGTCGTAGCGGTAGACGAGGGAGTCGGAGACCAGGTCCTCGCCCAGTGCGTCGAGGGTGGCGAGCCATTTCGGGTCGGTCGGGGAGATGAACTTCCCGAGCGGCATCATCAGCAGCGACGCGTCGAGGATGTCGCTGTTCTCGGTCTGGGTGAAGGCGTTGCGTCGGGTGGACCAGCCCTGGCTCATGATCCGCCGGTAGATCGTGTCACGGACGGCGCCCCAACGATTGATGTCAGCGGGCAGGCCGCGGTGCCGGGCCAGCCGCATGGCGCGTTCGATGGCCACCCAGCACATGAGGCGGGAGTAGAGGAAGGGCTTGCGGCCCCCGCGGGTCTCCCACACTCCCTCGTCGGGCTGGTCCCAGTTCTCGCACAACCAGTCGACGAGCCCGCTCACGCTGTCCCAGTGGGCGCTGGAGAGAGGCTGCCCCCACTTGTCGTAGAGGTAGAGGCAATCGATCAGGGCGCCGTAGATGTCCAGCTGGAGCTGGCCGACGGCGCCGTTGCCGACGCGGACGGGAGCGGATCCGCGATAGCCCTCGAGGTGGGTCAGCTCGCGTTCGGGCAGGTCACGGCGCCCGTCGATGCCGTACATGATCTGCAGCGGGCCGTCCGGGCCCACATTCTCGAGTATGTCGCTCTGGACGTACTCGGCGAGGAAGCCCATGAAGGCCTCGGCCTCGTCGGTGAAGCCGAGGCGCAGCATGGCGTACACGCAGAACGCGGCGTCGCGGATCCACACATAGCGGTAGTCCCAGTTGCGCTCGCCGCCGATCCGTTCGGGCAGGCTGGTGGTCGGCGCGGCGATGATGGCGCCGGTGGGGGCGTACGTGAGCAGTTTCAGCGTGAGGGCGGAGCGATGCACCATCTCCCGCCAGCGGCCCCGGTACCGCGACCGGGACAGCCAGTGCCGCCAGTAGCGCACGGTCGCGTTGAAGTCCCGCTCGGCCTCGGTCACGGCGCAGAAGCGCGGGGCCGTCTGGTCGTCGATCTGGTCGAGGGCGAAGACCGCGGACTCCCCCTCGTGGAGCTTGAACAGCGACCACACGTCCTGCCCGGCGGTCTCGATGGGCACCGTGGACGTCAGGGCCAGCCTCAGCGTCGGCGAGGTGAAGACGGCCTGGCCGGACTCCACGCGCACGGTGTGCGGGACCGTCCCATACTCGAAGCGGGGGGCGACCCTGGCACGGAAGGGCAGCGTTCCTCGGACGCAGACCACGCGGCGGATCAGGCGGTGCCGTTCGGCCTCGTGCGAGTCCTCGAAGACCGGCATGAAGTCCTGGATCTCACCGACCCCGTCGTCGGCGAAGAAGCGGGTGATCAGCACATTGGTGTCGGGAAAGTAGAACTGCTTCGTACGCGCCGGGACGTCGGCGGCGAGTTCGAAGCAGCCGCCGCGGTCGGCGTCCAGGATCGAGGCGAAGACGCTGGGCGCGTCGAAGCGCGGGCAGCAGTACCAGTCGATGGTGCCGTCCGTGCCGACCAGCGCCGCGCTGCGCAGGTCGCCGATCAGACCGTGGTCGGCGATGGGCACATAGCGGGGAGTTCCTGCGCCCCGTGGGCCGCCGGGCGCGCCACGGGCCCCGTCGTCCGCTCTGGCCTCATGCGTCACGTCCGCCATACCGGCCTCCTCTGGGCCGTCACCCGAGCCTCCCCCTCCGCTCCAGGCTAACGAGTCATCCGAGGTCCGGGGCGTTCGTACCTCCGGGATCGCCGACTCTCGGGCTCCCTGGCTCCCCTGGCTCCCGGCAGCCAGGTCACTCGTGTCGCTCCGCATGGCCGTGCCGTCAGTGCTTCAGGACGACCTTGGCTGCCACGATGACCAGTCCGAGAGCCAGGTTGACGAAGCCCTCGGCGATGACCAGGCCGCGGGAGGCCCCGGCGCGGGCGGCTCCGAGGCACGCCCACATGACCTGTTGGGCCACCGCGATGCCCAGAGCGATCCACAGGCCCGTGCTCACACTCAGGTCGAACACGGCGCTGAGGGCCACAGCGGCGGCGGGAAGGGTGGCGGCCTCGACGATGGACCACTCGTGCGTACCGATCCGGCGGATCTCCCGCAAGGACCAGGGCTGACCGAACATGCGCTCGCCCGCGAGCTGTGCGTAGACGTGGGTCGCCCAGAAGACCAAGCCGGTGACCACCAGCAGCACGACGGCTTCGAGCCGTGGGTATTCCCCTCCCGTTCCGGCCGTGGCCACCACGGAGGCGGCCAGGATCGAGCCGTAGATGGCGCCCGCGTAGTCGGTTCGACGGCTTGCCGGCGGGTCTGCACGATCGCCACGCTCAGGTGGAACGCTGGAGCGACTCACCAACTCACCATAGGGGTGAAGGACACCGGCACGCCCGGCGAGTATGGCGTCCGGTCCGCCCCGGCACCCTCTCGCGTCGCCGCACCCAGGTGGTCAGTCGTTCGACGCCGATCCGCCCCGCCCCGACGCGGCCCGGGCCCGCTCGGCCGTCCGGACCCGGTCCGGCCCGAGGCCGTGCCCGAGGACCGTCAGCCTCTCCCCACCGCCCGCGTTGCCCACCTCGTCCAATTGATCTCCACCCGCCACTTGGCCTGCTCACATGAGGCGGGAAAGGACTCAACGAGACAGAGCACCGAAAAGGATCAATTCTTCAAAGGCTGTCGCCCATCCGTTTTTCTTCCCGCCGCCTAAATCATCAGAATACGGCCAGTTGCGTGCTGCGACATTGTGCGCACGGGCGTGAACTGTCACCGTCGTGCGCGGAACGACAGTCCGACCATGACGTTGGACGACCTCAACTGCTTTCCCACGTAAGGCTGTTGGTTCGCAAGGGTGCCGACGCGACCAAAATGCCAATCTCCGCCCTTTACCGGTTCACGCCTTACCCGGGCGCGTGCCGGGCGTGCGACAACTTCCATGAACAACGATTCTCGCACTGCGCGGACTCGGATCGGCCAACCAGCCCGACACGTAATCCGCAGCTCTATTGAAGGAGATGTTTCACAGTCATGAGAAAAAGCGCATTTCGCGTCCCCACCGACAAAGAACGCATCCGGCCTCTGGTCATCATGGGCGCGAGACCGGGTTGGAGAGCCCGGGTCGGGGTGTTCGCCGCTACCGCGGCGCTTCTCTCGGCAGGCACCCTGTTCGGTGCCGATCCGGCCATGGCGGCGCCGGCAGCGATCAAGCTGACCTCGTCGTCCTGCCCCAACGTGATCCAGCAGGGCCAGGTGAGCGGCTGCGTCACGGAACTGCAGAACCTGCTCAACGCCCACGGTGCCGGTCTGGTGGTGGACGGTGAGTTCGGGGCGAACACGCTCCACGCGGTGCGCGAGTACCAAGCCGCCACCGCGATCGCCGTGGACGGGCAGGTGGGCCCCCAGACCAAGAGCAAGCTGTACGCGACCGGGGGCTCGGCGCCCGCGCCGATCAATCTCATGTCCTCGTCGTGCCCGGCGAACATCGTCCAGGGCAACAAGGGCGGATGCGTCACCGAACTGCAGCGGTTGCTCCGCCACCACGGTTACGCGATCGATGTGGACGGCGACTTCGGGTCGGGGACGTACAGCGCGGTCCGAAGCTTCCAGTCCGCGCACGGCCTGTCCGTCGACGGCCAGGTCGGTTCCAACACCAAGCGGGAGCTCTACGACACCGACGAGTCACCGGCGACCGGTCTGGACCTGCGATCGGCGTCCTGTCCGGCGAACATCGTGGAGGGGCAGAGCGGCGGGTGCGTCGCGACGCTGCAGGCCCTGCTCAACGGCCAGGGCCAGCACCTCGACGTGGACGGCGAATTCGGCCCCCTGACCCTGACGGCCGTGAAGTCGTTCCAGTCCGCGCGCGGCCTGTCCGTCGACGGCCAGGTCGGCCCGAACACCAAGACCGCCCTGTACTCCAACATCGGTGGTGGCGGCGGCAACGGCGCACCGGCTCCGATCAACCTGAACTCCGCCTCGTGCCCGGGCGAGATCGTCAAGGGCCAGCGCAGCGGGTGCGTCACGGAGCTGCAGAGTCTCCTCAACCACCACGGTGCCGACCTCGCCGTCGACGGCGACTTCGGGCCGATGACCGACAGCGCGGTGCGGGATTTCCAGGCCGAGAAGGGCCTGTCGGTCGACGGCCAGGTGGGTCCGAACACCAAGGCCGCTCTCTACGGCACGGTCACCCCGCCGTCGTCGCCTCCGCCCGGCGGCGGGTACAGCAGGATCCTCGCCGTGGCCGCGGCCGAGGTCGGCACGGTCGAGGGCAGCGCCAGGGCGAACAGCTACGGGTCGTCCGTGGGCCTTTCGCTGTCCACCGACGACTACGCCTGGTGCGCGACCTTCGTGAGCTGGGTGGCCAAGCAGACGGGGGCCAGCTCCTACCGCAGCACCTACGTCGTGGGCTGGGTCAAGCAGGCACGGGCCGGCAATTACCACCTTTCGGTGACGACCAGCCCGCAGCCGGGCGACATCGTGGCCTTCGACTGGAACGGCGGCAACGACTACACCGGCGGGCACGAGCACATAGGCATCGTGAGAACGGTGGGTGGCTCCACCTTCACCACCGTCGAGGGCAACACCGGCAACCCCAACGGCGGATCTGACGGCGTCTACGTCAAGACCCGCGGCACGAACAGCGGATACAACGTGCTCTTCATCCGGGTTCGTTGATCAGGGTGCCGGGCTGAGGGCATTCTTCCCGGCACCTGTCGACCTGCGGCCAAGTCCGAGCGCGCCGTAGCGGCTGTGACGTCTCTTCTCACCGTCGCTCCGGCGCTGCTCGGCACCCGCACATCCCTTAGCTGTCCTCGCAGGCCCTGGCTTTGAACTCCGCCATGGAGACGGTGACTCCGGACTCGTCGCCGTTGCCCGACACGTCGTCGTAGCGGACCGTTCCCGGGGTGAGCCGGTCCCGGTCGGTCAGAGTGAAGGTGACGTTGCTCGATGACCACGAGTTGTCCTTCGTCCAGCCGTAGAGGGCATAGGTGGTCTTGGCGATGAGCGGTTTGAGAGATCTGGTCGCGGTCCAGCCGACGGAGGGCGAATCGAGGGTCCAGGTGGCGAGACCGGCTGCGACGGGACGGTCGGCGGTCCATGAACCGACCGTCACCTCCCTGTCGACGTCGGGGCTGTCCACGTAGAGGGTCGCGCCATCGATCCGGTGCCCGCAGACCATCATGACTCCGAGCAGATGTCCGTCTGCGGTCACGGAGATACCGGCGACGGCGTCGATGGGAACCGTGCACCCTGAGGCTGCGGCCAGGGCCGCGCCGACCGCGACGACGCCGACGAAGCGCCGTAAGACCGGCCGTGAAACGATCGACTGCACAGCGCCCCCCATGCCCGGAGGGATCGCTCTTCCTCCCCCGTACGACGGATAGTAGGGACGACCGCGTCGAGCCGCAGCACCGCCGCCCATCCGTTGCGCCCTTGTTGTGGCCTTGTAGCCGCTTGGCCGCCTCGGCCCAGGGAATGGTGACGTTCTACGGCTGAACCGTCATCGACCTGGCCGAGTTCGGCCCCGGACACCGGCAGTTGTCGACGTCTGCCGTCGAGGTCGGGCCGGTGCCGACCCGAGTAGCGGCCACGCCCTGACCTCTATCCCTGCGACGGTGATCTCGTACGGACAACCCGACCGACGGGAGAGACCCGATCATGAGAAGTACCGCAGGGTGGGCGCGAAACCGAACGGAACAGAGGTTCGTCCGGCGCGCCGACAGCACCCGGCCGACACGCAACGCGCGGTGACCCGATGACCGTTCTGGACAGCCGGGCCCTCAACCGCGCGACGCTCGCCCGACAGTTGCTGCTCGATCGCGCGGACGTACCGGTCGTCGACGCCGTCGCGCACCTCTGCGGACTGCAGGCCCAGGAACCCCAGGAACCCTTCGTCGGACTCTGGTCGCGACTGCGCGCGTTCGACCCGGCGGCCCTCGATGACCTGCTGATCCGGCGCGGTGTGGTGCGGACCCACCTCATGCGCCGCACCGTGCATCTCCTCACCGCCGACGACATTCTGAGCTGGCGAGCCCGCCATGACGCCATGTTGCGACAGCGGGTGCTCGGGACCTACCGCCGCGAGCTCGACGGGGTCGATCTCGACGAACTGGCCGCAGCAGGGAGGGCGTTGATGGCCGATGGTGAGCCGCGCTCGGCGGCCGACATGGTGCGCGTCCTGGCCACGCGCTGGCCGGCGCCAGGACGGCGGGCTCTGGGCGAAATGCTGATCGCCGCGCTCGTACCGGTCGCCCAAACGCCACCCCGCGGACTCTGGCGCACCAAGGCAGGAGTGCGCAACGCGCTTCTGTCCTCCTGGCTGGGCCGAGAGGTGGAACCGCCCCCGCTCGACGGGTCTGACCCGGTCGGCCAAGCCCTGGTCCGGCGCTACCTGGCCGCTTTCGGCCCGGCCACGTCCTCCGACCTGCGCGCCTGGTGCGGTCTCGCCGGACTGCCGGCCGCGGTGGCCGCCGTACGGGAGGAGTTGGTGACCTTTCGCGACGAGAACGGCAGGGAGCTGCTCGACCTCCCCGACGCTCCACGCCCCGATCCCGACACACCCGCCCCGGGACGGTTCCTGCCCGCGTTCGACAACGCGATCCTCGGCTACCAGGACCGCAGCCGGATCGTCGACGCCGCCGACCGCGGGCTCTCGGTGGCCGGCGAGCGCGTGGTGCTGCTCGACGGCCGGGTCGCCGCGACCTGGAGCGTCGACGCGGACACCGTGGTCGTCACCCCACTGCGCCCTTTGTCCCGACCCGACCGCACCGCGGTCGCCGAACAGGGCCAGGAACTGGCGTCGTTCCTCTCCGGCCGGGAAAGCGACCGCGTACGAGTCACGGCGCCTCCTAGGTGAGAAGCGGAGCGGGTGCCACGTGGACCGGCGGGTGCGGCCTGGGCCGACGGGTGCGTGGACCGGCAGGCGGCGCGGCGTGCGGCGTGGAGCGGCGTACGACACAGCGCGACGGGCGGCTTGGCCGGTGGCCAAGATCCCCGCGCTTCGGCGCGCCCGTGGCCTTGCGGGGGCAAGCGTCAGGTCGCCCCGATACCGGCGGCGTCGGCGGCGAGTTCGCCGCGGATCAGTTCCAACAGCCGTCCGGCCCAGTTCCGTCCGCGCGGCCCGGCCTCACCCCAGTAGGCCGAATCGGCGCTGGAGTAGAGGATCTTGGCATCTCTCGTGCTGAGCAGGAGCTCCGCGAGCGCGGGATGCTGGGCGTACTTGGCCCGCATCAGCTGCGCCATCACGGCGAGTCGAGCCTGCTCCCACCCTGGGCGGCGGGGAGCCGTCTCGGCCATCCGCTTGGCCGCGTAGTTGCTTTCCGCCATGAGCACGGCCCGGTGCCCGGTCTCGTCACCGGTGGACAGCGCGAGGTAGGCCCGGTCGACATCGGGATACTCGATGCCTCGCACCTGGATGGGGCACGGGTACTCGTTCCGCAGCGCGAGGAGGCCGGGGTCGTCCGGCCAGCCCTTCGGGAAGACCCTGTGCGCGAGGCTGACGGCGGGGGCCGACGGCTCGACAGGTCCGAAGGCTTCGGTCCTGGTCTCGTGCTCGGTGCGGAGTTCACGCTGCCGGGCGAAGTACGCGAGCGCCGCGGCGTACATCTTCTCGGTGACAGCCTCGTCGCCACGAGGCATTCGGCCGCCGACGCCGACCGCCAGCACCTGAAGAGGCCAGTCCTTGTTGTCCATGTCACCCAACGCGTAGTGGCGCAGGTGTTCGGGGATCGCCAGGTAGGCGTCGAGCAGTTGCCATTGGCGCTCGTCGGTCGGGTCGGCGAGGTAGGTGTCGACAGCGGCCAGGCATCGTCCGGTCGAGTCGGGGCGGCCGTTCAGCTCGTCGATGGTGTCCCGGACCTCACCGAGAAGCATGTCCGGGGTGACCCACGACTGCGGCTCGTCGAACTTCCACGCGGCGACGTGATGGACCGAGGCCCTGGCTCCCTGTTCGAGTGTGGTGGCGACCCATCCGGAGCGGAGCTTCTCCTCGAACTCCGCCAGGCCGACGAGTCCCCAGCAGTCGATCAGACCGTCGGCGTAGACGATCAGGTCGGTGAGGTAGTAGTCACTGCCGTTGCGAATGAAGGCGTGCCGCGTGGTGCCGGGTATCCGCTCGCCGTCGACATGCCTGTACGTGGGGTGCGCTGACATGCAGCCAGCCTAGGGCGGTGATCACGCAGGTGTCCGCCGGGGCCGACCGGATCGTCAGGGGCGCCGTTGGGCAGGGGCCGGCTCGGGAGTCGGCCCGGGCCTGCTCTCCTTCGGGCGGAGATCGTCGATCCGCGCGGCTGCGCCCGGCTCAATGTCTGTACGCCGCCCGGGTCCTGAGATAACGTCACCTCGCCCACTACGATTGAATCGTTTCAATCCGTTGAGGAATGAGGCATCATGCCGTCGAACAGCAATGAGAACGCCCCGCGGTCCGGTGTCCCCAGGCGAGCGGTCGTCGCCGCCGGTGCCAGTGCCCTGGCCCTGTCCGCCGCGGGCCTCCCCGCCGCGGGAACCGCGTCCGCCGCCGAGAGACCGGCCGGCACGACAGCCCCGTCGGCGGCGCCCCGTTCCGGGAAAGGCTGGCAGCGCTATGTGCAGGCCCCGGCCTCGCGTGCGGTGCGGCCCGTGCGGATCATCGCCTCGACCGGAGACGTCCACAGCCCCGAGGGCCTGTTGAAGCCCGGCGGCCCCCGGACGGTCCTGCGACGCCCGCGGCCCGCTGCGGCCCCGCGCTGGCCCGAGGGCACCGTCGCCGAGGCCTCGTCGGCGCACGCGGGCAACAACGGCAACGACGGACAACCGCGCACCTACGACGCCGGGAACGCCATCGACGGCGATCCGGGGTCGTTCTGGAACGACGACACACTCGGCGCGTTTCCCGACACCCTCACCATCACCCTGCCGGCGACGCGGGAACTGTCGGGCATCACGCTGATCTCCAACAGCGACGGCGTCCCCACCGACTTCGTGGTCGACGTGTGGCGGGACGGCACATGGCAGACGGCCGCCACGGTCGAGGACAACGATGTCATCCAGCGCGCCGTGCCGTTCGCGGCCCAGGTGTCCACCACCAAGGTCCGCATCACGGTGACGGGCGTCCAGGACACTCCGCGAGGAGCCTTCACCCGGGTCAACGAGGTCTGGCCGGAGCCCGTCGCGCCGGTCGTGGTCCCCAGTGTCACGGTGGACTTCGGCAAAGTCGTCGTGGGATTCCCGCGCGTCCGCTTCACCTCCGCATCCGACAACTCCCCCGGCGTGCGGCTCGCGTTCTCGGAGACCAAGCAGTTCCTGACCGACCGCTCCGACTTCACCCGCTCCGATCAGTCCGGCGCCCCGGGCCAGGGAACCGACCAGTTCGCCGTACCGGCCGGGGGCGCGGACTGGACCGACCACCAGGGCTTTCAGGCAGGCGACAAGGTCTACGCGGACGGACTGCACGGCTTCCGCTATCTCAAGATCACACTCGACGCCCTGGCGAGCGACCTGCCCGCCGCCCAGCCCTGGGGAACGGTCGAGATCGACTCCGTCGGCCTCGACTTCAGCGCCTATCTGGGCACGCCGAGCACCTATCGCGGATGGTTCCTGTGCTCCGACGACGACCTCAATCGCTACTGGTACGGAGCCTCGTACACCAATGAGCTGGCCACGGACACCTTCCGTCAGGACGACGTCGACCCGCGCAACGCCTGGAGCCCTTCGCTCGAAGGCAAGGTGGTGCTGCACGACGGTGCCAAGCGCGACCGGGACCCCTATGTCGGTGACCTGGCGGTGTCGGCGCGGACCCTCTATCTGACGCATGACGACGCGGCCGCCGCCGCACGCAACGTCCTGGCCGACCTCGCCGACCATCAGCGTGCCGACGGCTGGATCCCGCCGGCCTCCATCTCCGGCTACGCACTGCCCCTCTTCGACTATCCGTTGTGGTGGGTGACATGCAGTTGGGACTACGTGCTCTACACGGGTGACCGCTCCTACGCGAGCCGCTATTACCCGAATCTGCTGAAGGTGCTCGACACCTGGTATCCGAGTGTCACCGACAGCGCGGGTCTCCTCAGCAAAGGCCTCAACGGCACGGGCGGATACGGCGACTACGCCTTCCTGAACCGTACGGGGCGCATCACCTACTACAACGCCAACTACGTCCAGGCCCTCAACGACGCGGCGCGGCTGGCGCGTTGGCTGGGCCGGAAGGGGGACGCGACTCGCTGGACCCAGCGGGCCGAGTCGGTGAAGGGCGCGATCAACGCGCATCTGTGGGACGACGCGGCCGGCGCCTACCTCGACTCCGCGACGGGACCGGTCAGGCACGCACAGGACGGCAACGCGATCGCCATCACCGCGGGCGTCGCCGGGAGCGAGCGCGCCGCTTCGGCCCTCGCCCATCTGGACGCCACCACACAACGGCCCTACGGCAACGCGTTCATGGACAACGACACCCTCTTCGGCGATGCCTCACAGCGGGTGTACGCCTTCACCTCGTACCCCGAGATCGTGGCACGCTTCGAGACCGGTCGGGCGGAGTCCGCCGTCGACCAGATCCGGCGCACCTACGGCTGGATGGACAGCCACGACCCCGGCATCACGAACTGGGAGGGCATCGGTCCCGGCGGATCGTTGTACGAGGGCGCCTACACCAGCATGGCGCACGGCTGGTCCACGGGAGTTCTCCCGGCATTGACCCATCAACTGCTGGGCGCCCTGCCCACATCCCCCGGATACGCCACATGGGAGGTACGGCCGCATCCCGGTGGCATCGCCTGGGCCCAGGGACAACTGCCCACACCTCAAGGCCCTTTGGAGGTCAGGTGGGAGAACACCGAGAAGGCCTTCGAGTTGACCGTGCGCGTGCCGGCGGGAACGAGAGGTGCGGTCGTGTTCCCGATGGACGGTCATGATGTGACGGTCCGAGGAGGCGGTCGCGTGCTCTGGGACGGACGCCGGGCCTCGGACCGCGGGGTTCGGGTCATCGACAACCAAATCACGGTCTCCGGGTTGAGCGGGGGCGTCCACAGCTTTTCCGCCGTTCGACACCGCTGAGAGGTGTCGCGGGAGGTGTGATCAGGTGGCCCGGGCCAGGGTGCCGGGGAGGGACTTCATCCGCCTGCACGCGCCGGTGACCGCACGCCACCCTCGTACCTCTGACACCGCTTCTGACGCCGCCTCTGACTCTGCCACCTCCACCTGATGAGCCGAGTGCGGGGCCGACAGCCGATCGGCCCCGCACTCATCGGTGTTCAACCGTCCTGTTGAGTGCCGACGGGGCGGAAGCAGGCCGTGACCGTCTTCCCGTGCCGCTGGCACGTCATGCCCAACTCGTCGGCGAGCATCCGCACAATGCCGACCCCCCGGCCGGACACCGCACCCGGCTCCGGATCACGTTGGAGCGGCAGCGTGGAGTCCTCGTCGTGGACACTCACGTGAAGGCAGTCGCCGTCCCACGTCAGCACGAGATACGCGTCGCTCCGCGCGTGGACGTGGGCGTTGGTGAGCAGTTCGGACACGGTCAGCACGATGGCGTCCACCGTCGCGGGTTCCTCGGCCGTCCACGGCAGGGACTCCAGATGTCCGCGCGTCCAGCGCCGCCCGGCGCTCACACCTCCGGAGGCCGGGAACGAGTGTGCCCAGCCCATCGCCTTGACCGCCATCGCCCGACCTCGCTCCCGATCGCCTCACCCGATCCGCTCTCCTACTCACCCAGTACCCGCAAGCCGCCCACGCAGTCGGCACCACGCAGCTCCCCTTTGGGGCGAACCATCCCGCGAAGGGAACAACACACCAACACTGTCCGTACTATCTGTAAGCCGGGGCATACGCATCAAGTGCGGCTGCCCAGCCATGCAGCCCGGTCAACAGGAACACGCCCCACCCTCGGACAACTTCGTGGCGTGTTCGTACGGCGGCCGCGCACCTAAGAAAGGTCTCCACCGTGCCCGACACCAAGACTCCCACCGAACTGACATCGCAGTACACCGCTCAAGTGGTCGGCGACCTGGAGCGCAACGCCAAGGAGCAGGAGCGCATCGGTGCGGAAATCGACGCGCTGCAGGAACAGTTGAACGCTCTGCGGCACGACCACGCCGTCCTCACCAATCTGCACCAGGCGCTGGGGGCCACGAGCCCCTTCACCGAGTCCGACCCCGAGCCGACCCCGGTGCCCTCGGTGCCCCAGCAGAAGACTCCCGCCAAGTCCGCCAGGTCCGCCAAGTCCGCCGACGGCAAGCGCAGGCGGGCCAGGAAGGCCGACGCCGAGCCGGGCGCCGCAGCCCTGACGGCGTCCGCCAAGAAGGCCGCGGACAAGGCCACATCGGCTCAGCCCACCCTCATCGACCTCATCCGCGGCTACCTCACGGACCAGAGTGAGCCGCGCTCCGCCGCGGAGGTCTCCACCGCCCTCGGCGAGACCCACCCCGACCGGCGCATCCAGACCAACGTCGTCCGGACCACACTCGAGAACCTCGTGGCCAAGAGCCACGCCCATCGCGCCAAGCAGGGAAGTTCCGTGTTCTACACGGCCGTCGACGCTCCTGAGCCCAAGCCGGCGGCGTCCGCGCCGAGCGAGGAGCAGCCGACGGAGGCGGACAACAGCTGACCCCGGTCACCCCTGCTTCCCGGCAGGTGACTTGGGCGTTCAAGCTGACCGCGTCGACCGGACGGGACGGCGCTCGCGATGGCCGTCGGGGAGCTCGGCGCGGCTCCGCACCGGGCGCCTTGATGTGCCTTCCGGGCGCCTTGATGTGCCCTGTCGAAAGGTTGGTCGCCCAGGTGTCGCCACGGCGTTCGCGCCGCGGCCCGCCGCCGACACGGCGACTTCGATCCGCGGCGACGTGGTGACGGGCGGCCCGTTCCTCGACGCAGAGGGGGTTGTCGCCGGTCTCACCGTCATCGGGGCGGGACGCGCCCTGACCTCGGATTCCGTGCTCCCGGACCGTCGCTCAGGCCGTCACCTTGGCGACGAACGTCGCGAGGTTCGCCACGGTCCGCTGGATCTTCTCCTCCAGGGTCAGCGACTCGTGGAGCCGCCCTCCGACGCCCGCGTCCTTCTTTCCCCGGACATACAACGAGCAGGCGAGGTCACTGCACAGGTAGGCGCCGACCGAGTTGCCCTGCTGTCCGGACTTCCCCGCCTTGGGCGCGACCATCAAGGAGACACCACCGGTGTGGGTGGTCACGCACATCGAGCACATGCTGCGCCGCATGTGCCCCGAGGTCGCGCCGGGGCAGCGGAGCGTGATGGCCTTCGGGCCGCCGTCCAGTTCGACCACGATGTAGGCGCGTTCGGGCGCCTGAGGGTCACGCCAGCCGAGGTAGTCCAGGTCGTCCCAGGCCCGGTCGGCCAGGTCGCGCGGGACGGAGAGGCGCTTCGCCTCGCCCTTGGTGCAGTTCACGAACGCGGTGCGGATCTCTTGCTCGGTCAACGGCTTCATACAGCTCACGGTAATTTGCCTAAAGGTATTAGGCAAATGCATAATCAGTTACGCCAAAGGAGAGGAAGGACATGGTTCGCGCGGGACTGAACGCCGAGCGCCTGACGCGGGCGGGGGCAGAGCTGGCCGACGAGGTCGGCTTCGATCAGGTGACCGTCTCGGCGCTGGCCAGGCGGTTCGACGTCAAGGTCGCGAGTCTCTACTCACACCTGAAGAGCTCGCACGACCTCAAGACCAGGATCGCGCTGCTCGCCCTCGACGAACTCGCCGACCGCGGGGCCGCCGCACTGGCCGGGCGGGCCGGCAAGGACGCCCTGACCGCCTTCGCGAACATCTACCGCGACTACGCCAGGGAACACCCCGGCCGCTACGCCGCGGCCCAGCTGAGGCTCGACCCGGACACGGCGGCAGCGAGCGCCGGCGTCAAGCACGCCCAGATGATGCGGGCGATCCTGCGCGGCTACGACCTGACGGAACCGGACCAGACCCATGCGGTCCGGATGCTGGGCAGCGTGTTCCACGGCTACGTCAGCCTGGAGATGGGCGGAGGGTTCAGCCACAGCGCCCCCGACTCCCAGGAAAGCTGGTCACGTGTCCTGGACGCCCTCGACGCCCTGCTGCGGAACTGGCCCGCCCCGTGACCGACGTCGCGACCGCCCGGACACCGACGGCGCCGGCATCCCCTCCGGGCCCTGGTGCCGGACACCGCTGACCCCGCGGGTGCCCGGCACGGGACCGTCCGCCGCGCGCCCCGCCGACGTCGTGCACGGCAGTGCGTCCATGGCGCATGGCTCGCGGAGCCGCTGCCGGACCGGCCCGCGCACAGTCCGTGACTCAGCGGTAGTCGGGGTTCGGGGCGTCGGGACGGCACCCCGCGTCCCACCGCGAACGCTGGTTGCCGTGGGCCGGGATGCCACCGGACCGCTTCAGCAGGGCCGCCATATGCATCAGGTTCCAGGTCATGAAAGTGGTGTTGCGGTTGGTGAAGTCGTTCTCGGGGCCGCCCGAGCCCGGGTCGAGATATGACGGACCCGGTCCCGCCGGGCCGATCCAGCCGGCGTCGGCCTGCGGCGGAATGGTGTAGCCGAGGTGCTGGAGGCTGTAGAGGAGGTTCATCGCGCAGTGCTTCACACCGTCCTCGTTGCCGGTGATCAGACAGCCGCCGACGCGCCCGTAATAGGCGTACTGACCCGCCGAGTTGAGCAGTCCCGAGCCGCCGTAGAGCCGTTCGACGACCTGCTTGGTGACCGAGCTGTTGTCACCGAGCCAGATCGGCCCGGCGAGAACGAGGATGTCCGCGGCCATCACCCGCTCCTGGATCGCCGGCCAGTCGTCCGTGGCGAAGCCGTGTTCGGTCATGTCCGGGTAGACGCCCGGTGCGATGTCGTGGTCGACGGCGCGTACCTCCTCGACCGTGACTCCCTGCGCCTCCATGATCGCGCTGCTCTTGTCGACCAGCCCCTGGGTGTGGCTCTGCTGGGGTGCGGGTTTGAGGGTGCAGTTGATGAACAGCGCGCGCAGATCCTCGAAGCGGTAGGCGTCGTCGGCTGCCGAGGTCGACGGTGGCTCGGTCATGGGGACTCCTTCGTGCGGGGCTGAGGCGGTGCGGGGCCGGGGTTCGCAGTGACGTGGCGACGGTTTCGAGTGGTTGTGCAGGAGCAGCGTCTCCTGTGCACCCCGGCTTGTCCCCGAACGACGCACTGACGGTCGTCACGGATGGCGTACGCCGCTACGACGCGCGCCGTGCGGGTGTATGCCGTACGCCGTGCCTGTACGGCGTGCCGTGTACGGCGTACGGGTGTAGGCCGTGGGACGAGCCGAACGTCGGTCGCGCGACGGCCCGGCTGACACGGTTCCCGGGCCGTACCCGTTCCGAACCGGTCCCTCGTCAGCGCGATGACCACGACGGCCGGAGCACTAGGGTGGTGATCGTGACGACTGAACGATGGGCACTCGGCGGCGACTTGAGCGTCGCGCGAATCGGCTACGGCACAATGAAACTGACGGGTTGGCCGCGGGGCGACCGGCCGGACCGGGACACCGCACTGCGTATTCTGCGGCGGGCCGTGGAACTCGGCGTCAACCACATCGACACCTCGAACTACTACGCGCGTGACGGGGTGGCGGCGAACGAACTGATCCGGGAGGCCCTGCACCCCTACCCGGACGACCTGGTCATCGTGACCAAGGTGGGAGCGCTGGTCGAGGGCTCCGACATCGCCCTGCCGGCGGCCGGGAAGACGGGCCTCACCGCCGACAATCTGCGCCGTGGGGTCGAGGCGAACCTCCGCACGCTCGGCCTGGACCGGCTGGACGTGGTGAACCTCCGACTGGGCGACCTCGACGGGACCGGGACGCCCTTGGCCGAGCCCCTGGACACCCTGCTGGCGCTGCGCGACGAGGGCCTGATCCGGCATCTGGGCATCTCCAACGTCACCGCCGACGAGTTCGCCGAGGCCCGCAAGATCGCGCCGATCGCCTGCGTCCAGAACCTCTACAACCTGTCCCGGCGCGATGACGACCCCCTCGTCGACGCGTGCGCGGAAGCCGGGATCGCCTACGTTCCGTTCTTCCCGGTCGGCGGCTTCCAGCCGGTCACCGCCGAGCACCTTGGCACCGTCGCCGCCCGCCACCGGGCGACCACGCCCCAGGTGGCCCTGGCCTGGCTGCTGGCGCGGTCACCCAACATCCTCCTCATCCCCGGCACCGGCTCCCTGGCCCACCTGGAGGAGAACATCGCCGCCGGAGCGCTCGAACTGAGCGCCGAGGACCTGGCCGAACTGGGGTAGGCGCGAAGGCCGTACGGCATGCCCCCGGACGGACCTCCGGACCGGCGCCGGAGCGGCACTCACCATCGACTCCGACGCCTTCAGCACGGCGGCCCGTGTCATCGACTCATTCGGCGTCCGCCGAACAAGTCCCACGGTCGGGTTCGTTCGCCTGAAGCACGAGACAGCTCCACCGGACGTCGGCACGACCGTGCAGATCGCGACGCTCACCGCGGTGAACCGTCCGCAGGCCGTACGCAGCCCCGAGTTCGGCCGTCTCAGCGGCGGACACGTCGAACATACGCCTGCTCGGCGGCACGGGTCCGTGGCGCAGATTGACGAAGAGCCGGCCGCCAGGCACCAACAGTGCGGCGATCCTGCCCATCGCGCGCCGCCGTTCGTGGGCGTCCAGGTGCATCCACACCGCGGTGGCGAACACCGCGTCGAACAGCCCCGAGTGCTGACCGAGTGTCAAGTCCGGAAGCGCGTCATCGACCCATTCGATCGCGCTGCCCGCATGGATGCGCTGTCCATGCGCCCGCAACTCGGCGGTCGGCTCGGCAGCCACCACTTTGTGTCCGCGGGCCGCCAGAGCGGCGGCATCGCGCCCGGTCCCCGCGCCCACATCCAGAACGCGGCCTGCCTCGACAGGCACCAGGGGCAGCACGTCGAGATGGACTTCCTCGAACGTGACGCCCTCGTACTGAACAGCCAGCGCGTCCGCCGTCTCGGCATAACCGGCGGTCCCTCTGACCCGGACGGTGCCATCCCCGACAGAGGTCAAGTGATCACTCATGACTGGAGGTTAGCCGCCCCCGGGGAGGGGGTCGTGCCGTGTCAGGTGCCGAGGAGCGATTCCAGCCGGGTGATGGACCAGGCCGCCTCCTGGGAGCCGACACGTGCGTTCAACTGCCGCGCCCGGACCAGCGCGTCGTGGGCCTCGGTCCGTTGTCCTGCCTCGGCATGCAGACGGGCCCGGGCCACCCAGGTCAGCACGATGGGCCGCTCCTCGTACACGGCCCGTTCCTCCAGCGAGGCCTGGAGAGCGGTCTTCGCCGCCTCATGTCTGCCGAGGCGGCGGAGTACACATGCCTGCCGGAAGTGCAGCGCGGCCGGCCGGTAGCTGCCGAAGGGACCCAGGTTCTCGTCCGGCGCCCCCGCCAGGAGACGTAGCGCCATGTCCAGCCAGTCCATCGCCTGGGCCTCGTCCCCGATCGCGGCACTGGTCTCCGCCGCCTGGACGGCGACGTAGGCGCGTACCCCCGCCGGGGTCCGCCGGGACACGTGCAGCGCGTGCTGGACATGGGTGGCGGCCAGCGCCGTCAGCCCTCGGGTCAGGGCGTACTCGCCCTGAAGCCGCCAGGCGATGGCTTCGGCGGCGTCGTCCCCCGCACGCGCCGCCAGCACGGCCGCGCGTTCCAGGATGTGCTGGGCTTCGAAGAACCGGCGCATGTCGGTGCAGGCGCGGGCGAGCAGGACGAGGGTGCGCGCCGCGTGGGCCAGTTCCGGGGCGGGCAACGAGGACGGACGGACCTCACCGGTCGGGCCCAGCACGGTGCCGCGCAGATAGGCCGAGAGGACCGGCCGGGTCACCCTCCCGCCCCGGGCGTCCCCTTGCAGGGCGAAGAAGCGTTCCGCGCACGCGAAAGCGACCTCCCTGGCGGACAAGGCCGTCCCGGGTCCCGAAAGGAAGGGCGTCCGCTGCTCCGGGACACGCGGGTCGGCGGCCGCCCTGGCGCCCGGTGCCAGGGCGCGGTCCCTGCCCGAAGCACGCGCTGTCGCGTCCATACCCACCTCGCGACGGTCCACGGTCCGGCCCAGGCGGCGGGAGAACACCTCGCACAACAGGTCCGGAACGGGTTCACGCGCACGGGTTCCGCGGACCCAGTGCGCGATGGAGGTCCGGTCGTAGGTCATGACCCTGCCCCGGGCACGGCCCATCGCGTTGACCCGCCGGGCGAGTGCCTCGTAGGTCAGACCCGCTTCGTCGATCAGCGCCTTGAGTGACTCGTTGGGCCTCATACGATGTCCCACTTCCTCGTGGCTGGGCCGGCGCAGGGAAGGTGCGTCACCGGATCAACCGGGCAACCGGCCCCGTGGTTTCGGCCCGACCGAACCCTGCAACCGGCACCCACCCCTCCCCCGTCCCGAGCCTTCCGCCGCGACGCCCGGGGCCCGGCGCGGATCGGCTGAGCGCGGCGACGGGACGGGTGGCGACGGACCGTCCGCCGTGGATGGCGGCAGTCGGGCGGTACACTCGCCGACCGCCTGCAACCGCAGGGGCGGGAATCGTGTCTCACAGCACACGGCTGGGAGCGCGAGGGGACCGGAATGCCTCACGTGCCCCACGTCTTGGGGAGATGGGTCATGAGCACTTGGGCGGTACCGGGCTACACCGAGTCCCGTGAGCTCGGTTCGGGGGCGAGCGGACGCGTCGCGCTGGCCGTTCACGAGGAGACCGGTCTTCCGGTCGCGGTCAAGTACCTCAGTGAGTCGCTGCGCACCCGTCCCGGCTTCGTACTGGAGTTCCGGGCGGAGGCCCGGCTGCTCGGCGGGCTGCGCAGTCAGCACGTGGCCGGCCTGTACGAGTACGTGGAGGGGCCGGAGGGCGCGGCCATCGTGATGGAGCTGGTGGACGGCGTCTGTCTGCGGGCCCTGCTCGCCAAGGACGCTCCGCTGACCCCGGAGGCCGCTCTGGTCCTCCTCAAGGGCTCGCTGCTCGGCCTCGCCGACGCCCACCGCCTCGGCGTGGTCCACCGTGACTACAAGCCGGAGAACGTCCTCGTCCGCCCCGACGGCACGTCGAAGCTGGTCGACTTCGGGATCGCCGCCACCGACGGCACCACCGCGGGCATCGCGGGCACCCCGTCGTACATGGCTCCCGAGCAGTGGACCGGCGCCCCCGCCTCCCCGGCCGCCGACGTGTACGCGGCGACCGCGACGTTCTTCGAGTGCCTGACCGGCCACAAGCCCTTTACGGGCGAGAACCTGGCCGAACTCGCCCTCCAGCACGTGGACGGAGCCATTCCCGCCGACGAGGTTCCCGAGCCGGTGCGCTCCCTCGTGCACCGCGGCCTGGCCAAGTCACCCGAGCAACGGCCCGCCCACGCCGAGGACTTCGTCGCGGAACTCGAGGCGACGGCCGGCGGCGCGTACGGGCCGGACTGGGAGGAGCGCGGGCGCGGGCGACTCGCGGCGCTCGTGGCACTGTCCCTTCTGCTGCTTCCCTCCGCCCCCGCCGTTCCTCGCCGCGCCACGGACACGGCGCGCACGATCCTCGGCAGGACACCCGACTGGTTCCGGGCCTGGCGGCCGAGCGGGCGCGCGCTGCTCGTGTCGGCGGCAGCGCTCGTCGCCGCTCTCCTGCTGACGTACGGCATCGACCGGCACGCTCCGGACTTCGGCACGCCTCGCAGGGCCGCGCAGGCGCTCGCCACCACCAGCGCGCAGCCGACCGGCGGGAGCGGCCCCACGGCGACGGCGGATCCCGACTCCCCGACGCCGTCCGCGTCGTCGTCCACATCGGCTTCGCCCACGCCTTCCGGCTCGGAGGGCGTCGCCACCACGCAACCGCCCGCGTCGGCGTCGGCCACCGCCACCGCGTCCGTCACCGTCGCGCCGCCGACAGCACCGGTGACGACGACGGCCGAGCCCACCACGACACCCCCGTCGCCCACCGTCGGGGTCAGCGTCAAGTCCGTCGCGTTCAGCGGTTTCCGGCAGACGGGCACGGCGACCGGGGCGGCGTCGGTCACCGTCACCACCGACGGGACCGGGCCGGTCACCATCACCGTCTCGTGGTTCACCGGCGAGGTGAAAGGCGAGGCCGGTGCCCAGGACGGGGCGGCCGAGACGTACCAGCGCAGCGGATCGACCAAGTACACCCTCGCCCTCGACCACACGTTCGCGGGAGCGGGCTGTTACTGGGGTGTCCAGGCCAGGACCCAGCCGGTCTCAGCCGACGGCGGCGCCTGGCAGCAGCTACTGACCCGGCGGTGCACCCTCCGATGAACGAACACCCCGGCGCTCCGGGCGCCCCCTCCGCCGACGACGACTACAGTGCGACCGCGCTGGCCAGCCACTGGATCCAGCGGCCGGACTCCCCCGACACACTTCCCCTCACCGGGAGTACGGCGACTGAGGCGCTGTCGGGCCCCGTGGCGCAGGACACGCGACCCGACCGGGTCGAGGGCACCTTGCTGCGCTTCGGCCCCGGCGTGAACGCCGACACCGTACGCCGTGTCGCCGCGCCGCCTCCGGCGGTGGTGCCGGTACGCCGCCGGACCTGGCGCAGACACGCGCTGCCCACCGTGGTGCTCCTGGCCGTCCTCGCGTTTCTGCTCTGGCACCGTCCCGCGCCCTCCATCGACGTGGACGGCGTCGCGGTCTCCGCCGTGTCGTCCTCCCCCGGATGCGACGAGACCGCGGATGTCGTGGCCGTGGTCACCACCAACGGCAGGCCGGGCACCCTCGCGTACCGCTGGATCCGCAGCGACGGCACGTCCTCGAAGGTCCTGCACGAGGACCTGACACGCGGCCAGAAGCGGGCACCGCTGCACCTGTTGTGGACGTTCCAGGGCAAGGGCACGTACGAAGCACGCGCCGAGCTGCGGCTGCTGTCACCCGAGCGGCGCACCGTCTCGACACGGCTCACCTACCACTGTCCTTGACGCGGCCGGCCGCGGCGCCTGAGGGTTTCTCAGACCGCCACGGCCGATCCACGCGCGCACATCATCGGAGCGCACAGGATCCGCTTCCTGCGTGCCCGCTTTCCCTCGATCGCGGAAGCGGTGAGCCGGGCGGCTTCCGCGGCGATCTGTGTGAGTCCCCAGCCGACCGTGGTCAGCGGCGGTGTGAGGACGCGGGAGACGGGGTGGTCGTCGAAGCCGACCACGGAGACGTCCCGTCCCACGACGAGGGAGGCCTCAGCCGCCGCCGCGTACACCCCGTACGCCAGGGAGTCGGAGAAGCAGAAGACGGCGGTGGCGCGCCGGTCGCCGTCGAGGACTTTCCGTGCGACGACGGTGGCGGCGCCCAACTCCTGTGGGCAGGGGACGAGTTCGGCCCGCAGCCCTATCCGGTCCGCCGCCTCGCGCACATACACGTCGGCGGGCCGGTCGGGTGTGCTCGGCCGTGTCGGGGTCAGGACGGTCACCCGGCGGTGGCCGAGACCGTGGAGGTACTCCAGCACGGCGTCGATCCCGGCCCGGTTGTCGAAGATGACCTCCCCGGCCGTGCGCGCCCGGCTCAGTGAGTCGCCGACGGCGACGACCGGCAGCGCGTCGGCGATCGCCGCCCACGCCTCCGCCGCCGGGTTCACCGGGGACACCACGAGCGCGTCGACGCGCTGATCACGCAGTTGCTTGGCCAGGACGAGTTCCCGGTCGGGGTCGCCGCCCGCGTCCAGGATCAGCGCGTAGCGGTCGCCCGCCAGGAGTTCCCGGCCGATGGCGGCCATGAGCTGCTGCTGCCACAGGTCCTGGAGGTCGCCGGCGAGCACGCCGACCATGCTGGTGCGGCCGCTGGCGAGGGCTCGGGCGATGGGGTCGGCCTCGTAGCCGAGTTCGGCCGCGGCCTTGCGTACGCGTTCCTCGGTCTCCTTGGAGACGTGCTTGCCGCGCAGGGCATAGGAGACAGCGGCGGTGGAGAGGCCGGTGGCCTCGGCCACCTCCCTGAGGGTGGTGCGCTTCTGGGGCCTGACCATGCCGGGAAGCCTACCGGGCCGCGTCCGCGTCGCGGGCACGTGCTTGACACGCTCGGTTGTTAAGCGTTTAAGTTAAGCGCATCACTGAAGCGCTTAACCTATGCCCCTCCCACGCGGTCACCGCACGGACTCCTCAAGGACTTCAGGGTGCCCATCGACGTCCACCAGCACATCTGGCCGCCCGACTTCGTCGAGCTGCTGCGTGCACGCAGCACGCCGCCGCACCTCGACGGCTGGACGCTGCGCCTGGAGGGCGAGCCGCCGTACGAGGTGGACCCGGCCGATCACGACATCGCGGCCCGGACTCGTCTGGCCACCGCCGACGGCCTCGGCCTCGCCCTGGTCTCCCTCTCCAGCCCGCTGGGCGTCGAGTACCTGCCGGCGGTCGAATCCCTGCCGCTGCTGAGCGCTTTCCACGAGGGGGCGCTCGCCCTCCCGGCACCCTTCGGCGTCTGGGCCTCCCCCTGCCTGAGCGAGCCGGACCCCGCGGCGGTGGAGCGCGACCTGCGCCGGGGATGCGTGGGCCTTCAACTCCCGGCCACGGCCCTCGTGGACGCGGCGGGATGGCGCGAGTGCGCCCCGTTCCTGGACCTCCTCACACGCCTCGACAAGCCCCTGTTCGTCCATCCGGGCAAGGCTCCCCCCGTCCCCGAGGCCCCGCCCTGGTGGGCCGCCCTCGTCCCCTACCAACAGCAGGTGCACGGTGCGTGGTTCGCGTTCCGGGCCTTCGGCCGCGCCCGCCATCCGGGACTGCGCGTCTGCTTCGCCGCACTCGCCGGCCTGGCCCCCTTGCACGGCGAACGGCTCGCGGCCCGCGGCGGCGGCCGCGGCGAGGTCGACTTCGACGTCTTCTACGACACCTCCTCCTACGGCACGCGGGCCGTGGACGCCCTCGTCCGGGCCGTCGGCATCGATGTCGTCGTCAGTGGAAGCGACCGGCCGTACGCACCGCTCGTCATCCCCGACCTGGGGGCGGACGCCGCCGTCCACGCCCTGCGCACCGTCAATCCCGCCCGTCTGCTGCACGGCCGTACCTGAGCCGTTCGGCGGACCGCTCCTGGAAGGGAATCTCGCCGTGACGTACTCGTCCCTGCCGGACCGCACGCTCGACAAGCACGAGCTCCAGCGACTCGTCGACGACCTGGCCGCCCGGCCGGAGCTCTGGCGCGACCAGATCGCGTTCTCCCACGAGGAGCGGCACTACGCCTCCCTGCACCGCGACGAGTACGTCGACGTCTGGCTGCTCTGCTGGACCCGGCGGAACGACACCGGATGGCACGACCACGATGTCTCGTCGGGCGCCGTCCGGGTCGTCCAGGGCGCGCTGACCGAGTCCAACCCCCGCATAGGCGGCCGTCATCTGTCCGTCGGCGTCGGCGCGGGTGACTCCTTCTGCTTCGGCCCCGACCACATCCACCGCCTCACCGGTGCCACCGACGACGCGGTCTCGCTCCACGCCTACTCGCCGCCGCTGTGGCGCCTGGGGCAGTACGACATCACCGACGACGGCCTGATGCGCCGCGTCTCCGTCTCGTACGCCGACGAACTCCGCCCCCTGGACAGCCCTGCCGCGTGACGGCGCCCGCCCCGCGCGGACCTGAGCCCGGGCGAGGGCGGAAGCACGTCACCCCGGCAGGGACGAGCAGCGCGCCGGCGTCACACGGCCGCCGGTGTGCAGGTGCTCAGCCCCGTGACGTAGTTGAGCTGGGGGCCGTAGCCCGCGAAGGTGGCGATGGCCCGGGGCGCCAGGGTGCGGCACGGGGCGCCCTGGGCGTCGGTGTAGTCGACGGTGACGTTCACGGTGGTGTCGCAGTCGTTGACGACGGTCGTGTAGCGCCAGTCGCTGTAGTAGTGGACGCAGTCGGGGGCGGCTGCCGCGGGGACGGAACCGTCGCCCGGGGCGCCCTGGCCGTCGTCCCGCGCGGCGGCGGGTGCGCCGGTCGCGCTCAACAGGCCCAGTACTGCGGCGGACAGGCCCAGGATCGCCCTGAGCCGGTGCGGGGGTACGGAGCGACTGACGGAAAACATGGTGGCGTCCTTCAGGTCGGCGAAGGCAGTGGCCTTGGAGCCTCTGCGCGCTGCCACCCTGCAACTCCTGCAAGAATTGCGCAAAGCCATGCAACTCCTTTCAGTCGATGATGAACGCTCAACCGAATCAGTGCTGGTCATGAAAACGCCCAGTTCAGGACCCGCGCCCGCTTCCGGCACGACATCCGGCCAGGGCGGGTCGCCGACCACCAAGGACGCGTCGACGGCAGCGATGAAGGGCGGGACAGGTGCCCGCCGGGAAGCACGGGCAGTCTCAGCCGCGCCAGCCGGGTCGGTCGGACCGGGCGTATCGCACGCGCACCGAGGGGCCGGAGCAGCCCTGGACTTCAGCTTCGCCCGGATCGCGCGGGCCGCCGGGCGACGACGACCGGCGGCGCCCCGAGCGGCCACGGCCGCACCGCGACCGGTCGCCGAGGACCGTGTTCGGCCAGGTGGGCCGGGGTCAGCCGCGCGATCTGCCCTGGTCCCGTCGGCCCTGCCGGGGCTGGGGGCGGCCATGGCCGCCGGAGCGACGACGTGACGGAGCCGGGGGCGCGTCCGAGCTGTTGAAACCGGGCCCGGTCGGGGCGCTGAAGCCACCGGGGACCGCGGGCGCGACCGCCGGGGCACCGGTGGCGGCCGTGGGCGCGGGCGGCACGACCGGCGTGCGGGTGCGCGGCACGGCGCGACCCACGACACGGGTGTGCGTCATCAACGGAGCACACGCGGCGCAGACTTCCATCAGCGTCCACACCTGGGCGATGGCCGGATCATGGCGCAGCACCAGCAGCACGCTGCCCATGCAGTGCACCTGGGTGTCCTCGTGAGAGGCGCACTGCGCCTGCCGGCAGGCGCAGGCGGCGTCCGCGTGCACGGTGGCCGCGCGGGCATGCGCCCCGACATGGGCCTCGGCGAAGCGGCGCAGCGCGGCAAGGTCACGGGACCGCGGCGGCATGGCGCAGGGAGAGGAGCAGGAGACCGACGCGGTGCGGTCGCTGTGGCCGGAGATGCGGACGGTCCACGTGCGTCCCGGACGTCGCGCGGCAGGGGATTCGGAGTGTGGGAGGTCCAAGACCGGCAGTCCTTCGGCAGTGGGATGTTCGCGCTGGTGCGCATAGTTCTTTTACCCGCGCGGGCCGGTCCGTCATCCACCGGTGGGCCGCGAGCGTCCTCGAATCTACGAGCGATGGCGTGCGCGGCCCGGACTTACTTCCGTCGTGCGGGGTGCGATCTTCCCACAGCGGCGCATCGGAGGTATTCGACCCGCCTGGGACCTTGAGGATATCCCCGCCGTGAAGTGCGGATCTGGGGGGGGGGAGGGGTGGATGCCGCCCCGTACCCGAGGATGGATGCCGCCCCGTACCCGAGGATGGATGCCCGCCACCCGAGGATGGATGTCCGCCCCGTACACCCTGCCCGTCGGTCAGCGTTTCGGGCGGCCGCCGGTGATCCGGTCCCACAGGGAGCGGGTGGCGCCGAATCCGGTCTCGTGCACCCAGACATGGGTGCACGACGGGCACTGCAGGTGGAGCAGGCTGCCGGTGGTGGAGAGCAGGTAGCGCCAGTGGTCGGAGCACGACCGCCGCTGCTCGCACGCCGCGCACCCGCGGCTGTCTGCGCACTTCGGACACGTCACCCAGGCGCGGCGCCCGATGTCCGCCTGCGGGTCAAGCGGCAGCACTGCCGTCTCCGCGCCGGGGGAGCACGCCGGACGCGACCAGGTCGTCGTACACGCGCTGCTGCTCATCGTCGAGACCGGAGTACAGGAGGGCGTACGCGGCCTCCTCTCCGCGCAGTGCCTCCATCGGGTCCCAGTCGGGGCCGAGGGCGGCAAGGACCTGGGCCTGGCGCAGGACCTCCTGGGAGGTGAGGTCGATGGCGAAGTCGGTCAGGACGGGGGCGTCCGGTCGGCCGACGCCCGGAAGGAGGGGGCTGTCGGCCTCGCCGGGACCGTTGGGGAGCGGGGGATTTTGTGGGGCCATGGGACGAAACTTAGGTATCCCTTTCTTGCCGGGACAAGGGGAGGTGGGCGAAGTCACAGCAGGTCGGCGGCGGTGGCGATTGGTCCATGACGGGTCTAAGACGGGTCCACCACGGAATGGATGGCCCGCTCGCCCCGCCGCGCCGGACACCCGGAAGGCGACGGCATTTACATTTCCCCCACACTCCCGTCACGTGCCGGTTACAGCATCGGTATGCTCCTGGGGCTCCATCCGCACCAATGAGGGGGGAATCCTCATGCGTATACGCAACGCCCTGGCTGTCACCGCCGCCGCTGTCGGCACGCTCGCCGCCATCGCCACGGCCCCGGCGCAGGCCACCGAGTACTCGTCCGCACTGAAGATCAAGGGCGTCCAGTACGACGCGCCCGGCCGGGACTCCAACAGCTGCGCCACCGGCAACAGCAGGGACGAGTACCTGACGATCAAGAACTACTCGCACAGCGCGACCGTGAACCTGAAGGGCTACCGCGTCAAGGACGCCACGGGCAACACGTTCACCTTCTCGGCGAACCACTACCTGGAGCCCGGGGACTACATCAAGCTCCGCGGCGGGCACGGCACCGACTCGGACGCGCACAACGTCGTCTACCGCCAGAACTGCAACTTCATCTGGAACAACGACAAGGACAGCATCTACCTGTACAAGTCGTCCGGCGCCCGCGCGGACGTCCACTCGTACACCAAGTCGGCCAACGACCGTGACGGCAACGGCTACATCACGTATCACGGCTGAGCCGAACACCGGAGCCCGCTGACCCGTCCTCGGACGGACGCGGGCTCCGCCTGCTCGGAAGGACCGCCCCAGGTGCGGGCGCACCAGCGCGCGGCGGCGCGCGGGTCGCTCCCCCTGGGGCGGTTCCGGTTCATCTCGGAACGGGAGCTTCCGCGCGATTCCACGCCCTGACAGGCCTGTCCGAGGCGTTCGGGGGCAAACGGCGGTGGACCCGGGAGGTAGCGCGGCCCGGGCGGAATCCGGCCGCACCGCGCCGAGCCCTGGGAGTCCCCGATGCCGACCGCCGTGCCGGACAGAGCTGCCGGAACGCCCGCCAGCCGAGCCGAACCCGTGGCCTACGCCGGCTCGTTCACCCTGCCCCGGGGCACCGGCCGGACCGTCGCACGCATCGGTGCGCTGACCGCGTGCCAGGCGGCGTTGATGGTGGGCATCGGACTCCTGATCACCGGTCCCGCCCACGGGCTGTGGCCGCTGACGGCCGAGGACACCGTGAACGAGGGCCTGGAACAGGCCCGCACCGGCACCCTCACCACGCTGTCGTCCCTCGCCTCGGAGGCCGGCAACACCCTGACGGTGATAGCCATCACGCTTCTGACCTGCCTGGGCCTGCTCGTGACGCCCCGTCTGCCGATGTGGCGCCAAGCGACCTTCCTCGCCGTCGCCGTCTCGCTCCAGTCACTGGTCTTCCTGGCCATCACGGAATCGGTGGACCGACACCGGCCGGAGGTGGACCGGCTCGACGCCTCGCCGCCAACTTCCAGTTACACCTCTGGACACACCGGGGCGGCGACCGCGCTCTACGCGGGTCTGGCCGTGCTCGCGCTGTCCCGTGCCCGCGGGCCGTGGCGCAGGGTCGTGGCGGGGCTGCTGCTGCTCCTGCCGCTGCTCGTGGGCGCCGCCCGGCTCTACCGGGGTATGCATCACCCCACGGACGTCCTGGGCGGACTCGCCAACGGTGCGCTGTCCCTGGTGATCGTGGGCCGCGCCCTGCTCGTCGACCGGTCCGTGTCGGCTGTGCCCTCGGTGGGCGGCGTACCGGCCGCACGAACCGGTGCTGAGCGCCGGCCCGGCACGACCGCCGTGATCCTCAATCCCACGGTGACCGACGACGCCACACGCCACGAGCTGCGGCGGACCCTGGAACGGCACGGCCACCGCGACCCCGTGTTCCTGGAGACCACCGCGGACGACCCCGGGACCGGACAGACGGCCCGCGCGGTCCGCGAGGGCGCGACACTCGTCGTGGTCTGCGGTGGGGACGGGACCGTCCGCACGGTCGCAGACGCCCTGGCCGAGAGCGGTGTTCCGCTGGCCGTCGTCCCCTGCGGCACCGGCAACCTGCTGGCGCGCAATCTCGGTCTGCCGCTCTCCCCCACCGCCGCGCTCGACGCCGCGCTGGGCGGCGTTCCGCACCGGCTCGACCTGGGACGCATCGAGGGCGACGGCCTGACCGCCACCCGGTTCGCCGCGATGGCCGGGGCGGGCCTCGACGCCGCGATGATGGAGCACACCGATCCTCGCGCCAAGGCCCACCTGGGCTGGCCGGCCTACGCCCTGGCCGGGATCGGAACGCTGCGCACACCCCGTATGCGGGTGACGATCCGGCTGGACGGATCCCCCGCCTTCCGCCGTACGGCCCGTATGGTGCTCGTCGCCAACGTAGGAACCGTGCAGGGCGGGGTGACACTGCTGCCCGCAGCCCGTCCCGACGACGGGCTGCTCGACCTCCTGGTCCTCGACCCCCGCGGCCCCCTCGGCTGGTTGCGCGCCGTGCGGACGCTGGTGCGCCGCCGTGCCACGTCGCCCCGGCCCTCCGCCGTGCGGACCATCGCCGCCGATGGCGACACCCAACGCGATTTGCCCGTCGAGTACTTCACCTTCCGACGCGCCGAACTCGCCTTCGACACCCCTCAGTCCCGGGAACTCGACGGGGACCCGGTGGGCCCCGGACGGCGTCTCACCGCCGAGGTCGAGCCCGGCGCACTGACCGTCCTGCTGCCCTCCCGGGAGAAGTGAATGGGAACCGCGACCAAGGTCCCCGAGACCCGTGACATGACCGGGGACGAACTCTCCGCCGACGAGGCACTGGCCTCCCTGCGCCGCTACGGCGGCTGGCCTCTGCTGCGCGACGCGTTCATCCGGTTCCGCTACGCCGACGGGTTCAGCCATTCCCGTGCGCTCGCCCTGCAGACGGTGCTGGCCCTGATCCCGCTCGCCATCGCCTTCGTGGGACTCTCCTCCGCCCTGCACACCGAGGACTTCGGCAGAGTCGCCGAACTGACGATCCGCCGGATCGCCGCGGGCCCGAGCGCCGACGTCGTCGACGACGCACTGCGCCGCAGCCGCCACACCGCGGGCGACGGGGCGCAGGTCGCCCTGTGGTTCGGGCTGGCCTTCTCCCTGGTCAACGTCACCACCGCGATGTGCCAGATAGAGCGCGGCGCCAACCGGATCTACGGGAACGAGCGCGACCGCGTCTTCCACCGGAAGTATCTGCGCGGCCTGGTGATGTCACTCAGCGCGGGAATCCCGCTCGGCCTCGGATTCGTCCTGATGGTGGCCGGCGGCGACCTGGCGTCCGCGGTCGTGACCGTCTACCACCTCGACGGAGGCGCCAAGACCGCCTGGGACATCCTGCGTTGGCCCTTCGGACTGCTCCTCGCCCTCATCTCGGCCAGCGCGATCTTCCGCCGCTCGCCCCGTCGTCAGCAGCCCGGGTACACCTGGCTGGCCTTCGGCGCCGCCGTGTATCTGGTGCTCTGGACGGCGCTGACCTGGCTGTTGAGCCTCTACCTCGGGGTCAGCGGCTCCTTCGACACGGTCTACGGCCCCCTCAGCGCCTTCATGTCGCTGCTGCTCTGGGCCTATCTGACCTCGATCGCCCTGTTCCTCGGGCTTTCCTTCGCCGCGCAGTTGGAGGCCTCACGCGCGCGGCGCCCCGGTCCGATCCACCCCGATCCGGGAGTCTGAATGGCGGCGCGCGTCGCGGTCCGAAGCCTGCGAGAGCGTCGCCGCCGGGCGGCCGACCGCAGATTCGGCGTCCGGCTCCTCGGCTCCGCCGCCGTCGCGGCGATCGCCGCGGTGCCCTTCGGTCTGCTCCTCGTCCTCGTCGAGGGACGATGGCAGCCCCTGCGCCGACTGGACGCGGGCGCTGCCCGACGGCTGCACGGCATCGCCCTGGACCATCCCGCCTGGACGAGTACGCTGCGCTTCCTCTCCAACAGGGTCTGGGATCCGCTCACCCTGCGTACGGCTGTCGCGCTGCTGACCGTCTGGCTGGTGTACCGCCGGGCATGGCGTCTGGCCGCCTGGTCCGCGGTGACGGCCGTGGCCGGCGGTCTCATCGGGCTTCTGGTCAAGACGGTCGTCGAGCGGGCACGTCCGTCGCTGGAGGATCCGGTGGCACGGGCTCCCGGCTTCTCCTTCCCGTCGGGCCACGCGATGACCGCCACCACCTCGTTCGCCATCCTGTTGCTGGTCCTGCTGCCCACGGTGCCGCGCTCACGGCGAGCGCTGTGCTGGTACGCCGCCGTGCTCTCCGTCCTCGGGGTCGGATTCACCCGCGTCGCCCTGGGCGTGCACTGGTTCAGTGATGTGGTGGGCGGCTGGCTGCTCGGTCTGGCCGTGGTCACGCTCACCGCCTGGGCTTTCGAGGCCTGGCGCGCCGACGCGGGGCGGGTCCGTGCCGACGTCGCCGAAGGCCTGGAGCCCGAACTCACCGACGAGCGGCCCGAACCGGGGTCGTCCGGCGGGAAGGAGGAACCGCCCCCTCCATGACGGTTCTTCAGGGTGCCTTGTTCCGTGGCACGGTGGAGGGCCTGGAAGCATGGGCGCATGGACAAGGTCAGCAGCCGCGAGATTCTCGAATCGATCGCGCACGGGTTGAACGACTGGCGCAAGCTCGCTCAGCCCCTCGCCGCCCGCTACCGGGCCGCTGACAGGGGCGCGGGGGCCGCTTTCGTGGGCGCGGTCGCGCAGGCGTCGATCGTCGCCGGACATGACGTCCCGGACATCAGGCTGGGACCCGGTCTGGTCGACGTGAGCCTTTACAGCGTCGACGAGACCGGTGCCCGCTGGATCACCCCGAAGGATCTGGAGCTGGCTCGCGTCATCTCGGGGCTCGCCCGCGAACACGGGCTGACGGCTGCCCCTGACGAGGTGACACAGCTGGAGATCGCCCTCGACACCGCGGACGACACGGCGGCGGGCCCCTTTTGGGCAGCGCTGCTCACGGGAGATGCCGACAACACCGTGTACGACACGGTCTTCGACCCGACGAACCGTGTCCCCAGCGTCTGGTTCCAGCGGACCGACGCCCACGAGACCCCGCGCCAGCGCTGGCACATGGATCTGTGGCTGGCCCCCGAGGCGGCGCGGACGCGTATTCGGGCGGCCGTGGCCGCCGGGGGCACGGTGGTCGACGATTCCCACTCCCCGTCGTACACCGTGCTCGCCGACATGGAGGGAAACCGGGTCTGCGTCTGCACGGCGGCCGAGCGCGATTAGGGAGGCTCACCACCGGACGGGGGCCCGCGCGGGCCCCCGTCCTCAGTGCGGGCGGTAGCTGAGGAGATCTCCTGGCTGGCACTCCAGTACCTCGCAGAGCCGGGTCAGGGTGGTGAACCGTACGGCTCTCGCTCTGCCGTTCTTCAGGATCGACAGGTTCACGTGAGTGACACCGACCCGGTCGGCGAGCTCGGCCAACGTCATCCCGCGTTCTTCGAGCAGGCGGTCGAGGTGGACCTCGATCGCATGCTCCTCCTTCTCTTCTGACATCAGACCGTTCCGTCGAGGTCTTCTCGCATGGTGATGCCGACGCGCATGACCCGGGCGAACGAGAGGACGCCTAGGCCGGTGAGAATCGCCATGTAGGGAATCTGCCATGACAACAGGCCGGTGACGGTACTGCCGTCCGCGTTCCGGCTCAGAGAGTGGACGAGAGACTGCTCGGCCGTGGACTCGGCTATCGCGGCGAGCACGCTGCCGGCCGCCAGCCACCAGCCCAGCCTGCGCAGCCGCCCCGCCGTCCGTGCGGTGTAGAGGCCTTCGCGCTCCGCACCCCGGATCAACAGGAGCACGAGCAGGAGCGCTCCGGCGCTGAACACGAAGGCGGGAACCTGAGTCGCGGTGTGGAGCAGGCTCTGGGCCGTCGTGGGGTTGTCGGTGCAGTAACTCGGGTGGGCGTCGTCCAGCTCGACCGTAGCTCCCGGTGCGGGCTTGAACTCCGGCGCGTCACCGCCGCCCACCGTCGTGGACGTATCCGTGACGCACGCGGACTGGTCGCCGATTCCGAAGGCGCGAAGGTGCGAGCCGTCCACGAACAGCCCCAACACGCCCGCCACCATCAGCGCCGTGAGCAGCGTCACGATGCCCTTGACCGCGCTCGACAGCGGCTCCAGTGGATTACGTACCCGTGCCATGTTCGCCCCCGCATCGATTATCGATGTTATCGAAAAACGATACAGAGCAAGACGGGCCTCGGCAAGATCAATCGACCGTGAACACCGCGTCGACCACCTACGCCTCCAGGTTCGGGAGCCCCACCGAGGTGAGTCGGCGTCATCGAGGGGCCGGAGAGCAGGATCTCCTCGCGGCCGGGCGCGTCCGAGTTCACGGGCGGGCCAGTTCCCCCTGTCGGCCTACCGGCTCATGGTGTTCAGCTGCCGCCGACGGCACAGAATGGCTCGACACCGACACCGACACCGACACGAGGAGCCCTCATGATCTTTATTACCGTCAAGTTCAGCGTCCGCCCCGAAGACGCGGAGCGGTGGCCGGAGATCACCGCCGACTTCACCGCAGCCACCCGCGCCGAGCCCGGCTGTCTCTGGTTCGACTGGTCCCGGAGCATCGAGGACCCCACGGAGTACGTCCTGGTCGAGGCCTTCCGGGACGACGAAGCCGGTGCGTCCCACGTCCAGTCCGAGCACTTCAAGGCCGCCCAGCAGGCCCTGCCCGGCCACTTGGTCGCGACACCGCGCATCGTGAACATGAAGGTCCCCCAGGACGACTGGTCCCTCCTCGGCGAGATGGTCGTCGAAGGGGAGGCGTAGGGGCTGCGGCCGAGGGTCCGCCGGCTCGCGACATCGGTCGCGCGCGTCCTGCTGTTCCCTGGCCGGCGCGAGCAGTTCCTCGAACCGCTGTATGTCCAGCAGGGTTTCGGGTGACCGCGGGGGGCCGGCATACCGGCAGGCCCGGCGCAGAGTGCCGGGCCTGGCGGGCGAGTCACGCGGCCGCCCTGTCGCGGCGCGAGTCCGTTGCGCGAGAAACGGCGGGTGAAAGCGGTGTCGTGGGGACACGGGAACGCAGCCCTGCGTCGTGCCCTCGCGAGGACGTGCCGGTGGGTCAGCCGGCGAATTCCTCCACCGGCTTGGAGAATTCGGCTCCGAGTTGCGACATGAGGTTGCCGAACTCCTTGTCGCTGATCGCCTCGCGGAGCGTCACGAGCACGGCCCGGACGCCGCTGTCGGCCTCGTCCTTCTTGAGCATGTTGCGCTCGGCGACACGCCGTACGGTCTCGTCGTAGCCGAAGACCTCGATGGCCGAGGTGGCGCCCCGCTGAACGGACTCGGCCAAGCCTGCCGGAAGCTCCAGCGCCAGCGCCCGGTCCTTGCTCCCGCTCAGTCGATGGGCGAGCGTCTCCAGCGTGGCACGTGTCAGGTCGGCCGACTCCTGCCGCGACAGGCTCGTGCGCTCCGACACCGCTTGGATGAATTCCCTCTCCTCCACGCGCTGTCTCCTTTTCTGCCTCGTCGGTCCGATATCTGGCTCGTCGGCCCGACGGCTCGGCGGTCTGAAGGCCTGGCGGCTCGAAGTCCTGGTGGTCTCGTGGTCACGCGGCCTGAATCCACCCTGACACGCTGCTGCCGGGCCCGCGCGGGCAAGCCCGTGGCAGCCCGCTCACGAGCGCCGGGGAGGGGGCGCCGTTCAGAGGACCTTGAGCTGGGTGAGCAGCTGCAAGGTGTCGGAATTGACCCAGTACTCGACGAACCTGCCGTCACGCATGCGGAGGGTGTCGGTTCCCGTGAAGGTGACCCCGGTCCCCGGGGCGGCCTCGGCGCCGGGGAAGCCGCCGGCGTAGGTCCCGGTGGCCGTCCACCGCACGGATGCGTGTCGACCGTCCACCAAGGGGGCGACCTGCAACGCGAAACGCAGGTCCGGGAACGCGGCGCGCGTCTGCCCGATCCAGGCCACGAGGCCGTCGACGCCCCGGATGGCGCTGCCGTCGCCGCCGTCGAGGAGGGCGGCATGGACGCGGAAGTCGGGCGAGATGATGCCCGGCGCCTGGCTGTAGTCGCCGTTCCAGAGGCGCAGCCATGCGTCGAGCATCGCCTTCGGCTTCCCGGCGGCCCCGTGGTGGCCCGCGGCGGAGGCCTTCCGTGCGGGCGAGCCGGTCGTCGGGGTGTCCGCGGCGGCAGGCGCGGCGGTGAGGCCGAGGGCGGTGAGCGCGGCGGGGGCGAGCAGGAGGGTCCGGCGGCGCGGAGTGGTGGCGTCGGTGTCGGTCATGGCAGGTCCTCGCGTTTCGGGAAGGGAGCGCGGCCGCGGTCTGCGGTGAGAAGTCGGGGTCAGGGGCGTGGCGGCATGGACCTACGGATTGAGGACGACCTTTCCGGCGACGGTGCCGGACTCGGCCAGCCGCAGGGCCTCGGCGGCGTGGGTCAGCGGCAGTTGGGCGGCGATCTGGGCGGTGACGTCACCGCGCTGGAGGGCGGTGAAGACCTGGGTGAGGTCGGCGCGCAGCCTGGCCCGGAATCGGTTCTTGGACAGGGCCCGGCCGGCCCAGACGTTGAAGAAGTACGCGCGGCGGCGGTTGGGCAGGGCGTTCCACAGCCACACCCGGCCGAGCAGCTTGAGCACGGGCCACTGCTTGGACCCCTCGTCGTCCCGGGTGGAGGCGCTGCCGTAGGAGACGAGCGTGCCGCCGGGGGCGAGCAGGTGCCAGGAGTCGACGGCGCTGCGGCCTCCGACGTGGTCGAAGACGGCGTCGACTCCACCGGGGGCGAGTTCTCGCACACGGGCGGCGACGTTGTCGTTGCGGTAGTCGACGGGGGTGACGCCGCGTTCCCGCAGGGCGTCGTGGTGGCGGGCGGAGGCCGTGCCGATCACCTTCACGCCCGCGGCGTGGGCGAGCTGGACCAGGACCGAGCCGACGCCGCCGTTGGCGCCGTGCACCAGGATGGTCTGCCCGGCGCGGATCCGTGCCTTCCGGTGCAGCATCTGCCAGGCGGTGATGCCGTTGACGACCACGGTCTCCGCCTCCGCCGCCCCGATCCCGTCGGGCACCGGCACCACGTCCGCGGCCTCGACCCGCACATGGCTGGCCCATCCGCCGACCTTGACCAGGGCGGCCACCCGGGTGCCGGCCAGTCCGGGGTCGACGCCCTGGCCGGTGGCGAGGACCGTGCCGACCAGGTCGTAGCCGGGCACGAAGGGGAACGGGGGCTGGTCGTAGTACCGCCCGCGGCGCATCTGCTGCTCGTCAAAGTGTTTCCCCAGGCTTCTCTGAACACTCCTCTTTTCCTCGTCTTTGCAGGTCAGCAGGTGCGGTGCTACCCCGACCGTGTTTATCATTCACAGGGTTTCACCATCCTTCCGGACCCAGATTGGACCCAGAGAAGCTCCGCCGGCAGGCTGTCCCGGCTTCAGCCGGGCGGGCTTCCGGCTGAAGCGCCGGGCACGAAAGCACCTCCAACGCAGACCCCTTGCGGAGCAAGAGAAGCCCTACCCCTCCAGGAGTAGGACCGTGGCTGTCCTACCGACCCCATGGTTTTCCTGTGTCACCAGTTCTGTAGGCGCTGGCGGCAGAATGCCGCGTGTTTTTCCATCCCGATTTGCTCGTACAGCGAGGCAGGTTCACCTCCACTCGCGCCGACAGCACGTCGCGTAGCGCTTGTGGGCGTCCTGGGCGTACGGTTCACCTCCGCTCACGCGGAGAGCAGATCGCCGACCACCCCCTGTCGACAATCGTGTACGGGTCACCTCCGCTCGCGCGGAGAGCAGTGGGCCTGGATCATCCCCGCCGTGGCGCTGACCGGGTCACCACCGCTCGCAGGGAGAGCAGGGCACTCCGACGCAGGCCACCGTGAACAACAACGGGTCACCTCCGCTCGCGCGGAGAGCAGTCGATCGACTGCCGCAATCCGTCCGCGCTGGACGGGTCACCCCCGCTCGCGCGGAGAGCAGGGGGCCGGGGCGACCGGTGTCCCACCCCGCGCCGGGTCACCTCCGCTCGCGCGGAGAGCAGGCCAGCGCCTCGTCAATGGCGCCGATATTCTCCGGGTCACCTCCGCTCGCGCGGAGAGCAGACGTTGGTGCCGTCCTCACGCAGCCGCAGGAACGGGTCACCTCCGCTCGTGCGGAGAGCAGGGACCTGGAGCTGGCCCGCGTCATCTCTGGGCTGGTTCACCTCCGCTCGCGCGGAGAGCAGCTGGTGCGGCCTTCGGGCACGGTCTGGTCCTTCGGGTCACCTCCGCTCGCGCGGAGAGCAGGCCGTGGTACCAGATGCGCAGGGCGCCCATGGCGGGTCACCTCCGCTCGCGCGGAGAGCAGTTCTTCTGCAGGTCGGGCTTGGCGCCGTCCGTCTGGGTCACCTCCGCTCGCGCGGAGAGCAGGCACGCTGACCGAGGATCTTCTCCGTCTCCGACGGGTCACCTCCGCTCGCGCGGAGAGCAGCTCTCGACCGCCGACTACGACGTCCACGGCAGCGGGTCACCTCCGCTCGCGCGGAGAGCAGGTCCCAGCCGACGGGCAGTACCACGTCGTCCGCGGGTCACCTCCGCTCGCGCGGAGAGCAGGCGTTCGGCGGGGCTGATGTGCTGTTCGGTCATGGGTCACCTCCGCTCGCGCGGAGAGCAGAACCCCAGGTCCACACTGATCCACCTGGTCCACGGGTCACCTCCGCTCGCGCGGAGAGCAGCCGAGGGAGCTGGGGAGCATCCGGCTGTACGCCGGGTCACCTTCGCTCGCGCGGAGAGCAGCACGATGCTCGGGGGGGCCTGACGATCTCCCACGGGTCACCTCCGCTCGCGCGGAGAGCAGCCCCACGACCGGCGGGTCGTCTCCCTCATGACCGGGTCACCTCCGCTCGCGCGGAGAGCAGTGGCACGGCAACAGCGACGACACGGACGCCGCCGGGTCACCTCCGCTCGCGCGGAGAGCAGGACTTCCTCCATGAGGGCGCGAGACCGTTCGACGGGTCACCTCCGCTCGCGCGGAGAGCAGCCCGCCGACTGACGGTAGGAGTCCTGGAACACCGGGTCACCTCCGCTCGCGCGGAGAGCAGTCACCGCTCCCCCTCCAGCCTCTTCAGGAACGCGGGTCACCTCCGCTCGCGCGGAGAGCAGTGGACGGACTCGTCGAGCTGGGTTTCGTAGGCCGGGTCACCTCCGCTCGCGCGGAGAGCAGGACTCCGCCACCGTCTCCGCTGCCCCCTGGTGCGGGTCACCTCCGCTCGCGCGGAGAGCAGACGTCCGTACCGTCACCGATGGCAGACCGAGTCGGGGCACCTCCGCTCGCGCGGAGAGCAGGCTCTGACCCGGTTCATTCCGCAGGACCAGATCGGGTCACCTCCGCTCGCGCGGAGAGCAGGGTCGCCGACGCGCTCGTCTTCGCCAAGATCCGGGGTCACCTCCGCTCGCGCGGAGAGCAGGGGATGCCTGTGGCGACGAGGCCGCTGACGGCCGGGTCACCTCCGCTCGCGCGCAGAGCAGGCCAGGCTCCAGGGTGCGTGCTCCCGCTCGATCGGGTCACCTCCGCTCGCGCGGAGAGCAGTCAAGAGCCGACAAGGCCGCCTTGGAAGGCGGCGGGTCACCTCCGCTCGCGCGGAGAGCAGCTCGATCTGCCGGTCGCGACTGGCGAGGCGGGCGGGTCACCTCCGCTCGCGCGGAGAGCAGATCGCCGCCGCATACACCGCGTCCGCAGTGGTCGGGTCACCTCCGCTCGCGCGGAGAGCAGCTGGAGGGGGGCGTTCGTCCTCCGGTGCAGTGCGGGTCACCTCCGCTCGCGCGGAGAGCAGAGTTCGACGATGGCGTAGACGACGGTGCCGGGCGGGTCACCTCCGCTCGCGCGGAGAGCAGCGCTCCGGACATTGCGAACTCGCGGGTCATGGCGGGTCACCTCCGCTCGCGCGGAGAGCAGCCGGTCGCGATGGGGATCCGCCAGTCCATCGGCGGGTCACCTCCGCTCGCGCGGAGAGCAGTGCGCACACGTAGTCGCGACGGTGGAGCAGGGCGGGTCACCTCCGCTCGCGCGGAGAGCAGCCGCCCTGGACCCCGCGCCACGCTTCCACCACCGGGTCACCTCCGCTCGCGCGGAGAGCAGACTTGCTGACCTGCGCGCCTATGAGGGCTTTGCCGTTTCTTGAACTCCCCGTCGGAACGAGATCAGGGTCAGGCCGTCGAAATCCAGCGGTTCCCGTCGGCGAGTACCGGCCGTACGCAGTTCGAATCCCTGTTCGTTGGCTGCGGGGTAGGCGAGTACGGCCGTGCCGTCTCCTGTGCAGGCTGCGACGGAGGACCAGAGGTCGTCGCGGACGCGGGCGGAGACGGTGCCGATGTAGAGCTGGGGGGTGACTTCCAGCAGCCAACGGGTGAGGGCACCGCGGAGGTGGTCGGGGATGGCGCTGGCGGAAATGACGGTCATTGAGGACATTGGCGCCGTCCTGTGGTGGTGGTCACGTGATGGCGGCGTGGTTGGTGCCGCCGGGGATGGTGCCCACGACGGGGTCCCAGAGGTCGACTAGTTGTTCGTCAGGGTCTGGAACGTCGTGGGTGGTGTGGGGGTCAAGGAGGTGCTGGATGTCGGCGACGATGCGTGGGAGGAGCTTGAACAGGCGTAGTCCGTCACGGAAGGAGCGTCGGGCTTCGGCTTCGGGGTTGGTGGAGGCGTGCAGGGAGAAGGCGAGGGGGATGGTGAGGTCGGCTTTGTAGAGGTCGGCGATGTCGTAGACGAATGCCTGCTGGTTGCCGTTGTGGACATAGCCGAGGGCGGGTGAGCAGCCGAGGGCGAGGATGGCGGCGTGGACGACGCCGTACAGGCAGGTGTTGGCGGCGGACAAGGCGAGGTTGACGGGGTCTTGGGTGGCCCAGGAGGCGGGGTCGTAGGCGCGGCGGAAGCGGCCGATCTTGTATTGGCGGGCGAGGAGTTGGTAGTGGGCTTTGACGCGTTGTCCTTCGAGTCCTCGGAGTTGGGCGAGGGTGGTTGCGGCGGGGACAGTGGCGGGGCCGAAGCGTTTTTCGTACATCGCGGTGGCGACGGCGAGGCGCTGGGTGTCGTCGGCCCAGGTGCGGGTCTGGCGTTCGAGCCAGGTGGTGGTGAGGGAGTCGGGGAGGGCGGCTGCGTAACAGCGGACGGCGCCGGATCCGGTGATAAGGACGGTGGTGCCGTGACGGGCGAGGGTAGCCAGGGCGCGGGCGGTGATGGAGGTGCCGGGGCCGAGAAGGACGCAACTGAGGGCCGCGGTGGGGAGGTAGACGGTCTCGGTTCCACGGCGTTCGCTGGTGATCTCGGCGCAGACGCCGGTGTCGTCCTGGTGGATGCGGACGATGTCCAGGTAGAGGAAGGACAGGGAGTCGGCGACACGGGGCAGCATGGCGACGGTGGGTGACGCGAGTCGGCGCCGGGCGTCGGCGGGGCTGCGTTGGGTGCCCGGTGCGGTGGGCCGTGTCATCCGGGGTCCTTGGCGGGCGCGATGCTGAGCAGCCCGCAGCCGTAGGACTTGCCACGTCCGATGCCTTCGGTGATTTTTGCGCGGAGTCGGTCGGGATCGATAACGGCGGCGGTGCCGTCGAAGCGGATGCGGGCGTGGCGGACGCGCTGTTGTGCTGCGGGTCCATGGTGTCCGCGCTGGCCGCTGACGGCGTCCAAGGGGTGGGAGTGCAGGTGGAGGGGTTTGAGGCCGGCGTCTTCGGCTTGGCGCAGCCACCATTGGTCGGCTGCGTTGCCGGTCAGGGCGACGACGGCGGGCAGGTTGTACAGGGCGCGGGTGGTGGCGCCGGGTTTGCGGACGGGGCTGGCGACGCAGCGGTAGCGGATGGTCAGTCCGGGGCGCAGGGCGTCCAGGAGGGGGTCAAGGGGGCGGGTGAGGGCGGTGCCGTAGCCGTCGGGGAGGCGGTCCGGGTCGGGTTGGTGGGTGCTTTGCAGGAGGAGATGGATGCCGGCGGGGGTGTCCTCCACGCGGAAGAGGACGCTGAGGTGGGCGCGGGCGTCGGGGCCTATGTCGGTGGGGAACAGGGACATCAGGCGGCGGTGGAGGCGGATGGCGTCGTCGGCGCCTGAGGTGTCGCGGCGGGCGTCGCGGGAGCGCGGGTCGGGAACGATGCGGGTGAGCCAGACGGTCATCGCGGGCTCCCTTCGGGGCGGGTCAGGTGGGCGGTGAGGTAGGCACCGAGCTGATGGAGATGGGGGGTGCCGAGTCCGGCATAGGGGATGTCGGGAAGGTGGAGGGTGCGCCGGTACAGGGGGCGGGCCCGGTAGGCGCGGTGGCGTGGGTGGAAGGAGAGCGGCTCGTCGTTGACTTCGCCGGACGGATGGGTTCCGTCGTCGGTTCCGGCAGTGGCGGGACTGGCGGGGTGGGGCAGGCGGTTCAGGGGCCGGTCGGAGAGGAATTCGATGCCCTTGGTGCCGGTGCGGGGCGGCTGGGCGGCGAGGGGCAGATGGAGGAGGTGATGCAGAGTGTCGTGGGTCTGGCCGAGCAGGACGGGGCCTTCGGGTGGGCAGGAGCGGCGGCCCAGGAACAGAGGCCATTGCGGGGTACGCAGGGCTTGGGCGCAGCGGTCCAGCAGGTCGTCGTCCTCGGCAGTGGTGTCGGTGAGGGCGACGGTGAAGGCGGCGTCGGCGAGGTAGGTGCGGTGGGTGAGCAGGGTGCCGGTGTCGCCGGTGCGTTTCTTGCCCTCGGCGGTGGTGACGGTGGCTTTGGGGGGCAGGCCGCCGCCGACGGTGTGCAGGTCGCGCAGTAGGACGCCGGGGCGGTCGGTGCGGACGGTCAGCGACAGCCGGGTGAGGTCGTCGAGCGGCTCGCCGCGTCGTCGGCCCAGGGCTGCGGCGAGGAGACCGATGACGCCGGAGCGGGTGGGGAAGCGGGCGGTGTCGCGCTCGTTGAAGTGGCTGTGCTCGCCCCAGGACTGCAGGGGCCCAGCCAGACGCAGCAGCAGTCCGGGCTCGGCGGCCGGGGCGGGCGTGGGCGGTGCGGCGGTCACGCGGTGGCCTCGGTCGCGTGGTGGGGGAAGGCGGTGTTGAGGGCGTCGGTGATCAGGTCGTCGAAGCTGTCGCGGCGGTTGCCGAGGCCGGTCAGGTCCTTGGTGTCCACGCTGGCCCAGCCGTGGTTGAGGACTCGGCCGGTGCCCAGCAGTTTGTTCGCGGCCTGTGCGTACGCGGCGAGTTGCTCGACGGAGGCGGCCGCGTAGCCGCCGTCGGTGGCGGCGCGGACGGGCTTTTCGAAGGCGGCGGCGTAGGACAGCGGGCGGTCGGTGCGCACGGAGATGTGTACGAGGCCGGGGATGGTGTGGGCGGCGGTGGAGTTCTTCTTGGCCTGGGGCAGGGATTCGATGAACGCGCCGAGGAAGGGGTTGAGGAGTTCACGGGCGGCCTGCGGGTCGTCGCCGATGTTGCCAGCGAGGTCGCGCAGGTCGACGGTGGCGTAGCGGTAGAAGGTGCCGGCGCTGAACTCCGCGTGGCCCATGTGGCCGCTGCCGGTGGCGTCGCTCCAGGAGGCGGTGATGTCGTCCACGGCGGAGAAGTAGTCGAGTTCGACGTCCGTCTCGTGGGTGGTCAGGGCGTGGGCGACCTGGACGGCCCCGTCGACGCCGGCGTCGTCGACTTCGGCGAGCATGCGGCCGAAAAGGTTGATGACCCCGTTGCGGGAGCGCAGCACGGTCTCGATGCGGTCCTTGGGCAGGACGCTCTTGTCGGCGGGCTTGGTGATGTCCTTGGCGTTCTCCAGTGCCTCGCGGTGTTCCTCTGCCAGGGCTGCCAGTTCGGCGATGGCGGACTCGGGCACGTAGACCATGGCGTTGGTGAGAACCTTGTTGGCAACGGTCTGTTTGGCGTCGTCGGGCTTCTTGGCCAGCTCGAACTTGATGCTGCTGCCGGCCGCGATGTGGCCGCCGGCCCGCTGGGCGAGGTCCTGGGGCCAGTCACGGTCCTGCAGTTCGCGGCTGACGCGTTCACCGATCCGGCGGGTGCGCAGCGCGGCCTGACCGATGCGTTCCTGGAACAGCTCGCGCATGGCGCGCTTCCAGGACTGGCTGCTGACCCGGGTGCGCAACGTGTTGCCGTACTGGACGGTCTTCACGGAGTTGGTGTCGTCGCGGTTGAGATTGGCGAACGGGACGGACTGTACGACGTGGATGTCGATGAAGCGGGCGGGGGCGGGCATGGAGTCCTCCTGTGGACGGCGGTGCCGGGACGGTGGCGCGGGTCAGATGTCTGTGTGGGGGTCCTGCGTGGCTTGTTGCTGTTGGTCGGCTTCGTCGGTCTTGGCGCGGGTGTTTTCGTTCAGGCGCCGGTAGTAGTCCTGCAGCCATCGGCGGGAGATGCGTCCGCTGTGGACGGGCCAGGCGATGAGGTCGTCCAGGAGCTGGGCCCAGTCGATGGGTACGTCGAGGTCGCGCAGGTAGCGGACGGACGCGGGCAGGTGGCGGTGCAGGCCGTTGGCGCTCTGCCGGGTGAGGAGGTTCAGGCGGCTTTCCGCCGTGGACTGGCGCATGTCCCGGTCGCGGCCGGGTCCTCCGATGACCGCCAGGGCGAAGGCGGTGCCGAGGCTGGCTCCGTAGCGGCTGGTGTGTGCGGCCGGTGCGTTGTCTCGCGGCTGATCCGTGTCGTGGGCAGCCGGTTCCGGTGCGGTGTCCGGGGCGTTGCCGGTGCCGGGGTCCTCGTTGCGTGGGTAGCCGCTGCGGGGCTGGGAGGCGATCATCGCGGCCACCGTGTAGTACGCCCGTTGTTCGGCGTCGGATGCGGTGCGCTGTGTGGGGAGCCAGGGGGTGATCAGGCGGTGCATGGGCCGCACGTGGGCGCTGTCGAGGTCACGGCGCAGCCCGTTGCGCAGGGCGGTACGGGCTCCGGGGTCGTTTCTGCAGGTCTGTTCGATCCATGAGGTGTAGGCCAGGCGTTGTGCGCGCCGGGCAGTGCCCTCCTGGCCGGGGGCAGTCTGGGTGCTCACCCAAGTCTCCTTGTGTCGTGTCCGGGTGATCAGTCGCATTGTGCCGGTGTGCCCGGCTGCTGGCTTGCGGCGGTCTTGGGCCGCGGGCCGTACAGGTCGATGCGGGCGGTTGAGACCGCCTTGGCGCCGCGCAGGGTCCGGGTGACGGAGTCGGTGACCGTGTCGTACGCCTCTTCGGCCAATCGCAGGAACGCGGCTCGTGTCGCGGGAGCGTCGAGACCGGCGTCCAGGGTGCGGGCGGCGCTGTCGAGTTGCCTGAAGCGGGTCCAGAATTCGGTTTCGGCGTGCGGCCAGTAGCGTGCGGCGGCCTGGGCGGCCCAGCTCTCGCCGTTCGCCTTGGGGTCGTTCATGTAGAGGGCCCAGGCCCGCTTGACGGCGCGGTCCAGGCGGCGGCCGAACATCTCGCCGAGCTGCCGCAGCCGCGCCACGGCAGGCGCCGTGTGCGGGGCGCGGTCCTCGACGTAGCCGAGGACCGGCGGGGTGGTGGCGTCGATGAATTGAACGTCCTTGGCCTGGCCGTCCTGCTCGAACCCCAGCGCCCGCACCCGCAGGGACTCGCTCACCTCGAAGGCGCTGTCGAACACCTTGGGCTGCTCGGGTTGGGCGCTGCCGACGGGGTGTTTGAGCAGGAGGGCGTCCAGGTCCCGCCATAGGGCCCTGCGGGAGTCGGCTGGGCGCGGATAGGGGTTGCCCTGCTGGCTGATCTGCCAGATCAGGAAGTCGTCCCGGCGGGGAATGCGGTGGTCGCGGTAGGCCCAGGTGATGAAGGCGTCCCCGACGAGCCGGCTGTCGTTCTCGTCCGGTACGAGGAGCAGGGCGTGCTGCGAGCAGGCGGTCAGCCGTGAGCACGGGCCCGACGGTGCGCGGGGCACCGCGTCGGGGTCCGGCAGAGCGTCCCACTCCCACGGGCACTGGTCCTCCTCGCGCCGCACGGTGGAGTCCGGGGGGATCAGCCCCGCCAGCAGCGTTTGAAGGAGGTTGTCTCCCTCGGGGTGGTAGGACAGCGCGGTACGCAGCGGGCCGGCCTTGGCGCTTGCGGTCTTGACGCCGTTGACCTCGCGGGACGAACAGCGTCCAGAGGGGCCGTAGTAGTGCCACACCAGCAGATTCAAAATCGCTTCCGGCACGGTCGGAAGATCCGGGGAGGCATCGCTGACGTGGCGGAACCACGCATGGTTGTTGCCTGCGGGCCGGGTCACGATCAGCTTGTTCACCCCGGCGCTGTTATCCGCGTCGCACTGCGCGGCAAGACGGGCGTCCTGCATCCAGGGACGGCCGCCCCCGGGGTCGAACAGGAAGAAGCGGTCGCCGTATTCGGTGAAGTACTCGTCGATCTTCTCTTCCGGCAGCCCGCCCGCGAGCACGAAGCCAAGGCGTCGCTCGCCCCAGTCGCCGGGTTCCGCCTCGTCCAGTTCGGTGACGCGGGCGGTGAGCGCGTACAGGATCCGCAGCAGCGCGGCATGCGCCGGTGGCTCAGCGATTGCCAGAGCGGCGATCTCCGCGCTGCGCAGCAGGAGTTCACGCAAGCCGACCAGACCAGGCCGTTCTCCTGATGCGCCGGGAATCCAGCGAACGGGTATCCACGGCTCGTCCAGCAGGTTGAATGTACGACTCGTCAGCATGCGGCTCCTGTCGTTGGGTCACAATGAGGCGAGGGGTCCCCGCACAGAGCGGGGGTGACCCGCCTGTCGTTTGCAGCGATACGGCAGAACCATCCCCCTGCCCGTGCAAACGGGTGTCGGCACCCGCGACGGCTTCCTCAGGACACATCCGCAGGGCCCCCTCACCACAACTCGGCAAAGTTACAAGCCTGTTGTTTGTAGGTGGGGCAACTTCGGGGAGTCGGTCACGATCGCTCGGAATCGGTCAGGTAGCTTCCAGGCCGACGTCAGAGATCGTGATTGTTCGGTCGCCGTAGCGGCAGCTCCAGGACCCTTGGTGTGCCGGCGTCATGCGCAGCAGCGCGAGGTCGCGCAACAAGGGCTGCCTGTTCCAGCTCGCCGGTGCGAGCACGTCCTGGTCGGCGCCACCGCGCAACCACTTGCCAGGCACGGGTGCGGCATGAGCCATGACGGACGCAAGTTCGTCACGGGAAGGGCCGCGCCGTCCGCCACGGGGGAACGGGATCGTCCCGTTCTCGTCCAGCGTGAGATCCCCACCCGGCTGTTCGTACAGGCACAGCACACGTCCGCTGTCCGCACCGAGCCGGGTGGTGACCAGTTCTTCGGTGATACCGGTTTCCCGCCGGCTCAGCTTGTACAGGTCGCCTCTCACGTCGGCGGGTGCGCAGATGCCGACCATGTCGGCGAAATGCTCCTCGGCCATCTCACCGGCCTGACGCTCGGCATCCATCCTACGCACCTGCCGTTCGACCGCGCCGTCCAGCGAATCGACGAAGTCTTCCGCGTACACAGCGTCCACGAGGCGCTGGACGTCGCCCGGCACCTCGATGCGACCGTCCGGCAGACCGTTCAGCAGCAGGGCCGTGCGCCACAGGAGGCCGGCATCGTAGACCGATCCCCACGTGCGGGGGACCTCGGTCGCCTTCTGCGCGTTGACCGGCTCCAGCACCACCAGGCGCGGCCGGTCCTCCGGCACCGCCCAGGCAGGACGCCCTGTCGTACCACGTGCGTGACGGCGTCCGCGCCCCGCGCGCTGAAGAAGCTGGGCCAGGGGGGCGAGGTCGCTGACCACCAGATCGAAGTCCAGATCCAGGGACTGCTCCACCACCTGCGTGGCGACCAGGATCGACGCAGCGCGCGGCTGCGCCACGTCCTGCGGCGTACGCGGCTTCCCGTACGCGTTCTCGCATTCCTCGGTGATCCGCTGCCGTACGACTGCCGGATAGCGCGAGTGCAGCAGCCGCAGCCCGCCTGCACGGGCGGCCAGTGCCGGGAAAGCCCTGCGTAGATCGCGGAAGGTCCGCTGGGCCTCCGCCACGGTGGTGCAGCACACCAGCGCGGTGCCGCCTTCCTCAGCGACCGGCCGCAGCACCTCGCGCAGCGCCTCCCGGCGCCCGCCCGATCCGACGGACACTTCCGGCCCGTCACCGGTGTCCCACGCGACCTGACGGACCGCCACCTCCAGCGCGCGGGCCCGCTCGCTTTCCGTTGCCCGCGGGGCCGACACCTCGCCTGTGGCGGCATCGGTGAACACCCAGCCCGGATAGCACGGTTGCACCGATGAAGGCTCCGGGAACCCAGCACCCCGGCGGTAGGCGTCCACCAGCGATCCTGCCGTCCGCCCGGTCAGCGTCGCCGACAGCAGAACCACGGGAGCGCCGAAGGCACCGAGCCATTCGAGCAAGCGGGTCAGGAGCTTGTGCATCCACGGCCCATACGCATGAGCCTCATCGACGACGAAGACCTTGTCCGACAGGCTGAACAGCTTCAGCGCGTTGTGCGTGAGAGGCAGGACCGCGCTGAGAGCCTGGTCAATCGTGCCCACGCCCAGTGGCGCGAGCAGACCGCGCTTCGGCCCGCGCAGCCACGCTCCGGCCTCGACCGCCGTGGCCTGCCCGGCACTCACCTCACCGTCCTGAAAGCTGCTGTCATCGTGCGCGTTCCCGGCATACGCCGGACTGAGCCAGGCCATGGAGTGCAGCAGCGTCAACGCCCGCTCTCCCGCCAGTGCCCTCTCGGCAAACTGTTCGACCCGCGGGAACATGCCGTTCGCGGTGGCCATGGTCGGCAAAGCGAAGTACAGGCCACGGGCATCGGCCGCCCGGCCCAGCACCGATGCCGCAAACAGGGCTGCTTCGGTCTTGCCGTCACCCGTCGGCGCCGTAACCAGCACCAGCCCCGCACCGCGCCTGTCCACCAGCTCCGGAAGCCCAGCGACAACATCGGCCTGTAGCGAGTTGGGAGCGAACGGGAACATGTCCTCGAACTTCTCCGCCTCGAACCGTGCCCGCCCCAGCCGAGCCGCACCGACCAGTCCCACAGCCGCCTGCTGCGACTGCCGCCAATGGGCGTCCAGTTCTGCCGCCGTACCCTGCCATCCGTCCGGCGGCAGCAGGGGTTCAATCGCCTCGGTCTGGCTGGCAAGCCAATCCGCGATCACGACCAGACCGGTGACGACCACGTCCAACTCGGCCGGAAGCCCTCCTCCGGGCACGGCGTCAGCACCAACGACGCGCCGCAACTCGGCAAAGTGCACCCGCCGCTGTCCGGCCCAGCCGTCCTCTCCCAGACCGGGCTCATAGCAACTGGCCGAGGCCAGTTCTTTGGCCAGCAGGACCGCACCGTAACGCCCGTGATGTCCTCCGAGCATCTGGGCAACCTGATGAAAGACAGCCAGCCGCATCAGCCGGCGATCACCGGGATAGCCCGCGTCCTCAAGGAGTTGAGCCAGCGCCCAGTGCGTGGCCATTTCATGCCGGAACGCACGCAAGGCGTCAGCCCCCGGTGCGAACCCGTACGCCGGATCCGCCCGAACAGCCGCGAAAGCCTGCGGCACCTGCGCCTGAAACGGCGGCGTAATCTTGCCCAGATCGTGCAGCCCGGCCCAGAAGGACAACGTCGCCCGGGACTCGTCCAAGGTCAGCCCGAGCGCCTCCGCTATTCGATGACGCGTACGTGGCCCAAGAAACCGGTCCCACAGAACCGCGAACACCGCAGCCGTGTCCAGCAGATGACAGATCACCGGATAGGGCCGCGACAAGTGCTTCTCCTTGCCCCAAAAACGGCAGTCTGCTGCAAGATCTCGCCGGCTCACGCACTCGCGCTTCGTCATGGGTAAGGGATAGCAGCCGCCACTGACAACGAAGGGGACTCGCAAGGCCCACCACCCCACCACCGGCACGTTCGGGCCGTAAGCTCCACAGTCATGACAAGACGTCGTCCGACCAAACGACCAATCGAGGCACGTCACTTCTGCAGCAAAGAGAATGCAAAGGGCCGCTAGCGTCCCAGGTCAGGAAGTGTCCTCTCCGCGCGAGCGGAGGTAAGCCGTTGCCGCCGGTGCCGTTGACGTTCGAGAACGAGTCCTCTCCGCGCGAGCGGAGGTAAGCCGCCTGGCCATAACCCTTGGGGCTGATCTTGGCCGTCCTCTCCGCGCGAGCGGAGGTAAGCCGTTCGGCCTGTACAGAGAATCGCCACGAACCAGGTCCTCTCCGCGCGAGCGGAGGTAAGCCGAAAGCGGAATGGGTGCTTCTTCCCGATCTGCTGTCCTCTCCGCGCGAGCGGAGGTAAGCCGCCGGTCGTGGACCTCTCGCACATCGTCGCGGCGTCCTCTCCGCGCGAGCGGAGGTAAGCCGTCCAGCTCCAGCGCGACATCATGATCTACCGTGTCCTCTCCGCGCGAGCGGAGGTAAGCCGCGGTCCATGTCGCCCTTGTAAGCCTTGGTGGTGTCCTCTCCGCGCGAGCGGAGGTAAGCCGCCGAACTCGCCGACATCCGCGAGTCCGTCGGCGTCCTCTCCGCGCGAGCGGAGGTAAGCCGGTAACGAGGACGTCGGCGCCTCGGTCGTTGGCGTCCTCTCCGCGCGAGCGGAGGTAAGCCGGTGCTCATCTGGATTGACGAGGCGGGCGAGGCGTCCTCTCCGCGCGAGCGGAGGTAAGCCGAAAGGCGCCGGAATCGATATCCCCCGCGTGACGTCCTCTCCGCGCGAGCGGAGGTAAGCCGTTCATCGTCGCCAGGTCCAGCACCACGTCGACGTCCTCTCCGCGCGAGCGGAGGTAAGCCGGCGCAGCAGCGGGCGAAGGCGCAGGCGGAAGCGTCCTCTCCGCGCGAGCGGAGGTAAGCCGCATCACCGCGCTGGCCAGCTTGCGGGCCGGGTGTCCTCTCCGCGCGAGCGGAGGTAAGCCGGTCAAGGGCGGCGGAATGCGTCGGGGCGCCTGGTCCTCTCCGCGCGAGCGGAGGTAAGCCGTCCTCGGAGTCGTGGGGCGTCGGTTCCTCGTCGTCCTCTCCGCGCGAGCGGAGGTAAGCCGTCCGTGAACGGGATGAGCTTCCGGTTCGAAGTGTCCTCTCCGCGCGAGCGGAGGTAAGCCGGATGTCGATCAGACCGAACCAGCCGCCCGACTGTCCTCTCCGCGCGAGCGGAGGTAAGCCGATGTTGGAAGCCTGCTCCCAGTCGATGGTCAGGTCCTCTCCGCGCGAGCGGAGGTAAGCCGCGCCACGGAGCCCCCCTCCCCTTCCCGCCTGCGTCCTCTCCGCGCGAGCGGAGGTAAGCCGCCGACGCCGGCGAACCTGGACGTTCGCGCATCGTCCTCTCCGCGCGAGCGGAGGTAAGCCGCGTTCCGCTGACGCCAAGGTCCGCAAGGAACGGTCCTCTCCGCGCGAGCGGAGGTAAGCCGGAGGAATCATGCGTGCGAAGGTGCTGGAAGACGTCCTCTCCGCGCGAGCGGAGGTAAGCCGTCCCCGATGATCCATGCGAGTAGGTAGCTGGCGTCCTCTCCGCGCGAGCGGAGGTAAGCCGAACAACCCGTTCGCGTTGATGAGGTAGTTGGTGTCCTCTCCGCGCGAGCGGAGGTAAGCCGGTGTACCGGTACCCGCGGACGTAGCCCGGGACGTCCTCTCCGCGCGAGCGGAGGTAAGCCGAGGCGTGGATCGTGGCTCTCGACCAGGACATCGTCCTCTCCGCGCGAGCGGAGGTAAGCCGTTCAACGAACCCGCCTCCGGGACCGTGACGCTGTCCTCTCCGCGCGAGCGGAGGTAAGCCGGCCTTGAGGTCGACATCGACGTCCTCCAGGACGTCCTCTCCGCGCGAGCCGAGGTAAGCCGTACATGATCGCGGCGAGGATCAGGGCGGCCGCGTCCTCTCCGCGCGAGCGGAGGTAAGCCGGACGGGCAGGACGACGCTTATCGCGAGGCCGAGTCCTCTCCGCGCGAGCGGAGGTAAGCCGCCTTCGAGCTTGAGCAGCTGCTTGGTGGGGGGGTGTCCTCTCCGCGCGAGCGGAGGTAAGCCGTACGAGTCGCATCGCAGCCTGGTCGTGCCGCCGTCCTCTCCGCGCGAGCGGAGGTAAGCCGGTCCACTCCTGTTCTTCGAGTTATGTGGGTGGGTCCTCTCCGCGCGAGCGGAGGTAAGCCGTTCCTCAACATCGAGGAGATCGCGGTCATCATGTCCTCTCCGCGCGAGCGGAGGTAAGCCGACGATCATGAGTCAGCCTGGTGATACCAGGCTGTCCTCTCCGCGCGAGCGGAGGTAAGCCGACCCTGTTCACCGTCAGCGGCGGCATGGTCCTGTCCTCTCCGCGCGAGCGGAGGTAAGCCGACACCGCGAGCGGACTCGCCGCCGTCAACACCGTCCTCTCCGCGCGAGCGGAGGTAAGCCGTTGTAGACCGTGGTGAGCTGGTGGGTCCCGCTGTCCTCTCCGCGCGAGCGGAGGTAAGCCGTGGAAGACGGCGCGCTCGACGAGGAACTGGTCGTCCTCTCCGCGCGAGCGGAGGTAAGCCGCCGACGACGAGGCCGGCGTCGCGGGCCCGCTTGTCCTCTCCGCGCGAGCGGAGGTAAGCCGTACGCGGTGGTCACTGCTCTGTCGCAGGACATGTCCTCTCCGCGCGAGCGGAGGTAAGCCGGTGTCGGCGTCGCCGGTGGTCGGTACCCCGGTGTCCTCTCCGCGCGAGCGGAGGTAAGCCGCCTGCGAAGACTCGGTCTGCCATCGGTGACGGGTCCTCTCCGCGCGAGCGGAGGTAAGCCGCAGACTGCGGGGGCACCTGTCACGCGGGTTCGGTCCTCTCCGCGCGAGCGGAGGTAAGCCGGGAACCCCGGGCCGCGTAGTCCGCATCGACGAGTCCTCTCCGCGCGAGCGGAGGTAAGCCGGCGCCGGAGGAGAGCTGGATGGTCTCGATGTCGTCCTCTCCGCGCGAGCGGAGGTAAGCCGATCCGGTAGTACAGCGCGCCGTTGACCCTGTCGTCCTCTCCGCGCGAGCGGAGGTAAGCCGGCGCCGGAGGAGAGCTGGATGGTCTCGATGTCGTCCTCTCCGCGCGAGCGGAGGTAAGCCGACGTTGAGGCTGCCCCGAATGTTAGTCTCCGCGTCCTCTCCGCGCGAGCGGAGGTAAGCCGCCCCCTGACCGGGGCCCGGGCCGTGGTGGGCAGTCCTCTCCGCGCGAGCGGAGGTAAGCCGACGGGTTACTCGGCCGCCCTGGAGGCGGCGAAGTCCTCTCCGCGCGAGCGGAGGTAAGCCGTTGAGTAGCGCGGGTCCGCCGCCGATGGTGCCGTCCTCTCCGCGCGAGCGGAGGTAAGCCGCAACTGGGCGACGTCGTGCTCCGTCCACTTCCGTCCTCTCCGCGCGAGCGGAGGTAAGCCGTCGGGGCCCATCTTCATCTCCCTGACCAGGGAGTCCTCTCCGCGCGAGCGGAGGTAAGCCGACGTGGCCGGTGGCGTAGGCCCGGCGGGCGTAGTCCTCTCCGCGCGAGCGGAGGTAAGCCGTCGCGGGTGTTCACCCAGGTCCGCCGCACGGGGTCCTCTCCGCGCGAGCGGAGGTAAGCCGTCGCCCTTCCACAGTCCGTTCGCGACGAGCAGGTCCTCTCCGCGCGAGCGGAGGTAAGCCGATGCGTCTGGATTCCCTGAGCGCCACGCAGTTGTCCTCTCCGCGCGAGCGGAGGTAAGCCGCTCTACTGGTGGGTGGGGAACACCGGCTCCGGGTCCTCTCCGCGCGAGCGGAGGTAAGCCGGTGCGGGTACGCGATCGCCCCGTCTTTGATCTGTCCTCTCCGCGCGAGCGGAGGTAAGCCGGCTATTCGTTCGGCTGTTGTCGGCGACGGCTGAAAATTGGACCAGTAGCGGCGCTTGAAAGTTGACCCCTCCAGGGGGTCTGGCTCGTTGAGCCAGGCCGGGAGGAGTGGTG
>NZ_JBEXNW010000020.1:0-170228 GCF_040611295.1 Streptomyces sp. NPDC002935
AAGTTCCGGTAAGCGGTGTCCAGGTCGCGCAGGGACTGCTGGAGGATCACCGCCGAGACCTCGCCGAGCCAGGCCCGTTCGGGCGTCTTCTTCGCAGCCGTGAGGTTCTTGGACAGTTCCGCCGAGGTGACGAACCCCAGCCCCGCCGCCCGGGCCTCCTCGCGGACGCGCAACGCATCGTTGAAGACGACCCGCGCACACCCGAACGCCCGCGCCAACGCCATGCGTTGACCGGCACTCGGGTACACGCGGAACGAGTACCGGAGCTGCACAGCGATCACCCTATCGCTGGCCTATGTCGCCACGACTCGCAGCAGAAGCGCCCGGACTGAGCGCGGGCATCCGCGGGCGCGGGTGGACAGTACGGACCCGTGCCCACCGCCGAGGTTAGAGCAGTCCAGAGATGCGATTCACCCCCGGCCTGAAGGCCGGGGCACTCTCGCAAGATCAGAGGTAGGAGTCGGGCTCACCCGCCAGTTGAGCGGGTCAGTGCTTGTTGACGGCCGAGGCCCAGTCGAAGTCCACGCCCATGTCGGAGTACATCTTCGAGTACCCGACGAAGCAGTTGAACTTCTCGACCTTGCCGTTCTTCAGGTACCAGAAGTCGGCAGTCGGCGCGTCGACCTTGTGGCCGTTCCCCTTGACGACGCCGCCCGTCGGCGACGGGAGTTGCCCATCGAACGTGCCCTGGATCGACAGCTCAATGCTGATCACGTCGCCGTTCACGGTGATGCGCTTGAGGTCACGGTGAACATTGGAGAAGAGGCCCTTCATGTAGGGCAGCACGTTACCGAGCGCCTTCCCCCGATAGGCCTGGCCGGCGACCATGTCGTTGAAGACGCCGTCCTTGGCGAAGCTGTTGACGAACGTCGGGACGTCGATGTGGCTGCCCTCCGCCACGTAGTAATCGCGCAGGACGACCGCGAGGTTGGCCTTCTCGTGCTTGGTCAGGTGGCGGTCGGTGAGCGGCAGCTTCGCCAGTTGGCGTGCGGTCAGGGTCGGGGCGGCCGTGTCGCTGTGGACCGCTGCCCCGTTGTGGGCGGGGCTTGCGGCCTGTGACGGCACAGCGGCGATGGAAAGACCACCCAGGACAGCTACCGCGGCCGCGGCGGTGATCGACTTCCGGCTGAGCAGCTTCATGTCGTGTTCCTCCAGGTTGGTACGCAGGATTCGAGATCCGTCGCAACGGTCTCTGTCGCGCTCTTAGTAATTCAAACGCTCGCTTAACATTATGAACGGCAGTGTGGACTGTCAAGCCATTGTTTGAATTCTGTGGTCGCGCAGCCACGGGGGTATGCGTACCCGACCGCGTCGCGGCTGGTCAGGCCGGGTCTGCGACAGTGATCCGGGCCGGTGCGGCGACCGACGTCCGGCCTCGATCCGCGAGGCGACTGTTGACAATGTACTCAAGCATACGCTTAAGTACATTGCATGATACGGGCGGAAAAGACGGACCTACGCCGGGAGGCCGGTCAGCGCACACGGGACGGCCTCCAGACGGCCGCCCTGGAGCTGCTCGCGCAGCGGGGCCAGGAGGGCGTGACACTCCGCGAGATCACAGATCGCGCCGGAGCCAACGTCGCTGCGGTGAGTTACCACTTCGGGTCGCTGAAGAAGCTGTGCGACACGGCGATCGAGCACGCATTGGAACGGTATCTGGACGACAAGATCCTGGAACTCGATGCCCTCGCCTCCACTGCGACACTCCATGAGGTGGCGGCGGCGTTCGCCCGGCCGATGGTGCGCGCACTGGCGGCCGGAGGGCAAGACCTGGACGTGATGCGGACGGTGGCGCGCGTCGGCATCGATCCGCCCCAGGGGTGGGATCGGCTGGACGGCAAGTTCGACCGGAGTCGCCGGGGGGTCGTCCGGGTGCTGGCCCCGAACCTTCCCGGAGTCGAGGAGGAGGAACTGATCTTCCGTACGCGATGCGCGGCCGGCCTGCTGAACTGGCTCGCGCTGGCACCCATCGGCACCGAGCTCGCCGCCCTGTCCGCCGAGCAGATCGAGCGGCAGCTGGTCCCCGTGGTGGCCGGGGCGTTCCGCGGGGACGCCGCCGTCGGCCGCTGACCAGGCCAAAGGCCACCGGAATCCAGACAACTCAAACGACTGGCTGCCAAGGAGGCGGGTGGCCCCTCCCTCGCCCAACTCCGTTGGCTGAACTGCATTGAGGCCCAGTTCACCGCCCTGCACTACTTCGCCCTCGACGGCACCGAGGGCAGCATGATCCGCCGCTACATCATCTGGCGGAACGAGCACGCCGCCGACGAACGGCTACGTGAAGTAGTCCACAGGGCGAACGTTGCCTGATGCGGCACTAGTGTCCTGCGCCGAAGGGGAGTACATCGAGAACCAGAAGCGCCCGCTGTAGACGGCTGAGGCCACGACAGTGCAGACCCATGCACGCGCCCGGGTCAGAGCAGTCCAGAGAAGCGCTTCCTCCCGGGCGTGAACGCCCGGGGTTCCGCGCTAGATCATGCTGAACCCTCATGATTCGGGCCTGTTGAGACGTCGCCAGCAGATGAGGCTGCAGGCCAGGGATACGAATGCGTCGTCATTCCTGCCCTTGTTCGTGCTGCTACTGGGCCTTCCAGTTCGCGTTGTCGGGGATCGTTTTTTGCGGCACTCGTACCTGGATGATGGACGGACCGCTCGAGTTCTGCAGTGCGCCCGTCACGGCCTCCCCCAGTTCGCCGTACGTGCCGACTTCCCACCCGCGGCAGCCGAAGACATCTGCCAGCATGCTGTAGTTCCACCGGTGCAGCTCGCAGGGCTTGTAGAACGGCTCGTCGGAGTGGAATACCGCTGCATCGGCGAGCCACTGCTCCACGGCGTAGACGCCGTTGTCGAGGACGAAGATGATCGGATCGAGCCCCAACCGGGTCTGGGTCGAGAGGCATTGGGCGGTCATCTGGAAGCCGCCGTCACCCGAGAAGACGATGACTCGTTGGTCGGGACGCTTTGCCAGGCAGATACCCGTCGCGGCCGGTGCGCTGTAGCCGATCGACGAGTAGGACGACTGGACGATGAACCCTCCGGGGCTGGGCACATCGAGCAGCAGGCTCCCGAAGTAGTTCATGCTCGCGTCGGCGCCGACGATGGTGTTCCTGTCGACGTACTGCTGGATGTAGTCGTAGAACCCCTGGTACGTGATGACGTCGGCCTTTTCCATGGTCGGTGCGCTGCGGGCCGGGATTTCCGGCAGCTTCCGCTGCTTGGGCGCGATCTTTTCCGCCAGGATGCCGTCGATGAGGTGCTCCAGCGCGACCTGTCCGCCGAAGTAGGTTCCGAGCTTGACCGCGTCGAACGACGCGAATGCGGTCTTGCCGTAGTCCGGGTCCCAGCCCAGCGAGTTGATGTCCGTCAGCCACACGCCGAGGGCCAGTACGAAGTCGGACGTGTCGGCCAGATCCGTCACGACCTTGGATGAGGCCTGGCCGTCGAGCACACCGGCGAACAGCGGGTCGTCTTCGGAGAGGACGGCCTTGCTGAGGAGTTCCGTGACGAACGGGACGTTGAGTTGCTGGATCAGGCTCATGGCCTTGTCCTGGAGGCCGAGTCGGTCGATCTCCACGCCGAGCCAGATGAGGGGGTTCTCGGCGTTTTCGAGCTTTGCGCAGATCTGTGCGACCGATTGTTCCAGGCTGGTCTCGTCCGACAGGACCCTGACCGGCTTGAGAACGCCCTCCGGCGGCGTGCACTCCAAGTCGACCATGTCCTGGAGGAGTTCGATGTAGATCGGGCGCCGTTCGCTGATGCACCGGGTCAGTGCGTAGTCGATCAGCGTGGGCGCGAGGTCGGGGTTGTCGATCCGTATGGCTGCCACCGTCAGGTGCTCGAACGACTGGAGATCTGTTTCGCGTCCGCTGATGAAGTGATGTGCGCTGAAGCCGGTCTGTTCGAAGGTGATGGTCTTCTTGACGCTCGGTGTGCCGTTGATCAGTACGAGCGGTACCTTCTCGACGTAGGCGCCGGCGACCGCGTTCACGGCGCACAGTGCGCCTGCGGAGTAGGTGACGCAGAGGGCGCCGATTCCCCTCAGTCTCGCGTATCCGTCTGCCGCGTAACCGGCGTTCACCTCGTTGACTTCCTCGATGATTTGCGTGCCGCTCGGCGCGACGTACCGGTTCAGCCATTCGATCGAGTAGTCTCCCGCGATGGCGAACAGGTGCTCCAGCCCCAGTTGGCGGAGCCGGTCCACCAGGTACTGTCCTACAGTGCAGCCCTCGTTCATGGTTGAAGCACCTCCGTGGTCAGTAGTCGCTCGCGCCGCCGAACAGCCGGGGCATGTATATGTCGAAGATCCCCGGGCACTTGCGTTCCGGATACCGCTGCAGCATGAAGCTCTTGAAGGCGTCGCCGGTCAGCCCGTCACCGATCGCCTGCCGGGCGGCGGAAAGGTACTCGATGTTGCGGGCGACTTCGTTCTTGTCGGCCGGCAGGCCGTGGCCCGGCATGAACAACTCGTAGTCCGACACCAGCATTTCCTGCAGTACCCGAGTCCAGTGGTCCATGTGTTTCGTCAGGTACAGATGGGTGCCGCTGTAGATCAGATCCTGAGTGAAGTACACGCCTATCTCAGGAAGCCTGATGGTGAGGTCGTAGTCGATCTCGGTATCCGTCACCCGGTCGAAGACGTACCTGACCCCGTCGATCTTCTCTTCGCCGGGACCGGCGACCTGTTCGGGAACGACTATGCGCTGCGGGGCGAGGTCACCGAGTTTCCAGTGGTCGCTTCTCGAGTCCTCACCGTGCTCCTGGATGAACGTCATGGTTTCGGGCAACGCGTAGACCGTGATGTCGCTGAACGCCGTCCCCAGACCGAACCAGTGGTCGGGGTGCCGGTGCGAGAGGTACAGCCTTTCGATCGGCTTGCCCAGGCTGTCCGCGTAGTCCCTGAACGCCCTCGCGTAGGGGGCGAGGAACTGCCCGTCGACGAGAACCAGTTGGTTCCTGGTTTCGATGATGTGTGTGGCGTTCGCGATGTTGCTGCCAGCGAAGGACGCGACGAAGGTGTGAATACGGACGTCGCCCGTCTGCTTCACGACCATGCTGATGGGATCCGACACCTGAGCGAGCACGGGAGTCCCCTTTCCGGGATTAGGCGGTCTTCTCTCGCAGCTCCTCCAACGCGGCCCTCGCGACGTCGTAGGCGCTGTCCCTGCCGGGCACCGGGTCGTCCTCGCCGGGTCGCCAGAAACGCCGGCGTGCCATGCGCATGGAACTGTCGAACGGCGGGATCGCGTTGAACACTTCGATCAGGTACGGCCCGCGATACACCGGCTCGATCTCGTTCGAGAGGATGTCCCACGGGATCCAGCTGTCCTTCACCGCCCCCCGGTCGGGTGCGGAGATGTGGACGTAGTAGAGCCGGTCCTGCCGTACCGCTCGCGCGACGTTCTCCTTGAGGACCGACGGGCCCTGGCTTTCCATCACGACCTGCGCGGTGTCGACCGTCACGCCGCCCTGCGGGTGCTCGAGGCCCTCGAGGAAGTCCAGTACCTCCGAGACCATGTTGGGCGGCGGGGTCTCCCAGCTCTTGACGGGCTCGACGGCGAGCTTCACCTCTCGCGCCGCGGCGTACTCCAGCAGCTCCTCGAAGACGGAACGCGCCGCGTCGTAGCGCGGCTTCATCCAGTCCTGCAGGGCGTCGCTCCAGATCGGCTCATCGGTGTCCGTGACCGGGAAGACCCCGTAGGGGTAGATGAACGGCCCGGACATGATCGAGTCGCCGCCCAGGACCTGTGTGATGTCGACGCGTGACTTGAGGTAGGACAGGGCCTGCCCGCGCTGCTCCTCGTAGGGTGACGTCGGGTCGAAGGTGCGCGTGGTCCCGACGTTGGTGGTGAACTTCACCTCCCCCAGCCCTGCCCGGTCGAATGCCTTCTTGAGGCCGGCGTAGCGGTCGACCTCGAGCTTGTGATCGACGGTCGTGGGCTGGGCGGCGATGTGCACGTCGAAGCCGTCGTAGCCCATGTCGGTCAGGGCCTTCAGGTGATCGATGAGCACCCGGCTGTACTGTGCGTCCTGTGGCCGCAGATCAGCCGTGAACATGAAGAAGCTGAAGAATACGTCTCGTCCGATTTTCGCGTTCATGGTCACCAGCCCAGGACGTCGGCGAGGTAGGCACGGGCCTTCTTGGCGTACTCGAGCGGGACGGCCTTGTTCGGATCCTGCTCCGCTTCCACGACCAGCCACCCCTGGTAATCTGCGGCGGCCAGCACGTCGAAGATGGGCCGGAAGTCGATCCCGCCGTCTCCGGGCACGGTGAAGACGCCGAGCTCGATGCCCTCCTGGAACGACAGGCCTTCTTCCCGCACCCGGTTCACGACCTCGGGCCGGACGCTCTTCAAGTGGACGTGGCCGATGCGGTCGGCGTAGGCCCGGGCCAGGTCCAGCGGATCGTCGCCGGCGAAGGCGATGTGGCCGGTGTCGAGCAGCAGGTGGACCAGCTCGGGATCGGTCGAAGCCATCAGCCGGTCGATGTCGGCCCGTGTCATGACGCCGGTGCCCATGTGGTGGTGGTAGCTGAGCTTCATCCCGGCCGCGCCGGCGATCTTGCCGAGCTTGTCCAGGCCCGAAGTCAGGGCGTCCCACTGGGAGTCGGTGAAGACCGGGCGGTTGGCGAACACGTCCACGGGAAGCAGGTGCGACGAAGCGCCGAACTCGGCCACGACCAGCTCGGTCCCGCCCAGGGCCTTGATGTGGGCCAGCGTCTCCTCGAAAGCGGTGATCGTCTTCTGCCGCATCTTGTCGATCGTGAAGTACGTGCTCGTCCAGGGCTCGGACACCCGCAGGCCGCGCAGATCGAGGGCGGCCTTGAGCTCGGCGGCGTCCGAGGGGTACTTGTGCCCGAGACTGCAGCCCTGGAAGCCGGCGAGCGCCATGTCGCTCACGGCCTGGCCGAAGGAGATGCCGGCGTCGATGGCGGGGAAGTCGTCGTTCCACCACAGGGTGCAGCAGACGCCGAGCTTCACCTTGTCCGGGCTGAGACGGTCGACTGTGTCGGTCATCTTGTCGCCCCTTTCAGGTAGCGGTCCGCGATGCGCGGTGGCTTGGCCCAGGAGCCGTATCCGGGTGCCTTGGCACCTGGAGGATTGGCCCCGATGGCCCGCCACAGCAGCCCTTCCTGGTAGGCGGCGGTGGTGACCGTGGAGGTTTCTGCCGCCGGTTGGGCCCCGTAGCGGTCGGTCCACTCGGATGGCAGCGCGTACCACATCCCGGCGTACCAGAGCTTGATCACGTTGCGGGCCACCGGGCCGAGCCGGTCGTCGCTGAAGATCCGGTGGCGCAGGGCCCGGTCGTACAGATCCCGGTCGAGTGGGGTCCGGGCATGGCTTGCGGCATCTCCGGCCGCGTCGGCCCGGGCTGCCCGGTGGGCGTCCAGGAGGGCGGTGACGACCTCGTCGCCGCAGGCGGCCCGCACTTTCGCCAGATAGTTGTGGGCCATGCCGGTGCCGAGCAGATCGGTCTCCTCGAAGGCGGTGAGGTCGACCGACAGGAGGAGGAACTTCTCGAACGACGGGGCGGTCATCGCGTCACCGTCCGGGTTGTCTCGTCGGCACCGGGTGAGCCTTGCGGATCGGGCCCGGCCGCGGCCGGAATCTCGAAGGTGGGACCGGCGTGCAGGCCGCGGCTGCCCGGCAGGGGGTGGCACACCAGCCGGTTGAACCCGTCGCGCAGGCGGAACATCTCGCAGACGCCGTCCTGCAAGGCGCCTGGCTGCCCGTTGAACGCCTTCGTGAGCAGGGCGAGAAAGGCCCCGTAGTCGGCGTTGAAGTCCCGGGCCACACGGGCGAGTTCCGATCCTGCCGGGTAATCGGCCAGCCGGACACTCGTCTTCACCTTGTACACATCGTCCCAGGAGATGCTCAGCGAAGGCCCCGTAGGTGCGTCGGGGTGGTCGCCCACCTGGTAGTAGCGCCCGAGCTGGAGCTGGCGGAACCGGTAGTAGTGGGCCAGCTCCCCGTCCGCGTCGTATATGCCTGAATCGAGGCCCTCGCCCTGGCCGGCGATGAAGCGGAGCGCCTGCTGGGCCGATTCCAGGTCGGAGACGGCGATCAGCGCCCCGCCGCCGGAGTAGAAGTACTCGGGCCCCATCTGACGGGCCGGATCCCCGCGGAAGAGCGCGGGGTCGTTGGCCGCCACCTTTTCGAGCCCTTCGATGATCTCCTCGTAGAACTCGCCGATGCTGTAGAAGCGCATCTTCTCGTCCGTGGGGCTGGAGACCAGGAACCGGGTCGTGCGGTCCGGTGTCTTCAGCAGCCGCGAGTCGGCGCTGGGGGCCTTGCCCGGCCGCTCGATCTTGCAGAATGTCTCCACCGCCTCGGGGGAGAAGGGCCGCAGGTCGACGGTGAAGTCGTCCTCCCCGTCCGGCAGATAGGCCGGATAGGACGGCACGAACCCGGGGCCGGTCAGGTCGGGCTCCCCGCCGATGGCGTTCAGGACGTTGGCGACGAGGGTCAGGTGCAGCATCTCCTCCACCGCGGTCACCCGGATGATGTGGGCGGCATCGGAGTTGGTGCTGGAGTGTATGGAGTAGTACGCGGTCAGGTACGGCGGGATGGTCGCGTGCTCGAGCGACATCGCCGCGTTCAGGTAGCTGACCAGGTCGTCACGGTTCTCGATGGTCGACGCGATCATGAGGCCGCCTCCCCTGAGGTCGGCGCTGCGTCGCGCCGGTCGGTGATGTTGATCGGTGCGGTCTCGGAGTCGAGCTGGGTCAGCATGGCCCGGACGCTGCGCAGGCACAGGGCAGCGAGGGTGAGCGTCACGTTCGAGGTGCCCACGGTGGGCATGCTTCCCCCGCCGACCATGTAGAGGTTCTCGTGGTCCCAGCACCGCTGATCCGCGTTGACCACGGAGGTCGACGGATCGCGGCCCATCACGTGGGTGCCGGCGAGGTGGTTGCCCCCGCGGATCTCGTACCCCTGGCCGTCGTGGGCGGCGTAGCCCCAGAAGTTCGGGTCGTACGCGGTATGGTCCTCGGCCCCCAGACGGGCGAAGATCCGTCTCGACAGCTGCCGGGCGTACGCCACCCCCCGCATCGTGTACTCGGGGACGTTGTAGGTGAGGACGGGCCGCATGTTCCCCAGCTTGTCGGTGAAGTCCGGGCTCACGGTGACCCGGTTGCTCGGGTCGGCGGGGACCTCGACCATGAACGCCAGCTGCAGCTGGCGGGACACCCGGTCCACCAGGCCCTGGCGCAGGGACTGGCCGTAGCGGCCATCGGAGTCCACCAGGCCGACCAGGTCGCTCATCGGCGCGCCCCGGGCCCAGCCCCAGCCGTCGTTGTGGATGTCGACGGTGAACGCCGCCTGGCGGCTGCGGAAGCTGCCCCCGCGCAGGTCGGTGATGCCGCCCGTGCAGATCGTGCCGCGGAAGGTGCCGGCCACCTCCGGCAGCAGGCCCCACGCCAGCAGATAGGCGTGGTCCATGAAGTTCCGCCCCATCAGGCCGTTCGAACCGCGCAGGCCGGAGGCCAGCATCAGCCGGGGGTTCTCCACCGCGTTGGCTGCCAGGACGAACAGCCGGCCGCGGGCTCTCATCGTGGTGAAGCCGGGGCTGTCGGGCCGGTCGTAGCGGCGGTACTCGATCTCGGTCACCCGGTGCGTGTCCTCGTCGACGTGCACCTTGTGGGCCACCGCCTGGGCCACCAGGTCGACCCGGCCGCTCTGCAGGGCCACGGCGAGGGTCTTGCCGGCGTTGTACTTGGCCTGCACCGGGCAGATGGGCACGCAGTTGTTGTTGCCCTGGCACCGCTCGCCGACCTCGACCTGGTACGCGCTCACCGCCCCTCGCGGCACATAGCCCTGCCCGCCGTCGTAGGCCGGGTTCGGTATCCCGTTCCGGCCCTGTGGGAACGGCCGGACCCGCAGCTTTCGCTGCTCCCCGTCGAGTTCGACCGGCATCCCGTCGACGTCCTTGGCGACCATCCGGTCCAGGTAGGACAGGGGCAGCCCCTTCATGGGGAAGACGTAGTCCTCATCGAAGGAGATCCCGAGGTAGGCCTGGTCCTCCACGTCGGCGGAGACGCCGATCTCGCGTTCGGCCTCGTTGTAGTACGGGGCGAGGTCCTCGTAGGTGAGCGGCCAGTCCGCTCCCTCGCCGTAGAGCGTCCGCATCCGGAAGTCCTCGGGCAGCATCCGCAGTGCCTTGCCCTCCCAGTGCATGGTGGTGCCGCCGAGGACCCGCGTATAGGTGGTGTCGGTGGCGAAGGGCCCGCTCTGGACGATGTAGGCCGAGGCGTCGGGCTCACCCGGGGTGATGCGCCGCGCGTCGGTGCCGCGGGGCATCGGGGCATTGGCGACGGCCGGGTAGGGGGCCTGGTTGTCCTTGCTGACAGCCGAGTAGAACCGGTCGAGGTAGCGCTCGTAGCCCCTCAGGGTGAGGTCTTCGGCCGGGCCCGCTTCGAGGAGCAGCACCCTCCTGCCGGCCTGGCTCAGTCGCAGGGCGACAAGGGCGCCGGAAATCCCGCCGCCGACGATGACGGCGTCGTAGAGAACCTCGCCCGCCGCCTCGGGGTCGGTGCGATTCGCCGCCCCCTTGGGAAACTTCGCGTACATGGGACGTCACTCCTCCGCTGCCAGGCGCTGCCGGGACCGGCGTGGCGGCCGGGGTTCGAGTCGGTCGGCCGCGCTCACACGGCCTCGGCCCGGGCGCGCATGGTGGACAAATGGGCGGCGTCCTCGTCGATGCCGGGGCTCAGGGCCGGGACGGACGGGGCCGCGGTGATGCAATCCGGTTTCGAGTTTGAACTCCGTTGACTTCCGAGCAAATCCATCGAATCCGGTCGTCGGTCGGCGTCCTGAATCACGCGGATGGAAAGGGTCAAAACCGAGTGCGTCCATGGGCTGCCGCCACGGGTATGTGTGGGATTCCTGCGCGAGCGAGCCGATAGCACCGGTGGCGATCGCAACGCGCTGAACGTCGTCCTTCTCAGGCAACACGGCGCAAGAGAGCGCAGATTGTTCATAGAGACTTCGATGGTCAGGCTGCGAGTCGGTGTCGCTGCTGGTGACACGGTGCGCAGACCACTGCCGCGTCACCAACGATACGCGGGAACCCCCAAGATCGCCGAGTGGGCCGCGGGCGACGCGTGGGGGCGACCTGAATGAGCATCAGAAATCCTTGTCTGTACACGAGTTCCTGCGCGGCGCGGTGTCACCACGGCGCCCTGCACGCCCAACACGCCCACACTGCCCACCTGGTGGAAGTCCGCCACGCCCACTGCCTGGTAACGATCAGAGGCAATCAGCCGGCTCTCGCCGCCCAACTGCGCCCCCCGCCCTGGAAAGACCGCCTCGTGCCGCACCGCGGCAAGGGCGAAGCGCTGCCGGCTCGGATGTCGGTCGCGCCCCTGCCCGGAGAAGGTCCCCGGCCCGTACGCCCGGGCTCCGCGGGAGGCCTCCTCCGCCCGGCCGGCGGCCGTGTTGCGGTCTCCCCCACCAGTGCTTTCATGGAATTGAAGGCATCTGTGCGGATATTCGCGAGGCACATGCCCCGATGCGGGGCGGCGATATCGCGCTGTAGCGGTGGGGAGCGGCGAACGCGCCTGTGATGCGTGCCGCCACGAGGACAGCTCTCTGGTTTCCATTGTGCGCCCACACTCGGCGCTCGTACGACGTCCCGCCCATGATGTGCAGCGCGGAGGGAGCTGACCTCATGCCCACCAAGGTGATCCGCCGTCCGGAAGGCAAGGAACGGCCGCACAACGCCCCCTGGTACACGTTGTATCCGAGACGGTGGTGGTCCCGGCTCTCGGGGGCAACGGGCAGAAGATGGCGCAGGTTCAGGACGGAAAGGGAGGCGCACAGGAGCATCGCCGCAGCTCGTAGCTGGCGCCCCGGGTTGTTTTCCCTCGGCCCCCTGCTGCGCATATACGCTTTCCTCGGGACGGCCCTGCTTTTCATTTGGGTGGGACTGTCCGTTTATGATTTCGTGGAGAATGATGAATCACAGTTCCATAGCGTGCTGGATTCCCTGTGGTTCGACGCCGTCAACCACATCGTGGGCCCTGTCCTGACGGGCTCCCTGCTGCTGACATTCTTCCTTCTCTACTGGTACCACAGGACCAAAAAGCCGCTCGTCGACAAGGCGCGTACGCGTCCACATGATCTGGTCCCCACGGCCGGAACCCTCGTCAACCGGATCGTCGGGCGCCACGAACTGTCCCAGGTGATAGCCCAGACACTCCGCAATCGGAAAACCCGGAAGCCTTATCTGCTCGTCGGCGGCGTGGGTGTCGGCAAGACAGCCGTTCTGGTGGAACTCACTCGGATGCTGGCACAGCAGTCCGCCGTTCCCGTGCCCATAAGTCTGCGCGACATGAAGGGCAACGGTGAACTCGACTTCGAGGAAATGGCACGGCGCCGCTTCGCGGAAGAAGCGGACCAAGGAGTGCTCGCCGGCAGCAACATCGACAAGACGTGGCGGCAGCTGAGACTCGACGGCAAGGTCGTCGTCATCGCCGACGGCCTGGAAGAGGCCCTTCTCGACGAGAAGTACCAGGAGGACCGCGACAACATCATCCGACGGGCGATAGAGCGAGCGGATCGCCAGAAGCTGCCCCTGGTCATCGCCTCGCGCCCGCACACACCGCTGGAGGGTACCCGGGCCGCGATCGCCGATATGGAACCGTTGAGCGAGGAAGCGGCCCTGGAATATCTGATAGGGGAACCCGGCGAGCTGGACGAACGCCGCCTCGACTGGGTGGTGGAGACCGCCCAGGTGGTGGATTCGCCGATCTATCTACGGATCGCCCGTCTGCTGCAACAGCGCGGACTGCTGGACCACCTCACCCTCCGTGACGAAAACGACCGCCTGGACACACGCAGCAACGACTGCTCCACTCTCCGGCTCGGGTTCCTCAACACCTACCGTCAGGCCATCGAAGACGGCCGCATATTCGACGATGTGGTGATGGACCGCGGGGAACGTCGGGAGACCATGTGGGTCATGTCGGCACTGGCCTGCCTGGGACTGTTGCAGGACAGTATCGAGGTGACGTTCGACGACTTCGTCAGCGCACACGTGGACGACCTCCGTAACCGCGCGCAGCCTCAGAGCAATCAGCAGGAACCGTCGGGCGGTGCCCACCAGCACGGGACCCGCCTTGCCCTCTCCCCCGCGCAACGCGACGCGATCTGGGACGTACTGAGTCGAAAGATCGGCGCATCATCGCCCTGGCTCAACACCCTGGACTACCCCAACGAGTGCCGGACCGAGTTGGCGAGACACACCGCCAACGGACAGCTCCTCGGACTGGTGTACGGCCGCCAGAACAAGGTTCGGTTCCCGCACAGCATCCTCCAGGCGTATCTGGGTTATCGCCTGCTGAGGGAGGTGCCGGACGACAAGATCGACGCGGTCGTCGAACCGGCGCTTCACAGCCCGGGTCCGTCCCGGGAACTGCTCATCGCTCTGGTGCTGCTCTCACGTCACCGGGCAGGTCCCCTCACCACCCGGCCGGCCACCGGGCCGCGCACCACTGCTCATGCCCAGAGCAGCAATGGAACGCCGCCCCAGAGCAGTAATGGAACGCCGCCCCGGAGCAGCAACGGAACGCCGCCGTCGAGACTGACCAAGGTGCTCAGCAATGCCGGCGGCGAACCGGCACGACGCAAAGAACCTCGACCTGGACGCCGCAGCCCTCTGGACCTGATCTCACGGCACCGGGCAGACCCCCTCACCACCCAGTCGGCCACCGGGCCGCGCACCACTCCCCGCGCCCAGAGCAGTAACGGAACGCCGCCCCGGAGCAGCAACGGAACGCCGCCAAGACTGGCCGAGCTGCTCAGCAATGCCGCTGCGAACCGGCACGACGCAAAGTACTTCGACCTGTACGCCGCAGCCCTGGAAATAGACGGCGTCGATCCGGCGCCGATACAGGACAAGCTGGCCCAGGACCTCGATGAACAATGGGCGAAACTCGATATCAGAGGCGAGCAGCGGACCATCGAGGGTGCGAAGCTGAGGTTGGTGCGGAACTTCGGAGCTGCTCTGCGGGAACGGGACCGTCGCAGAAAGGGGAGCAATCCCCGCTCAGGACGCTCAGGACAGGAGCCTGCACGACCAACTCTTCCCTACAAGCACCTCTTCCAGATCGGCACGCATGAGCCCTCTCATGCCGTCCGGATCGCGATCGCCCATCAAATTGCTGCCGGTGGCGATGCGGCCTTCCAGGATCTGCGCACGGAATTCCCCCTCGGATCCGATCCCATATCCCAGTACCTGGATAAGATCCGTGACGCCAAGCAGAAACTCGACCGCGACTACACCGCTTGGCTCAAGGAAGAGGATTCGGGCCCTGCTGCCGACCCGGGGGCGGCGCAAAAAAGACAGCGCAGGCATGACCGGATCGTGGAGGAGTACGAGCGGAGCCGCACCACATGGTGGCGCCACTTCACCCTCCGGGCCTGGCTCGTTCCCATGATCGTCGGGTCTGTCTCCGAAAAATACCGTGACGAGGCCAAGGAACGGCTGAGTATCTGGTTGCGCAACCTGACCACCGAAGCCGGACAGCAGAACCCGCCCATGCCACTGTCCTTGGAGAACGCTTTGGCCCAGGGCTTCAAGAACGCGGCGAACCGCAGGAGAAGGCACCCGGACGCCTACGAAGAGACCCGGGCCTACATGGTGAAGCAGGCGGAGAAGATGCTCACCTGCAGCCGCTACTGGTACACGCAGCTGAGTCTGCTTCATGCACTGTGCCTGTGGGAGCTTCCCGACACCATCGGACGCACCACCGGGTCCGGTGCGGCGAACCGGCGGCGGAACCAGCCCACATCACCGGCCGCCAACCTCACGACGAACGGCGACATGGCATCCAGCGGTCCCATGGAACCCATCAGGTCGGTCACCCGATGGCTCGCGATGGCGGGCAGTGCACACGAGAAGACCCCACCCCACATCGGCGCCGCACACGAACGCCATGCCGAAAAGGTCCTCCACCCGTTCATCGCCGAAGCCGGCGATCTGGTGACCCTGGCCCTGGAGACAGGACACCCCGAGCGGTTCATCTGGATCGACGAGAACGGAGCCAGCGACAACGTCGGTTCCACCCCGGCCGATCCGGAGCGCTACCGCAAGCACAACCTGTGGATCGCCCCGTCCGTCGGCTGGAGCAGCCTGCACCCTCGAGCGCAACGCCTTCTCGCCGACGTCCTGGTCATGCTCAACCTCACCGAGGGCACCGGGAGCCCGGACGACATCGAGGAACGTCTGGAACTCGCGAACAAGAACAACCTCCCGCACTGTCTCACCCACGACCGCAGCCTGCTCCACCCCGAACGCAGTGTCGGCCGGGCCGACAGGGACGCGTCTCACACCACCTGCATGTCCCCGTGCGAGTTCCGTCTGTGCCCCTATCCCCCCCAGGCCGGAAACGCACAGGCGGAGATGGCAGAGCTGTTCTGCCGACAGCAACAGTCGCTCCTGCACAGCCGCTTCCGCTGGCACCTGCCGGCCGTCAGCCGGCACACCGCACCCTGGGTCAGTGTCCCCGTCAGGAAGTTGCACGCCTTCTGGGAAGAAATGGCCAACCGGAACCGCAAGACCACCGACGGGGACGAACACCTTCTTTGACGAGCTGTTCGCCCGGCTCGGCCCGTCGCATCCCGGCCGACGAGCACCAGCGGGCCCCCACGGCTCAGGCTGATCGAGGAGGTACGGCCGGGTGAATCTCACACCGAAAGGGGCGCCCCGATGGACGGCTACCCACTGATCGAGAACCACGGTCTCATCGGCGATCTGCAGACCGCCGCACTGGTGACCACCGAGGGCGCGGTCGACTGGTTCTGCTCCCCACGGTTCGACTCACCGAGCGTCTTCGGGGCACTGCTGGACAAGGACAAGGGCGGTCACTGCACGGTCCGGCCGGCGCAACTGCCCCATGCGACCAAGCAGTTGTACCTGCCCGGCACGGCGGTCCTGGTGACCCGGTTCATGACCGAGGCGGGCGCCGGTGAGGTGGTCGACTTCATGCCCGTGACCGGTACGACGGTCACCTCCCGCCACCGGCTGGTGCGTCTGGTCCGCTGTGTGCGCGGCAGCATGACGTTCCAGGTGGAGATCGCCCCGCGGTTCGACTACGGACGCAGCAAGCACGAGGCGCACATCACCCAGCACGGAGCGGTCTTCGCCTCGGAGGACGGCACCGAACTCACCATGCACCCCATCCGTGAACCGGAGGACGAGCAACTCCTCGACGTCCTCACGGACCAGGACGGCGACCTGCACATGTCGGTGACACTGCAAGCCGGTCAACAGCGCGGGCTGGTCCTGGAGATGGACGCCGACGGGCCACCCACCGAGGTCCGCCTGGACGCATACCAACGGCTCTTCGACCAGACCGTGACGTTCTGGCGCTCCTGGCTGGCGCAGTCGCGCTACACCGGGCGCTGGCGCGAGATGGTGGAGCGTTCCGCGATCACGCTGAAGCTCATGACCTTCGCACCCAGCGGCGCCGTGGTGGCCGCCCCGACGACGGCTCTCCCGGAGCAACTGGGCGGCGAACGCAACTGGGACTACCGCTTCACCTGGATCCGCGACGCCTCCTTCTCCGTGTACGCCCTGCTGGGGCTGGGCTTCACCGAGGAGGCCCAGGCGTTCATCGCCTGGCTGAGCGACCGGGTCAAGGAACGGGCCGGCAACAGCGGGAACACGGGCCCGCTCAACGTCATGTACAAGGTCGACGGCTCGTCCGACCTGGAGGAACAGACCCTCGACCACTGGGAGGGCTATGCGGGCTCCGCGCCGGTACGGATCGGCAACGGCGCAGCCACGCAGCTCCAACTGGACATCTACGGCGAGGCCCTGGACAGCATGTACTTCGCGCACCAGCACGGATTCCAGATCGGGCACGCGGGATGGACCTCCATGCGCGAGGACCTGGACTGGCTGGCCGACCACTGGGACCAGCCGGAGGAGGGAATCTGGGAGACCCGCGGCGGGCGCCAGGACTTCACCTACGGCCGGGTCATGTCATGGGTGGCGTTCGACCGCGCCCTGCGCCTCGCCGAGTCGAAGGGCTGGCCGTCGGCGAACGGACGGTGGCGGACCGAGCGGGACGCCGCCTACGAACAGGTCATGGCCAAGGGGTGGAGCGAGGAACGGCAGGCCTTCATCCAGCACTACGGCAGTGACGTACTGGACTCCTCGCTGCTGCGCATGGGGACGGTCGGGTTCGTCAGCCCCGAGGATCCGATATGGGCCTCGACCCTGGACGCCATCGATCGGGAACTGGTCAGCGACAGCCTCGTCTACCGCTACAACCCGGAGGCGTCGCCCGACGGCCTGCGCGGCTCGGAGGGCACCTTCTCGCTGTGCACGTTCATGTACGTCGAGGCCCTCGTCCGGGCGGGCCGGACGGACCAGGCACGGCTGGTGTACGAGAAGATGATGGGGTACGCCAACCATCTGGGCCTGTACTCGGAGGAAGTCGACCTGACGGGCCGTCAACTCGGCAACTTCCCACAGGCGTTCACGCATCTCGCCCTCATCGACGCGACCCTCGCCCTCGACAAGGCGCTCGACGGACGGTAACCCGGGCCCGGTTCACCCGGCCGGCGACGCGGGCCCGAGGAGCGCGAGCGTGTCCTCCTGCCCGGCGGCGACCAGCTGCGCGTCGGTGACGGATTCCAGCCGCCCGTCGCGCATCGACCTGGAAGTCGAACCCAGGGCTCTGCTCTCCGACCTGCGGACCATCGCCAGGATCTGCCGGGAGGACATCCCGCAGCAGGTGCTGGAGTTCACTGACCACGCCGTGCCGGTCGGCGACGCGACGACCCTCGACGCGCTCGAGCGGGCTCTGGACGACCGGCTCGGCGGGCCCGCCGACGCGCGGATCGCCGTCAGCGTGCCCCCGGATGCCCGTCCGCCGCACGCCGAGGCCACCACTTCGTCCGGTACGCGGCGGCGCGCTTTCGCAGCCGCAGCCAGGACGAAATGGAGGACATCGTCCAGGTCGGCGCGATCGGGCTGATCAAGGCCATCGACCGGTTCGAGCTCACCCGCGAAGTGGAGTTCACTTCCTTCGCGGTCCCCTACATCGTCGGTGAGATCAAGCGCTTCTTCCGCGACACCTCGTGGGCCGTCCACGTCCCCAAGCCGCCTGCAGGAAGCCCGCGCTCGGCCGCATGCCCGCGGTTAAGGAACTCTCCCAACTGATGTGCCTGAGCGAGGAGGAGGTCACCGAAGCACGTTTCGCTTCCAACGGCTACAACTCCGCTTCTCTGGACGCCGCCATCAGCTCCAGCGACGACGGCGAAGCCGCCCTGGCGCACTTCATCGGCACCGACGACCACGCCCTCGAACTCGTCGAGGACTTCAACACGCCGGCCCCCATGATCGCTGAACTCGACGACCGCGAACGGCACATCATCCACATGCGGTTCGTCGACGAACTCACCCAGGCCCAGATCGGCGAACGCCTCGGCCTCTCCCAGATGCACGTATCCCGCCTCCTCAACCGCACCTCACCAAACTCCGCGAAGGCATGCTCACCACCGACTGACCTCGCTCGTTCACTGACGACATTGGGATCTATTAGCGGCAGAGCGGCTGCTTGAGGGGCGACGTGCCGGGTCGCCTCTGGGCTCCCAGGGCCGGGGTGTCAGTGGTTCATGCAAGGGTGCCCCCATGGAACCTTCGGGAGTGATTGAGGCATTGTGGGATCGGATCCAGGCGCGCGATTGGTCAGGTGTCGCCGACTTGGTCGCAGAGGACGTCGTGGTCGAGTGGCCGGTCAGCGCGGAGCGCATCGTCGGCAACAAGAACTTCGTCGCGGTGAACAGCGAATACCCGGGGGGCTGGTCGATTCGGGTGCTGCGGATCGTGGCTGACGGCAGCGAGGTGGTCTCCGAAGTCGAGGTGCCGCATGACGAGTTCGGCGTGTTCCGCGTGGCCTCGTTCTGGACCATCCAGCAGGGACGGATCGTGCGTGGCCGGGAGTACTGGACGAGTGTTGGGGCTGATCCGCGCCCGGAGTGGCGGGCGGCTCTGGTTGAGCCCATGTGAAGCGGTTGCCGCTCGCAGCGACGTTCCGGCTGATTTGGTCGTGCCGTAGCAAGGGCCATGCGGGTTGGGTGAGTTGTGAAGCTGACCTGGGCCCGCGCGGCCTGCTCCCATCCTGCCCTGTCTGGTGTCTCCCGCGCACACTTCGGCGAGTTGTTCGCCGAACTCGCCGCCCCGTGGGAGGCCGCGCGGCAGTCCGGACTTCGCGAAGCCCGAGGTGGGGAACGCCGCAGGGCGGCCGGCGCCGGGCGCAAGCCGAAGCCGGTCCTCTGCGACCGGCTGCTTCTTGCCCTGGTGCACCTGCGCCATCAACTGCCGCACGAGGTCCTGGCCGAGCTGTACGGCGTCGACCGCTCGACCGTCTCGACGGCGATTCGGCAGGTGCGGCCGTTGCTTGCGTCCCGGGGCTTCGCAGTGCCCGACCGGCCTGGAGTGCGGCTACCTCTGATCTTGCGAGAGTGCCCCGGCCTTCAGGCCGGGGGTGAATCGCATCTCTGGAATGCTCTGACCTCAGCCGTGGGCATGGATCCGCACTGCTGCCCGCGCCCATGGCTGCCTGTGCTCAGTCCGGGCGCTTCTGCTGCGCGATGTAGTCCTTGACCACTTGGAGTGGCGCGCCGCCGCATGAGCCCGCGAAGTACGAGGGTGACCAGAACCGGCCGTGCATGATGGCCCGGTTGACCCGGCCGGTGAACTCCGCGCGCAGCCGGCGGGAGGAGACGCCCTTGAGGCTGTTGACCAGGCTGGCGAGTGCGACCTTGGGCGGGTAGTGCACGAGCAGGTGGACGTGGTCCGTTTCGCCGTTGAACTCCTTCAGTTCCGCGTCGAAGTCCTCGCACACCTTGCGCATGACCTCTTCGCAGCGCGTCAGCATCTCCTCATCGAGGACGCCGCGCCGGTACTTCGTGACGAACACCAAGTGCGCGTGCAGGTTGTGGACGACTGTTCGGCCCCTGCGGATATCGGGGTTTGGTTCCCATCGTGGCGCCATAGGCCAAGGGTAAAGTGACCGCTATGCAGCTTCGGTACAGCTTCCGCCTGTACCCGAGCGCCGGTCAGCGCAGCGCGTTGGCGCGGGCGTTGGGGTGTGCGCGGGTCGTCTTCAACGACGCGTTGCGTGTCCGTGAGGAGGCCCGCGCGGCGGGGCTGGGGTTCGTCACCTCGGCGGAGCTGTCCAAGAACCTCACGGCTGCGAAGAAGACACTGGAACGGGCCTGGCTCGGCGAGGTGTCCTCGGTCGTGCTGCAGCAGTCGCTGCGTGACCTGGACGCCGCGTACCGGAACTTCTTCGACGGCCTCAAGGGCAAACGCCCGCGCATGGGCGCGCCACGTTTCAAGTCGAAGCGGGACAACCGGCAGTCGCTCCGGTTCACCGCGAACGCGGCCTGGCGGATCACGGTCGGTGGGAAGCTGCGGCTGCCGAAGATCGGCGACGTTCCGGTGAAATGGTCCCGCACCCTGCCCTCGGCCCCGTCGACAGTGACCGTGGTCAAGGACAGTGCGGGCCGATACTTCGCCTCCTTCGTGGTGGAGACCGACCCTGCCGCCGACCTCGACCACATGCCGGCCACCGACGCCGTGGTGGGCGTGGACCTCGGTCTCACGCATTTCGCGGTCCTGTCCGACGGCACGAAGGTCGACAGCCCGCAGTTCCTGCGCCGCGCCGAGAAGAAACTGAAGAAAGCCCAGCAGACGCTGTCCCGCAAGGAAAAGGGTTCCAGCAACCGGAACAAGGCCCGGCACAAGGTCGCCCGCGCACACGCCCGCGTGACCGACGCGCGCCGCGAGTTCCACCACCGGCTCTCCACCCGGCTGATCCGCGAGAACCAAGCGATCGCCGTCGAGGACCTGTGTGTCAAAGGACTCGCCCGCACCCGCCTCGCCAAGTCCGTCCACGACGCCGGCTGGTCGGCATTCGTGACCATGCTGGAGTACAAGGCCGCCCGGTACGGGCGGCAGTTCCACCGGATCGACCGCTTCGAGCCGACCTCCCAGGTGTGCTCCGTGTGCGGCGTGAAGGACGGTCCCAAGCCCCTCAACGTCCGCGCCTGGACGTGCGGAGCGTGTGGGGCCGTCCTGGACCGGGACATCAACGCGGCCGTCAACGTCGCCAAGGCCGCCGGACTGGCGGCAACAGCCTGTGGAGCGCAGGTAAGACGGGCACCCGTGCCCGCACAGCGCAGCGAAGCAGGAACCCACCCGAAGCAACCCACACGCCTTGTGCGGGAGCAGGCGGGAATCCCGGGCCTTTAGGCCCGGGAGGATGTCAAGGACACTGGAGGACGTCTTCGCCTACGCCGAGGCCGAGGACGGCTCGACGGCGCCGAGACCAGGTCAGACGCCCGCGGGCGGGCCGACCCGGGCGGCGGGCCTTCGTCTCGGGCAAGCGCCGACAGAACACGATCAAGACCACCACGTTCAGCGACAGGCAGGGCCGCATGCTGCTGTCCGGGGTGGTCCGGCCCGGCCGGATGCACGACCAGACGGCCCTGCGCACCGAGGGCTTCGCCGAACAGCTCCGACTCAACCCCTCGGTGATGTCCCAGGTCGACGCCGGGTACGCGGGGCTGGCCAAGGAGTTCCCCCGCCAGGTCACCGCCCCGCCCAAGAAGCCGAAGAACGACGCGTGCGACGGTGACAAGCGGGCCTGGCACGAGGCGCGGCGGCACCAGTCCTCAGCCCGGATCTGGTCTGCCGTGATGGACGTGCCCGCAGGGTGAGCCGGACCCCCGTGGGTGTGAAAGGAGCTCGCTCGTCGAGGTGATCATGCTTATGCGGCCGTATGCGGATCGGTGCCGGGGTGGTTGGCCCGGCAAGATGCGACAGACGCTGACGGCGCCGGCCGCAACCGTGCCGCGTCGGCCTTTCCCTCATCTATCACCGTCGCCCATCTCAGGTGGCGGCGGGTAGCGAGGGCAGGGGCCGGGTGGCGATCTCCTGTGCCTCGGCGCGCGTCATGCCGAACATGCACAGAAGACGGAAGGCCAGTTGGTCGGTGACGCACTCCGCATCGAGGTCGGGGCCGGCCTCCAGGAGGTGTAGCACGCCGAGCAGGGCGCCACCGGCCATGGCGACCGCAGTGTGTGCCTCGTCGATGTCCAGCCGTCCGTTGTCGGCGGCCGCCTGCAGGTCCCGCATGGCTCGCGGGGCCAGGCCGCTGTCGGAGGTCAGGTAGGCCATGCCGGTGCGCACGAGAATTCTGGCGATCTGCGGGTGGGTGCGCTGCAGGCGGCCGGTCAGCCGGACGCTGGCGGCGAAGATCTCCGCCGGGTCCTTCAGGCCGCCCACGACGGAGTCCAGAAGTGCGCCGTGTTGCTCCAAAGTGAGGGCGACTGCGGCGTCGAACAGCTCGTCCTTGCTGGTGAAGTGGTTGTAGAAGGAGCCGAAGCCGACGTCCGCCGCCTCGGTGATCTCCTGGATGCTCACGTCGGTCCGCCCCTGCGCGGCCAGAAACCGCTGCGCGGCGGCGACCAGCGCGGCTCGCGTGCGCGCCTTGCGCCGGTCCAGGCGATTTGGCGCGCGGGTGGGCGTCCTGTGGACCCCGCCCTGTCGGTCGGTACTCATCGCCCCACCTTACCCGGTAGATCAGTTCTGATTATTACATCAGAACTGATAGTGATTGACGATGATGTCATCTGGGCTGATTCTTTCATCACTAGTGACCGGAGGTTGCTCGCGGGAGCGATCCGGTCGATGCCTGTCCAGGACTCAGGAGAGCCGATGAGTATCCAGGTCGTCCGCACCACAGACGGCTGGTGGGTGGAGAGCAGCGAAGGACGGCTGCACCGCGTGGACACCGAAGCGGACACCACCGGCGGCCTGCTCGCCGACCGCTTGGCCGTGCAGGAGGCGGCCGCCCGCGCCGCGGCCGACCCCGACGCGGGGCTTTCCACTGGGGAAGCCGAGCTGCTGTCGCCCGTCACCACCCCCTGCCGAGTGGTGGCGCAGATGGTCAACTACCGTTCCCACGCGGTGGATTCCGGATTCGACCCGGACACCGTCCCCCCTGCCTTCTTCCGCAAGGCCTCCGGGTCCGTCAGCGGGCCCTACCAGGACATCGTGCGTCCGCAGCACGTGCGCTTCCTGGACTATGAGGTGGAGCTCGGGCTGGTGATGGGCACAAATCTCCCGGTCGGCACCGAGGTCACCGACTCCACCCTGGCGGAGTACGTCGCCGCGCTGGTCGTCGCCGACGACGTCAGCGCCCGCGACCTACAGCTGCCCAAGACCCAGTTCTACGAGTCCAAGTCCTACCCCACCTTTACCCCGCTGGGCCCTCGGCTGCTCCTGGTCGACGCCGACGACCTGGCCCGCCTGCCGGACCTGCGGCTCACGCTGAAGGTCAACGAGGCCACCCGGCAGGACCGCACCACCATGGACATGATCGTCCGGCCCGCGACGGCGCTCACCCTGCTGGCCCGCTTCCAGACCCTGCAGCCCGGTGACGTCCTGCTCACCGGAACGCCTGGCGGCACCGCGCTGAAGTCACCGGGGAAGCTCCTGGCCACGCTCGCCGCCCTGTTGCCCCCGCACAAGCGCTGGCAGAAGTTCTTCGCCCGCCAGCAGGCGAACCCCGACTACCTCAAGGACGGCGACATCGTCACAGCCCGCATTGCGAGCGACGACGGCGTCCTCGACCTCGGCGAGCAGCGCACGGTCGTGCGCGCCCGCTGAGACTCCCGGGACCCCCGCCCGGGCCGGCCGGGCCCGGCATCCCCGTACCGGGCCCGGCCACTTGACCCCATTCCTCACCCTGCAAAGGCGCACCGGTGACATTCACACCCACCGACCTGCTGTGGCCCCTCTGCGACAGCCCCGCAGACCTGACCGCCGTCGAGGCCGTCCCGCTGCGTGATCGCGGTCTTCCCGCCACCACCTACGATGCCCTGCTCCGCGCTGCCCGCCTGTGGCCCGACCGTCCGGCCATGGCGGTGCTCCCGGATGCCGCGCGCTTCCTGCGACCCGTCTGCGTGACCTTCGCGCAACTGCACGACCAGGTGCATCGCACCGCCAACCTGCTGCGCTCGCTCGGCGTCACCCGCCGCGCCGCCGTGGGTCTGCTCGCGCCGAACACCGTGGAACTCCCCGCCGCCCTGCTGGCCGCGCAGGCCGCGGGCATCGCCGCCCCGGTGAACCCGGGCCTGGCGTCCGAGCACGTCGAGCAGCTGTTGCGGCGCGGCGGGGTGCGCGTGCTCGTCGCCGCCGGTCCGGAACTGGACGCGCAGATGTGGGCCACGGCCCGGCAGGTCGCCGCCTCGCTGCGCCTGGACGCGCTGCTGGCCATGGCCCCCACCATGACCGACGGCCCTGCTCCCGCTCTGGAACCCATCGAGGGCATACGCGTGGGCTATCTCGCGGAGCTGGCCGCCTCCCACCCCGCCGACAAGCTGGTGGACATCGAGCCCCCGACTGCCGACGACCTGGCCGCCTACTTCCACACCGGCGGCACCACCGGGACTCCCAAGCTGGCCGCACACACGCACGCCAATGAAGTAGTCGACGCCTGGTCGGTGGCCGCCAGTATTCCTCTCGCCGAGGACTCGGTGATGTTCGCGGCGCTGCCGTTGTTCCACGTCAACGCCCTGATCGTCACCCTGCTCGGCCCGTTGCTGCGTGGTCAGCAGGTGGTGTGGGCCGGGCCGTTGGGCTACCGCGATCCCGAGCTGTACGGAGTGTTCTGGAAGCTGGTGGAGCACTACCGCATCGCCGCCATGTCGGCAGTGCCCACCGTGTACTCCGTCCTCGCTCGCGTCCCCGTCGACGCGGACATCTCCAGCATGCGGTTCGCCGCCGTCGGCGCCTCCCCGCTGCCGCCCGCCATACGGGAGTCCTTCGAGGAGCGCGCCGGCGTCCCGCTGTGCGAGGGCTACGGGCTGACCGAGGCGACCTGCGCCTCCGCTCTCGGCCTGCCCGGTCACACCCGGCCCGGCACCGTCGGCCGGCGCCTGCCCTACCAGCAGGTCAAGACTGTGCGGATCGACCCGGACACCGGCGAGTGGCACGACCTGCCGCCGGGCGCCACCGGGGTCCTCGCCGTCAGCGGCCCCGTGGTCTTCGCCGGCTACGTCGCCGAGCACACCGCCCACGGGCCACGACTGGAGACCGATGGGAAGATCCGCGCCGGCTGGCTGGACACGGGTGACCTGGCCCGCATCGACGCCGACGGCTTCATCCATCTCGCCGGCCGCGCCAAGGATCTGATCATCCGCGGGGGCCACAACATCGACCCCGCCGGGATCGAGGACGCCCTCCTGGCCCACCCCGAGGTCACCGCCGCCGCGGCGGTGGGCCGCCCCGACCCGCACGCCGGCGAGGTGCCCGTCGCCTACGTCACCCTCACCCCCGGCGCGCACGTCGACCCGGCCGAGCTGCTCACCTGGGCCACCGAACGGGCCCCGGAGCGCGCCGCCGCGCCACGGGAGGTGATCGTGATCGACGCCATCCCGCTCACCGCGGTCGGCAAGCCCTACAAGCTCGGCCTCCGCCTGGACGCCACCCGCCGCGCGGTCCTGGCCGAACTGGCCGCCCAGGGCGCGCCCTGCGACCCGGAACGGATCGTGTGCCGGCCGCACGACGGAGAGGTCCGCGTCACGGTACCCGCCCCTGCCGACGAGGGGGAGCGGCGCAACGTCACCGCAGCCCTCGACCGGTACGTCCTCAACTGGCAGTACGCCTCCGGCACATGACCTGACCTGGGCCGCAGCGACCCGCTTCCGGATCGCAGCACACCAACCCCCGCCCACAGAGAGAACCCCCATGAGCACCACTACCACCATCCTGGCCGTCGTCCTCGCCGCACTCTTCCTCCTGGTGGGGTCGGCCAAGCTCGCGGCAGTCCCCGCGATGCGGCAGGCCGCGGCCCACGTCGGCATGACCACCACCCACTACCGTGTGCTGGGCGCCTTGGAGGTGGCGGCCGCGGCCGGGCTGCTGGCCGGCCTGCGGAACTCCGGGTTCGGTGCCGCCGCCTCAGTGGGCCTGATCCTGCTCATGGCCGGCGCCGTCGTCGTACACCTGCGCAGCGGCGACCCGGCCGCCCGCTGCCTGCCGGCCGCCGTCGTGGGCGCTCTGACCGCAGCCCATCTCGTCCTGTTGGCCGGCGGCTAGCAGGCCCACACCCCGTGGCCGCGCCGTCAGCAAGCGCGGCCGGGACCGCCCGGCCGCAAGCGCCCTGTCCGGCAGCCACCACGCCGTCGACCGGACAACGCCCATGCGCTGTTCCCCCGCTTCTCCTGAGCCGTCCCCTGCCATTGGCCCCGAGCCGCGACACCTCACGGAGTCACCCATGAACGACATCGACGTGCCCGTCCTCATCGTCGGCGGAGGCGGTGCGGGACTCACCGCCTCCATGCTGCTCAGCCGTATCGGCGTCGAGTCCCTGCTGGTCACCGCCTGGCCCAGCACCTCTGTCCTGCCCAAGGCCCATGTCCTGAACCAGCGTGCCATGGAGGCCATGCGCGACGCCGGCGTGGCCGACACCATCTACGCCGCCTCCACCCCGGCCGAGCAGATGTCCCACACCGCCTGGTACGTCGGCCTGACCGGCGACCACGAGGACTACGGCCGCCGCGTCGCCAAGATGGAGGCATGGGGGGCCGGCGGGGACTCCGCCGAGTGGCTCGCGGCCAGCCCCGAGCGGCAGGCCAACCTGCCCCAGATCCGCCTGGAGCCGGTCCTGCGCGCCGGCGCCGAGGAACTCGCGCCCGCCCGGGTCCGGTTCCACCACGAGGTGACCGAACTCGCCCAGGACGACGAGGGCGTCACCGCCACCGTCACCGACCGCGACACCGGCGAGACCTACCGGGTGCGGGCCCGATACCTGCTGGGCTGCGACGGCGGCCGTACCGTCGGACCCGCCATGGGCATCGTGCAGGAGGGCGTGCGCGACCTCGCCCGCGTGGTCTCCTTCCACATCTCCGCCGACCTGTCCCAGGTGGCGACCGACCCCGACGTGCTGATCCGCTGGCTGTGGCTGCCCGACCTCGGCATCCCGGGCGTGCTCGTGCCCATGGGCCCCGACCACTGGGGCCCCGAGTCCGAGGAGTGGGTCTTCCACCTCAACTACGGGTCCGAGGACGGCCGCGCGCTGGACGACGAGTCCGTACTGTCCGACCTGCGCACGGCGCTGGGGCTGGACGAGGAGCAGCTGACGGTCCACATGATCTCCCGCTGGTCCCTGGAGGGCGTGGTCGCCGACCGCTACCGCGCCGGCCGCGTCCTGATCGCCGGGGACGCCGCCCACCGCCATCCGCCCACCGGCGGCCTCGGCCTGACCTCCGCCATGCACGACGTCCAGAACCTCACCTGGAAACTCGCCGCTGTCCTGAACGGCCATGCCGGCGACGCCCTGCTGGACACCTACGAGCCCGAGCGGCGCCCGGCGGACGCCGCCAACGTCCAGCGCTCGCTGGAAAACGCCATGAACCACATCGCGATCAACGCCCTCTTCGGCGGCGGGCCGCAGGCCGGCGAGGAGGAGAACTGGCGGGAAGCCCGCCGCCTGTGGAGCGAGGACCCCGCCGACACCGACTTCCGCCGCAGCTTCCTGGCCACCGTGGCCGCCCAGTCCATGGAGTTCAACGAACTGGGCGTCGAGTTCGGCTACATCTACGATTCCGCGGCCGTCGTCCCGGACGGCACTCCCGCATCCGTGAACCCCGACCCCGTCCGCATCTACCAGCCCGCCGCCCGCCCCGGGCACCCGCTGCCCCACGCGTGGCTGGAGGACCTCGACGGCCATCGCGTGGCCCTGGCCCGTCTGGTCCGTCCCGGTCGCTTCCTGCTGATCGCAGGAGAGGACGGTCAGGCCTGGTGCGAAGCCGCAGAGAAGATCGCCGCGGACAGCGGGCTGCCGCTGGACGCGATCCGGGTCGGCCATGTGCACGGCGACTACCGGGACCTGCGTTCCACCTGGACCGCCGCACGCGGGCACACCCCGCACGGCGCTGTCCTGGTGCGCCCGGACCGCTTCATCGGCTGGCGCGCCCATGGCACGGCCACCGACCCGGCCGCCGAACTCACCACGGCACTCGACACCCTGCTCGCACGGTAGGAACCGCTCACCTGCCGTGCCACCCGGCCCGCCGATCGCCGCCGCAGCCGGCGGGCCGGGTCCCACCCTCACCCCCAGAGGCCGTGGAGCCACAGGAAGGGAATCCCCATGAACGACCCGACATCCAGCCCCGTCCCCACCGCCGACGCCCACCAGGGACTGCACAGCGAACAGGGTGCCCTGCGCGGCGAGCACCCCGGCCGCGCGGCCCAGCCCGTCATCAAGGTGGCCGACCTGGCCTGGCTGGAGTTCACCAAGCCCGACCTGGACCGCGCCGAGACCTTCGCCCGCGACTTCGGGTTCTCCACCGCCGCCCGTACCGACGACACCCTCTATCTGCGCGGCGCCCTGGCCGGCCCCCACTGCCTGGTGATCCGCCGCGGCCCCACCTCCCGGTTCATCGGCCCCGCCTTCCAGGCCGCCGACGCCGCCGACCTCGACCGGCTGGCCCACGCCACCGGCCACAAGGTCCGGCCCCTCACCGAGTACGGCGGAGGCCGTGCCGTGGATCTGCTCGACCCCTCCGGCATCCCGGTCCGCGTCGTACACGGCGTCACCGAGGAGCCGGCACAGCCCCTGCAACAACCCCTCGTCCTCAACACGGGCACCGCCGCCGCCCGCATCAACGCCACCCAGCGTCCTCCTCGCCGGCCCTCCCAGGTGCAGCGCCTGGGGCATGTGGTGCTCTCCACCCGGGTCTTCCGGCGGGCCCTGGACTGGTACCTGCAGCACCTCGGTCTGATCGTCAGCGACTTCCTCTTTCTGGACGGGCAGCGCGACCGCGGCCCCACCATGGCCTTCATCCGCTGCGACCGCGGCAGCGAACCCGCCGACCACCACACCCTGGCCATGCACCTGAGCCCCGACACGGGCTATGTCCACTCCGCCTATCAGGTCGCCGACCTGGACACGCTGGCCGCCGGCGGCGAGTACCTGCGCGAACGCGGCTACCACCACTCCTGGGGCATCGGCCGGCACATCCAGGGCAGCCAGATCTTCGACTACTGGCGCGACCCCGACCGCTTCATGCTGGAGCACTTCGCCGACGGCGACGTCTTCGACGACTCCCTGGATCCCGGCTGGGCCGCCATGTCCGCCTCCGGCCTGGCCCAGTGGGGCCCGCCCGCCACCCGGGACTTCCTCGGCACCAGCCCGTCGCCGGGTGCGCTCCTGCAGGCGATCTCCGCGCTGCGCGAGGACAACGAAATCGACCGTGCCCGGCTGCTGGGCCTGATGAAAGCTTTGAGCAAGTGAGCGCCGACGCCGGTGAGCGTGTGCCCGTCGCAGTGATCGGTGCCGGGCCCACCGGGCTGACCGTCGCCACCCTGCTCGCCCGCCACGGCGTGCCGGCCCTGGTCCTGGAGCGCCACCGCGCCCCGTACTCGTTGCCGCGCGCGGTCCACCTGGACGACGAGGTGCACCGCATCCTCCAGGCCGTCGGCATCCATGAGCCGTTCAGCGCGATCGCCCGTCCCGCCCGCGGCATGCGCCTGCTGAGCGGCTCGCACCGAGTGCTGGCCGAGTTCCTCCGCGACAACCCCGACGGATGGCACGGCTTTCCCCAGGCCAACATGTTCGACCAGCCGGAACTCGAACAGCTGCTCAGGGACAACCTCGAGAAACACCCCCTGGTCACTCTGTGCGGAGGCGTCGAGGTCACCGCCGTGACCAAGCCCCCGCACAGCGGCGCCCCGGTGCAGGTGACCTTTCGGGACGAGGACACCGGAGTCTCCCGCACGATCCTGGCCGACGCCGTCCTGGGGTGCGACGGCGCCGGCAGCATGGTCCGCGCCTCCATCGGCTCTCGGATGCAGGACCTGGCCAGGCCCCAGCAGTGGCTGGTCGTAGACGTCCGCTGCAGCCTGCCGCTGCCCGCCTGGGACGGCGTCCACCAGATCTGCGACCCGCAACGGGCTGCCACCTACATGCGCGTCGGTGAGGACCGCTACCGCTGGGAGTTCCGGCTGCGCACCGGTGAGCAGCCGGAGGAGCTCACCGACCGCGAGCGTCTGCTCGCGCTGATCGCCCCCTGGACGCGAGGCATCCCCGCGGACGAACTGCACGTCCTGCGCACCGCCTCCTACACCTTCCGCGCCCAGGTCGCCGACCGTTGGCGCAGCGGCCGCGTGTTCCTGCTCGGTGACGCCGCCCACCTCACACCTCCCTTCATCGGACAAGGAATGGGCGCCGGTATGCGCGACGCCCACAACCTCGCCTGGAAACTCGCCCGAGTCCTCACCGGCCACGCAAGTGAGGCCCTGCTCGACACCTACCAGGTGGAACGCCATCACCACGCCCGGCAGTTGATCCGCACCGCTGTGGCCATCGGCGCTGTCATGACCGGCGGTGGAAAGGGCACCGCACTGGCCCGCACTGCCGTCCTGCCTGCCCTCTCCCGCCTGCCGGGCGCCTCCGGCCTCGTACTGTCCGCCGTCAGCCCGCCGCTGAGACCAGGCCCCCTGGTCGGCTCCCGCCGCCTCGGTCACCCGCGCCCCGGGACGCTGTGCCCCCAGCCCCTCGTCCCCGACTCGGACGGCATTCCCCGCCTGTTGGACGACCTGCTCGGCGAGGACTTCGCGCTCCTGGCCACCGCGCCGCCCGGTCCTGCCCTGGACGCGCTGGTACGAGCGCTGGACGCCCGCGTCATCCACCTGCACGACCCCCGGCGACAACAGCCCGGCACGGGCGGCGTCGCACACCGCGGCGATCCGGGCACCGGTGCTCTGGTGCGGTGGATGGGCGGCGCGGGGGCCGTCCTGCTCCGCCCCGACCGTGTCGTCCTCGGCACCGCGGCCCGGCCACGCCCCGGCAGCACGTGCGGAGACGACCTGGCGGCCGCCGCGGCGGCCTGGGCGCCCTTGCTGTGCAGCGGCGGCCGTGCGGCCCGAGGCGCCGCGATCGTGGCCACGGAATCTCGCGACGGCGGCTGAGTCCGCATCGCGCAGGAGCTCCCGGTCAGTACTGGACGTCCACTCGCCGGCCAGATCGGCAACGCGCAGAAGGCGTTCACCCGCCGGTACCGGCTGTTCATCGGGCCTGGGCAGGAATGCTCTGTCCGCACGGGAGGTCACCGCGCCGCAACCTCCGTCTCCCCCGGCGAAACCGGTCATCCGGTACAGGCCAGACGCTGTCCTCCTTGTGATACCAGTGGACCCGAGCGGGGCCGGCCGCAGCAACGGGGGGCGGATCCAAGCCCTCCGCGCAGATCGTCACGTTGCGGGGTACCGGCCGAAGAAGTTTTGACCAGGGTTGTCGAATCCGGGCCGGCCGTTCGACGTAAGGGCGTGAGGCAACAACCAGTCGGAAGGACAGCCGCCATGGCTCAGTACGCGATCCTCATCTACGCGAAGGACCCCGTCGACGAGACCGAGGTCGTTCCCGGGGCGCGGGAGGCCCATGACCGCCACTTCGAGGACATGGTCAAGTCCGGGACCCTGGTCGCGGCGTTCGCGCTGCAGCCCGCCGCCGACACCGCGACCTCGGTCCACGGCGACGTGGTGACGGACGGCCCCTTCATTGATGCCAAGGAGGTCATCGCCGGCTTCGCCGTCATCGAGGCGCCCGACCTGGACGCCGCGCTGAAGATCGCCCGGGCCAGTCCCGCCACCCAGCAGGGCGGCGGTGTCGAGGTGCGGCCCGTCGAAGGCGGCTTCATCTCGGATCGCCCCGCTACGGCATGACGCCTCCGGCAGACGTCGAAGCTGCGGTCGCGGACGCGCACCGACGCGGGTGGGCCCTGGTGCTCGCCGCGACGGCGCGCGTCGTGCGCGACCTGGACCTGGCCGAGGAATGCGTGCAGGAGGCGTATGCCGCGGCCCTGGCGGCCTGGGCCCGCGACGGGGATCCCGGACAACCCGGCGGCCTGGCTCACCACCGCGGCAAAGCGCCGCGCGACGGACGCAGTGCGGCGCGAGCGGACGTTGCGCTCGAAACTCCCGCTGCTGCTGGAGCCCGTGGAGGCGGAGGCCGAGGTGGCCCTCGACGAACCCGCCGTCGAGCCGCAGGACGTGGTACCGGACGAGCGGTTGCGGCTGATCTTCATGTGCTGCCATCCGGCGTTGGCGCAGGAGGCGCAGGAGGCGCTCACGCTGCGGCTGGTGTGCGGGGCGACGACCGCCGACATCGCCCGGGCGTTTCTGGTGGCGGAGCCGACGATGGCCGCCCGAATGACCCGGGCGAAGAAGAAGATCTCGGCTGCGCGGATCCCCCTCCGGCTCCCTGGAGCTGCTGAGCTGCCGGATCGGCTGCGCGCGGTGCTCGGCGTGGTCCATCTGCTGTTCACCGCCGGGCACACCGCGCCGTCCGGCGCGTCGCTGGTGCGTACGGACCTGGTGGATCAATCGCTGCGGCTGGCCCGGATGCTGCGGGAGCTGATGCCCGACGAGCGAGAGGTGCGAGGGCTGCTCGCCCTGCTGCTGGTCACCGACGCCCGGCGCGCCACCCGGGTCGATGTCGACGGTCGTCTGCTGCGTCTGGAGGACCAGGATCGATCGCTCTGGGACCGTTCGGCGATGGCCGAAGCACACGACCTGATCGTGGACGGGCTGCGCGGCGGGCGGCCGGGCCGCTATGTGCTGCAGGCGGCGATCGCCTCGCTCTACGCCGAGGCGCCGTCCTTCGGCCAGACGGACTGGCCGCAGATCGTGACGCTGTACGACGCGTTGCTGTCGGTGTGGCCCTCACCGGTGGTGGCGTTGAACCGCACGGTGGCGGTGTCGATGGTCTCCGGGCCGGCGCAGGCGCTGGAAGAGGTCGTGGAGTTGGAGATGGGCGGTCGACTCGCGAGATACCAGTACCTGCCTGCGATCAAGGCGGACCTGCTGCATCGGCTGGGCCGCTCGGAGGAGGCCTCGATCGCCTACCGCCAGGCGCTGGCGTTGACCGGGAACGACGCCGAGCGCGAGTTCCTGGCCGAGCGCCTCGCCGGTCCGCATCGGGCATAGGTACCAGGCTCTGGCAGAAGTACCGAGCTCTCGGCTGCCGGTCCTCGCCCGAGGCCGGTCGGAATCCGGAGGACCGGGAGCAGCGACTCGGCTGCTCATCGGCCTTGCTGTCGAGGTCGTGGGCGTGGCCTGCTTGACCGGCCGGTCCGCCCCCTGCAGGGTCGGGATGCGCAGCAGCGCAGCAGCGCCGCGCGATTCTGCCGACCTGCCCGCTCGTTCACAGGCGGCAGACGACCCCCGATACCCAGGAGCGACTGACCCGATGGTCCTCGACCTGCTCGTGATCGGCACGGCCATCACCCTGGGGCCTTTGCACAACAGCGCCTTCATCCTGCTGCTCTCCTCGCGGCGCGGCGTCCGCCAGGGCCTGGCGTTCCTGCTGTCGTGGCTGGCCAACCTGGTTGCGGTGATCGCCTGTGTGGTGCTGCTGACCGGCGGTCAGCCCCCGGCCCGTCACAGCGTGCCCTCGACCGCCTCGATCGCCGTGAAACTCGCCATCGGCGTGGTGCTGGTGCTGTACGGCGCGCACCGGCGCCGTCGGCCGCCCCGCCCGCACGGCCCGCCGCGCTGGACCGCCCGGATCGACAACGCCTCCCCGGCCACGGCAGCCGGCCTGGCATGGCTGCTGCAGCCCTGGGCGATGGTCGGCGCCGGCGCCGCGACCGCCGTCGACGCGGACCTCTCCACCCTCTCCGACTGGCTCGCCCTGACCGGCTACTGTCTGCTGGCCACGCTCAGCCTCATCGTCATGGAGATGTACACGGTCTGGGCGCCCGCGGCCGCCAACGCCCGGTTGAACGCCCTGCGCACCTGGCTGGAGCAGCACCAGGAGCAGCTGATCGTCACGCTCTCGCTGCTCGTCGGGCTGTGGCTGACGGCCCGGAGCATCTACGATCTGGTCGCCTGACACGGACGGGGAGACAGGCGTGCGGGTCGGCTCCGGGTTTCCTGAGGTCCGGGCCTGCCCTGCCGGGGCCGCCCGGCAGGATGCCGCTCGGGAAGGGACGCGCTGCCGGCCGGTGGTCCGCGCGGCCGGCCGGGTGCGGGCCATCCGGGCGAGGCGCCTGGCTCGTACGGCATGGTGCCCGGAACTGCGGATCCCCTCTGCGGATGCTGGTGCCTCCCCCCGCAGGAGAAGCCCGTGAGTGATCCCAGCCCCCGTGTGACCCCGAGGCCGGCATCCGTCGCGGCAGGCGATGACATTCCCGCTCCCGGGGTCATCGGCATCGGACTCGCCGCGGTGCTGACGTTCTCGCTCGCCCAGGGCTCCTGGCAGTGGTTCGCCACCTACATCGGGGTGACGCTCCTTGCGGTGATGATCGCCTTCCATCGACGGGCGCAGTGGACGCCGGACATCCGCTCGGCGTACATGCGCGGCCTGGTCGCGTACGCGCTGGTCGTCGGCTTGTGTGTGGCGATCGCGCTTGCGCCCTTGCTGCAGCGCCGGGCCTGGCTGTTCCCGATGCCGGACACGCGCAGCGGGTGCGAGCTGATGGGCAGGTACGAGGCCCTCCATGTGAGAGCCACGCTGGGGAACCTGGCCGGCAGTGACGGTGCCGCCCTGGCGTTCGCGCAGGAGGCCCGGGCCGGCAATACCGTTGCCGAGTGCCTGTCGGCCACGACGACTCTGTGGCTGCCCGCGTACGGGCTGGGGGTGGCGGTGCTGGTGGGGTCGGTTGCGTGGTTCCGTGACCGAGCCCGGGTGCGGGCCCGGCCCGGGCCCGTCGGCTACTGAGGTTTTCGGTTCTGGGTGATGTCGTGGCTGCGTCGCGGTGAGTCCGTCTCGGCGATGGAGCCGTCCGGCACGCCGGGCTGGTGCTGCGTGCGTTTCGAGCGGGTGGCGGCCGGTGCGTCGATGCCCGTCCGGTGTGCACGAGGCAGTGGGCTGCCTCGGCAAGTTCAGGCGCTCTCGCTCTCCCGGTAGTTCATGAACCAGTGGGTGTCGAAATAGCGGGCCATCGTGAACGGGTGGTGCGGGTCGATGAGGATGCGGCAGACGAACTCCGCGGCCTGGCAGTCGAAGGGGAAGTGCTCGCCGTCGAAGGACTGGACCACGACGGGCCAGCGGTCGGGGTCGTCGCCGTCGGCCCTCCAGCAGTACAGGTCCTCGTGCTCCGTGCCCGCCCAGATGAGCAGCCCGTCTTGCCTGAGATGCGTCCACGGCTCCTGGTTCAGGTCCAGGAAAGCGTCGAAGGCGCCCTGGCCGAATGTCTCGACCATGCGCTTGTAGTCGCTCGGCAGCGCGGTGCCCAGGCGCGACTCCATCTCCGCCCAGTCCACGTCCGGCCGCCGGGCGGGCTGCGTCCAGCCGGTGATCCCTCTGAGCCGCTCCATCCAGTCGACGTCCTCGTTCTCCTCCGGAGCGACCGCCAAGGGTTCTGGCACCTCCCTGTGAGCGACCGCCAGCACCGGCCGCTCGGCCCCCTCGGCGTCCCGCGCCGTACCCGTGCCGACCCACTGATCCCCGTACGCCCACGCCCGGATCTTCACGGCCCGGTCCTCGAAGGGGACGAGAAGAGCCGCGCCCCTGGACTCGTCGAGCGTCGGATCGGTGAAGCCGTCGAGGACGAGGGTGCGCGGGGCGCCGTACCTGTCGGCGAGCAGGTCGGTCAGGTCCTGCGGGTCCAGGTCGCCGGGCAGGTACGTGTAGCCGTCGCCCGGGCCGAGTTGGGCCAGCAGGTCGTTGACGGTCTCTTGCGTGAGCTCCATGGCGGACAGTGAAACGCACCGCAGTCAACTTGACCCGGCTGTATACGACCGGGCTTGGAGGTAGGGCACCACTGGTTGTGGTGTGGCCTCCTCCGTCCAGACACCTAGGAAGGTGCCGGGACGCGTGACTCACGCCCCGCAATCCACACAGCCTCACCGCGAGCGGCGATGTTGTGGGAAGCATTCCGGTCGGCGTGGGCAACGACCCCGCACTTCCGGCAGATGAAGAGGGCCTGGTCGACCCGGTTCTTCTTCTCGATGTGATGACACTCGGCGCATTCCTGGCTGGTGTACGCCGGATCGACGTACACCAGCGGGACGCCTGCCCGGCGTGCCTTGTACTCAACGAACTGCCCGAGCTGGTGGAAGGCCCAGGAGTGGAGCGTGACCCGTTGGGGCTTGCGGAGCCGTACCCTCTGCCGGATTCCGCCCAGGTCTTCCAGGGCGATGCCGGACGAGGTGCGTTCAGCCTCGGTCACGATCTGTTTCGCGATGGTGTGGTTGACGTTCGCGGCGTGCCGCGCTTCCTTGCGGCGCCGGTTCTTGAGCCGTCGCCGAGCGGACTTGGTGCCCTTGGCCTGCAACTTCTTCCGCAGGTCGAGCTGCCGGTCACGGTGCCGGTTCAGGCCGCGACCGGCCGCCCGGTATCCGGTGGACGTGGTGGCGATGTTGGTGATGCCCAGGTCCACACCGATGAACTGGTCGGGCTCGTACTGCTCGGCCTGGGGAACCTCGCACACGGCGATCAGATAGAAGACGCCGTCACGTTCGAGCAGGTCCGATTCGCCCTTGCGGTACTCCCGTAAAGTTTTGAGCGCGTCCGGGGAGCAGACGAACCGGACGTTCTTGAGCCGTCCGGCGGTGGTCCAGATCGAGACGGTCTGTGCGTCGTACTGCCAGGACAGGCACCGGTCGTCAAACGGGTGCGCGGCCTCGGGGCGGAAGGCGACCGGCTTGGACTCGGCCTTCTTCCGGCGCTTCGAGCCGGGCTTGCCGAGGTTCCCCGCCCGAAGGTTCGCCCGCAACGCGGTGTAGGCGTCCACGACTTTCTTGATCGTGTGCTGCGCGGCCTGTGCTCCGAGACCGGCCGCTTTCAGCTCGGCGTAGGTGTGCTTGCGCAGCTCGTACTCGCGCGGCACACCACGGGCGAAAGCCACCTCCGACACCCAGTTGGCCCGGTCGTTGACCGTGTGCAAGGTCGCGCCGACAGCGGATGCCTGCGCGGCATCCGGCACCAGTTTGACTTGCACGACGATCTTCACCTGGGCCATCGTACTACAGTTGATCTATGTCACCACGATGGGAACCAAACCCCAATATCCGTAGGGGTCGCACGGTCGTCCACACTCTCCATGCTCACTTGGTCTTCACTCCGAAGTACCGGCGCGGGCCGTTCACCGACGAGATCCTGCGACGCTGCGAGGAAGTCATGCGAGGCGTCTGCGCCGACTTCGAAACCGAACTGGTCGAGTTCAACGGCGAGAAGGATCACGTCCACCTGCTCGTGCACTACCCGCCCAAGGTCTCGGTCTCCAAGCTGGTCGGTTCCCTCAAAGGCGTCTCCGCCCGCAGACTCCGCCAGGAGTACCCCGACCACATCCGCAAGTACCTGTGGGGCGCGCACTTCTGGTCACCCTCGTACTTCGCGGCGAGCTGCGGCGGCGCCCCGCTCAGCATCATCAAGGAGTACATCGAGAACCAGAAGCGCCCGCTGTAGACAGCTGAGGCCACGACAGTGCAGACCCCTGCACGCGCCCGGGTCAGTCAGAGCACGGGTCAGACCCGCCAGCGGCGTCACCACGGACATCATCACTGTCAGAGCAATCCAGAGATGCGATTCACCCCGGGCGTGAACGCCCGGGGTTCCGCGCTAGATCATGCTGAAGGGGCCGCGTGTCACAGACCTTCTCCCTCCGGCGAAATCACGGACCTCGAGGGCTGTTCCGGCTGAGGCGGCCCGGCGCTCCTCCAAGCCTGGATCAGATGCGCCAGGCGTCGGGCGGGGGTGTCACTGGGCCAGAACAACACGGCCCCGGCCAGGGCGAGAAGCCCGGCGCACAGTGCCACGGTCATCCAGGCTGGCAGACCACCGCCGACGAAGGCCATCGCGCATGCGGCCGCCGCGGCTCCGAGCACGCTTCCAGCACGGGCGAGAACGCTCACCATGCTTGCTCCTTCCCGACGGGGCGCCGCAGCGTCACCGACAGGCGTGGTGTGTGCCACAGCACGCGGAGGGTGTAGCGGGCGCGAGTCCGCCGGGTGGGGTGGGCCGCCAGTTCGGCGGTCCATTCCTCTTGCCACCGGGAGCGCTGACGGGAAGGCAGCAGCAGCGCCAGGAGGGCCAGTGTCCGTCCGGTGACAGCGTAGGAGGCAACCGGGCTGCGAAGAACGGCGGAGGCCAGGTCGTGCAGTTCGCGGCTGACGTGGTCGAGGCCCGCTGCGTGTGCCAGCGGGGCGAATACGTCGACGGTTTCGCGGGCCTTGCGATGGCGGGTGGCCTGGGACAGGAACGCGATGGTGCGCATGTTGTGCAGCCGGTCGGCGAGTCGGATGGCCAGCACGGCGGCCTCGAACGATGGCGCACTGCCAGGTACTTCCCGGGTGGCGGCCGAGGGCGACAGGTCGAGCGGGGCGGCCGGAATCGCCCGCAGGAGGTCAGCGATGTACGGGCCGAACAGCTCGGCTATGCGTTCGGGCGGGCAGGCGGTGTCCTCGAGGTCGTGCAGCAGGGCGGCGCACACCACGTCGGGCGGCATGCCGCAGTTTGCAACGATGGCGGCGACGGTCACGCAGTGCGTGAGCACCGGGGCTCCGCTGCGGCGGAGATGGCCCTGGTGCCACCGAGCGGCCTCCGCATAGGCCCGCTGAAGCAGCACCGGATCTGCGGCGGGATGGTGGACTCGGACGCTCGCCAGCAGATCGTCACAGGACGGGCAACGATCCCCGCGCCTGCTGCGCCACGTCCGTAACCGCGCACCGTTCATGACACTCCCCCGTCCGTGGCCGGGCGGGCCGCCGCCCATCCCGGCAGCGGTTGCTTGCGGGACCGGTAGGCACGTGCCAGGGCGTCACGGGCCTGCTCGGCGCCGTCGTGTGTGATCCGGTAGAAGCGCCGCCGCGGCCGGCCCGCCTGCTCGTGCACCGCCGGGTCCTCCCAGGTGCTGTCCACCCAGCCGGCCTGTTCCAGACGGGCCAGGATCGGATAGATCGTGCCCGACGGCAGTCCCGCCAGCTCGCACAGCTCCAGGCCGTAGCGCTGCCTCGCGGGGTCCTCCAGCAAAGCCCGCAGGACCAGTTGGGTCTGCAGGGTCATCCGCAACGTCACCATACTCGTACTCTACATAGCCTATATATGGTCTGTCTAGAGACATGTGCAGGCTGTTGCAGCCGCCAACACGGATACCCAGAGACCCAGTCCAGGCACGCACTTCTTGACGTGCACCTGCTGGCTTTCCGTCCTACGCTGAGGAGGGGAGTCTTTACTGGAGGTCGGGATGACCAATGGGAAAGCTTTCAACGGTTCAGAAAGCACGAAAAAACCCAGAGGGAGCGTCGCTGTCTTCATTCTCCTGTGGGTCGCTTCGCTCATACTCAGGCGCACGCCGGCGCCAGGTCAACCGAAGCGCGATCACTTCTACGAGCCGACCCAACGAAAGAACGTGGCTCAGCTCCCCAAATTACCTAAGGAGCTGTTCAGGACTCATAGAACAGCCTGGCGCGAGCGAGCTGCCGCACGCATTCTCTACCTGGAACAGCAAGCAGATCGCGAGAAGTGTCGAGCAGTAGAGGACCGAGCTGAGCAATGTCAGCGGGAAAAGACACTGGAGGGGATCGCGCGGCAACTGGAAGAGGCAGGCAACGCCATCTCCGCGCGGCGCCGCCTCTTCTCGGGAGCCGCGGCTCTCGAGAGGACCTGGGCCAATGTACGTGCGACCGACGTGATGCTGCTCAGGCTGTGTTCGGAAGAAGACCTGCCCGGCCGAAGCGCCGACGTGCTGAGCCACGTTGAACACCATCTTCGCCCGGCCGACCCGCTTCGGGTGAAGGTGGAGGCGGTCACGGAGCGCATGGGGGCGAAAGGACCGCTGCCGGGAGACCGCGAGCTCCTCGTCCTCGCTCTGGGCGCCTCTTATAATGCGCTGGATGCCGAATACAGCAGAGTTCGCAGCCTCAGCCTGATTCTGCGGATTGCGACCTTCTTCGTTCTCCTCGGTGCGGGTGGGCTCGCAGCCTGGGGCTGGTACTGCCCCGATTCACTGAACATGTGCTTCCTCCCTGAGGGAAAGAAGTTCGCCGCATGCCCTTCCGGGGAGGTTCTCCTGAACCCGAAAAGCGTTCCGAGTGACTACGCCCAGCGAGTCGACGTTCTCGTCATCGAGGCGGCAGGACTGGCTGGTGCGGCTCTCACGGTCATTGCGTCTCTACGCCGGATTCAGGGGACGAGTACTCCTTATATGCTGCCGCTGTCGGCAGCCCTGTTGAAATTCCCCACCGGGGCTCTGACCGCGTTCATAGGAGTGCTGCTCATCAGGGGTGCGTTCATTCCCGGTCTGAGCGATCTGGATTCCAGCCCGCAGATAATGGCCTGGGCCGTCATTTTCGGCGCTTCCCAGCATCTCGTGACCCGCTTCGTCGACGCACGGGCCCGCGAGACGCTGTCGGACGTGGGACGCCCGCCCCCTGACCCGGAACCGGACGGCTCCAAGACCCCGAGGCCCTGAAGCCGTCAGGTCGTCCGCCGTGGCGTTATCGTCCGCGGACTGCCCCCGCGCCATAGAGACGTCCGGTGCGCCCTGGCCTGATGACCCTGGGCAGGGTGCCCCGCCGACCCAGGCCGACGGGGCGTACCGGTTGTGGATCCTTGCGGGTTGATGGTGTCAGAAGGTGATGGTTTGACCCTCGCGCTGGGCTTGTCGCGCGGTGTAGGAGACGCCGTGGACTTTGAGGCCGTCGGGGTCGAGGAGGGTGATGGTGCCGCCTCGGTTGCCGAGGTGGAATCCGTTGCTGGCAGGGACGGCAAGTGCGGCGCCGGGCGGGAGTGGGCTGGCGGGGAGGACGATGGCCTGTCGGTTCTGGTCAGTGAGCTGCCAGCCCTGGAGGTTGATGGGGGCAGGTGAGGTGTTGAGTACGGTGACGGTCTCGGCTTCGGGCGCCGGGCCAACGGGATTGACCAGTGCAGCCATGATCCGCAGCGGTTCCTCACGGCTGCTGGGGCGGGGCGGCGCGGTGTGGATGGGGTGACCGGTGGTGTCGTCTGTGTGCCAGGCCTGGGACTGGAAGGCCAGGAAGACGGCGACCCAGCGGTTTTCGGCGGGCAGGTGCAGGAGCAGGGCGCCGTCCTGCCAGACCCCGTTGTCGGATTTGAAGCGCCCGCTGCTGCCCTGGTTCATGTGGATGTCGTGGACGCCGTTGCCGGGCCGGAACCCGAACACCTTGTCGGCCTTGTCCGTCTCGGGACCCCATCGCTGCCCGAAGGCGTAGACGGCGGCGGTGGAATCGGCGATGACCCGCTGCACGTAGTGGTCGAGCAGGTCGGCCAGGTCGTTGTCGGCGCCCGGAAGATCGGGCGGGAGCGTCCGCATCGAGGCGGGATCGAAGAGGTTGCCGCGGATGAAGTCGACGCTTGCGGTGCCCGGCTGCGACGGCAGGGCGTTCCATCCGCTGCCGGCCGGTGGGAGCAGCTCCGTCAGGGGATGGTGGAAGTTGTCGTCGGCCAGGTAGAGCAGCTCTGAGGGGGCCTGCTGGGACTCGACGTTGACCGCGGCCCGGTAGTGGGTACCGGCGTCGTCGGTGAGGTGGATCTGGTAGTGCGGGGTGTCGCTGGATCCCTCCCGGCGCCGGTCGACGGCGCGAGCGGCCAGCACACCGTATTTGTTCAGCGGCATGGGTCATCCTCCGAATGTGATGGGAACGGCACGGCCCGGCGTGGGTCGTGCCAGTGGGAGCGGCTTGGTGCAGGATTTGCCCGCTGCGGTAGCGGAGCAGCGGGGCCTTGCCGACCGCCGTCCACTTTTGGCGTTATTCCCGGCCTTGCCCTGGTGGGACGGCCCATCGTCGATGTTCACCCGCCCGGTGTGCGGTTCGGAGCATGGCCATGGCGCCCAGCATCACGGCGGTGACCGGGGGCGGCCCGACGCGGCCGAACTGGAACGTCTCCCCCTCGCCGCCGTCGGCGACGGCCGGGCCGAGAGCCCGTCCCCGGTGTACCGGACGGATTTGAGTGCACCGTGACGGTGGACGACCGCACCGTCGAATTCGCCGACGCGGAGCGCGGCGCAGGACGAACTGGTCGGCCGCGTGCTCCGGGAGGGCGAATAGACGGCGCCACTCGTCGGCCGAACCGGTGACGCATAGTACAAGGCCCCATATGTCATGCGATAACAGCACCATGGCAGAGACCTCGACGGCCACGGCCGCGGAAATCAAGATCAGCTTTTTCGGGGACCAGGCCCGGGAGGCGAGCGCTGCGCTCGAGCTCCAGGACGGCGAGGGCCGCAGTCGCGCCATCTATTTCTGGGACAGCCCGAGGATGGGCAGCGACGGCATCTCGCTGCCCTTCCTCGACCGCGGGGTTATCTTCCGCCTGCGTCTGGACGACGGGGACCACGAGTCCAAGCGCGAAACGGACATGACCGTCAAGCTGCGGCCGTGCCCGCCGCTACCGCCCGACTGGCAGAAGAACCTCAAGGATGAGGACGAGGACTGGGAGTTCACGATCGAGGAGGACCGAACCGGTCCCGCCTTCACGCCCGTGCTGTCCGCGTCGCTGCAGGCCGACCGGAAGGTCGAAGCAGAACTTGTCGAGTCGGCGCTCAGGCCCGAGCGCGGGGCACTGGACCAGCTCCTCGCCAAGCCGCACCGCCACCTCCTGCACGATGCCGTCGGGCTGGAGAAGGGCGACCTCAAGGATCTGAGGGCGCTCGGCCCGGTGCGCGCTGTCAAGTGGAAGCAGGATTGGGACACTCTGCCCCGCTCCGTGGCCATCGAGGAGTGGACCACCAAGGACCTGCGCTTCCTCGAGGTCTCGGTGCGTACAAGCATCGCCGACGCGGCCGAGGCCGAGAAGCTGCTCGAACAGGCCCTGCGAAAGCGTAACGTCGGCCTGCCGCGAAGCGGCGAGACCAAGACCCGGGCCGTGATGACCGCCCTTGCCCACGGCCTGGCGCTCTGACGACGCCGCGCCGGGATTCCGTGACCAACTGCCACTTTCCCGAAACCCAGGTCAAAGCGGGCGGCTTTGAGTCGCTCCTCGAGGGTGCGCATGTTGGCCGTAAGGGCGTCTGGCCATGCCCGCGTCTGCGCAACGAGTCCGGGGCCGGTGACACCGCGGTCCTGGACAGCGAAGCCGACGACATCGACGCCGGGCAGACGCTGTCCGCGACGGCGGCCGCGCAGTCCCAGGCGGAGACCACCTCCGCGGAGGACGCTGACCCGCCCCCGTGCCGCCACGGCGCCCTCGTATCCGTACCGCGCGGGGCACCGTGGCGTGATCACTGTCGGGGCCTCGAGAACGGGCTGAGGCGCCGGCCGCGTCATGCGGTGCGGCTGGGGTGCAGAAGCCGTGCCAGCCAGTCGGTGCGGGTCCGGCGGGCTGTGGCGGAGATGGGTGCCTGCGGGTACAGGGCGTCGAAGCCGTGGAAGCCGCCTGCCCAGACGTGGAGTTCGGCCTGTCCGCCGGCCGCCCAGATACGGGTGGCGTAGTCGGTGTCCTCGTCGCGGAAGACTTCGGCGGAGCCGGTGTCGATGTAGGTGGTGGGCAGGCCCGAGAGGTCGTCGGCCAGCGCGGGCGAGACGTAGGGGGGTATCTCGTCGGGGGTGAGGTCGCCGAGGACGGCGCGCCATCCGAACGCGTTCATCTCGCCGGTCCAGACGCCGGGCACGCCGGAGTACTGGCGGCTGGAGACGCTGGTGTTGCGGTGGTCGAGCATGGGGCAGATCAGCACCTGCGCGGCGATCGCCGGGGCGTGGAGGTCGCGCGCCAGCAGGGTGAGGCCGGCGGCGAGGCCGCCGCCCGCGCTGGCGCCGGCGACGATGATCCGGGCGGGGTCGATGCCCAGTTCGGCGGCGTGTTCGGCGATCCAGAGCAGACCTTGGTAGCAGTCGTCGACCAGGGTGGTGCCGGTGACTTCCGGTGCGAGCCGGTAGTCCACGGAGACGACGACGGCGCCGAACTCGTCGAGCCACTCCAGCGGGATGTCGATCTGCGAGAAGCGGTCGCCCATGACCATCCCGCCGCCGTGGATCCAGTAGACGCAGGGCGCTGCGGCGGTGCGGCCGGGGTGCGCGGGGCTGAAGACCGACAGGCGGATCCGGGCCCCGTCCTTGGCCGGCACGGTGATCTCGCGCCGGTCGGCCTGCCGGTGTGCGAGGAGCGTGTCGACCGGTGCCGGGGGGAGCCGGCGCAGTTGCGCGAGCGTTTCCGGGGTGAGCTGGGACATGAGGGGCATGTCGGCCAGCAGCTCGCGGAGTTCGGGGTCCAGGGCGGGGCGTGCCGGGGTCATGGTCGTGGGCCTTTCGTGGGGTGGTGCCGGGGCGGTCGGGCGGGGCGGGGGTTTCGCGGGAGGCCGAGGCGGCGGGAGGGCGGGGGCCGGTGCGGGGTTCAGAAGGCGGCCTTGCCGCGGACCGGGACGTAGTCGGTGTACTCGGACTCCTTGGCCAGCAGCCCGTCGACCCGGGCCACGATGGCCTGGGCGGCGTCGCCGGCGAAGACCCGGTGGTGGTCCTCCTCGCTGGTCCACCCTTCGCTGACATGGACGACGTCGGGGTCGGACGCGGAACGGGAGACGAGGTAGAGGACGCAGTGTTCGCTCGCGCCGGGGCTGCCCTCGTCCAGACCGCTCAGCAGCAGGTCGACCAGCTGGTCGCCCCTTCCGGTCCTGGCGGTCAGGGTGGCGTTGAAGCCATAGGTGGCGATCATGGAATTCTTCTTCCTCGTGGTGGAGTGCGGTGATTCCATTGAATCGCTCTGACCTGCGGAAACGTTAGAACGATGCTCGCTCGTACTTGCATGATCCTCGCGGATCAGGGAGTGCAAGGGTGGTGGGGTGCTGCAATGGAGGCATGTGCCTCGAAGAGCTCCGCACCCTCCTGGCCCGGCACGCCCGGCCCGACTGGACCACCGCCATCGACGGCGTCCTCATCTCGAAGGTCGACCGGCCGGATCCGCCGGCGCCCTCCATGTCCGGCACGGTGCTGGCGGTCATCGCCCAGGGCGCCAAACGCCTCGCGCTGGGCGGGAGGGTCTACGAGTACGGCCCCGGCCAGTACCTGGTCGCCTCCGTCGACCTGCCCGTCACGGGGCAGTTCACCCAGGCCGATCCCGCGCAGCCGGCCCTCGGCTTCGGCCTCACTCTGGAGCCGTCCGCCGTCGCGGAAGTGCTGCTGCAGGCCGGGCCGGGCGACCTCTCCCGCGCCGGCGCGGGCACTCCGTCGGCAATCGCCGTCAGCGACGCTTCGGCCTCGCTGCTCGATGCGGTGGTCCGGCTGCTGCGCCTGCTCGACGAACCCCGCGACCGGGCCGTACTCGCGCCGCTGGTCAAGCGCGAGATCCTGTGGCGCCTGATCACCGGCGAGCAGGGTGCGACGGTACGCGAACTCGGCCTGGCCGACAGCGGCCTCAGCCATGTCTCCCGGGCCGTGCGCTGGATCCGCGAGCACCACGCGCAGTCCTTCCGCGTCGAGGACGTGGCACGCATGTCCGGCATGAGCGTCTCCGCCTTCTACCGCAACTTCCAGGCGGTGACCGCGATGAGCCCCATCCAGTTCCAGAAGCAGATCAGGCTGCAGGAGGCCCGGCTGCTGCTCGCCACCCACCCCGGCGACGTCACCGGCATCGGCCGGCGCGTGGGCTATGACAACCCCTCACAGTTCAGCCGGGAATACCGCCGCCAGTTCGGTGCGCCCCCGAGCCGGGACGCCGCCCGCCTGCGCGGCACCGCGCACACCCCCGCGGCCGTCCTGCCCTGAACAATCCGGCACACAGGGAGGATCGTGCAGGAAGAGGCGAGGATAGTTCTACTGTTTCAGCAGGTCAGAGCGATTCAATGGAATCACCGATTCCCCAGATGTGCAGGAAAATGCCTGTCCGGCCGGGGATCCCATCACATCGCGAGGATCACCATGAAGACCGTTCTGATCACTGGTACCTCGTCCGGATACGGACGAAAGACAGCCCTCCACTTCCACGCGCAGGGGTGGAACGTCATCGCCACGATGCGCACCCCGCGTCCGGACGTCCTGCCCTCCTCGGACCGGCTGCGCGTCGTCGGACTCGACGTGACCGAGCCCGAGAGCATCACCGCCGCGCTCGATGCGGCCGGCCCCGTCGACGTCCTGGTCAACAACGCGGGCGTCCCCTCGATCAGCGTGTTCGAGGGCACCCCCATGACCCGTGTCCGGGAGGTCTTCGAGACCAACACCTTCGGCGTGATGGCGACGACCCAGGCGGTGCTGCCCCAGTTCCGCGAGCGCGGCTCCGGCGTGGTGGTCAACGTGACCTCCAGCGTGGTGCTGGGCCACATGCCGCTCTCGGCCGTCTACAAGGCGAGCAAGATGGCCGTCGAGGGGTTCACCTCCTCCCTCGCGCTCGAACTAGCACCGTTCGGCGTGCTGGCCAAGACGGTCGAGCCGGGCGCCTGCCTGACGACGAACTTCGCCGCCACGGCGACGCGGGGCGCCCCGCTGGACGAACTGGTCCCGGCGCCCTACGCAGCGTGGGCGAAGAAGACCATGGGCGACTTCACGGACCAGGACCTGTTCACCGAGGAAAGCGACGTCGCCGAGGCGGTGTGGCGAGCCGTGCACGACACGACCGGCCAGCTCCGGTTCCCGGCAGGCCCCGACGCGGTCCGGCTCGCCCAGGCAAGGTGACGTGGGCGGAGCGGCGGTGCGGGTACCAGGCGGCGGAGCAGGACGCCGAGGATCATCCCCGTGGCGAGAGGCGTGTCATGTGTTCGACGGGACGGCTCGCAGACCGCCGAGCAGTGTGGCGAGGTAGCGGTGTGCTGTGCCGGTCCGGTCGGCAGGAGTGCCGCCGTGGACGTTGACGGCGTGGGCGATGCCGCACATCAGTGGGACGAGATCGGCGGCGGACAGGTCGGGACGGACCACTCCGGCCTCGCGGGCCCGGTTGAGGAGTTCGGTGCCGGTCGTTGTCAGCGACTGCCTGAGCTTCGTGGTGCGTGGGAGGGCGTCGGTCGGTGCGGCGGTGACCAGGGCCAGGGAGGCGTCGGTGATCTGCGCGTCGAGGGTCCGCGTCAGGAAGCCTTCGAGTGCGCGCCAGGGGTCCGTGTCGGCCAGCGCCTGTTCGCCGTGGGCGGCCAGGGCTTCCAGGCAGGGGGTGGCCACGGTCTCCAGCAGCGTCTCGGGGGTGGCGAAGTGCCGGTAGACGGTGCCGACTCCGAGTCCGGCGCGGCGGGCGACATCGTTGAGCTGCAGTGTGACGCCCTGGTCGACCAGGGTGCGGGCGATGGCGACGATCCGGTCCCAGTTGCGGGCAGCGTCCTTGCGTAGCTGTGGGGTCGTCATGTGTGGCCAGTCTCTGTCGCGTGTCCCGTCATGTATGTCTGGCGTTCGATCATACGCAGCCGCTCCCGGCTGGGAGGTCGGCGCTGTGGCGGGTGGGCCGTGCGGCCCACCCGCCCGCGAGGCCTGTCAGCCCCGGTCCTGCTGTCGGCCGAGGAAGCCGGTGATGATCTCCAGCCACTCCTTGGGCCGCTCCAGGAAAGGCAGGTGCCCGGTGTCGAGCTCGGCGGTCCGTGCGCCGGGGACGGCCTCAGACAGCTGGTGCTGGAGGGCAGCGGGTATCAGGTTGTCGGCGGTGGTGACGACGACGAGGGTCGGGGCGGTGATCAGGGCGAGGTCTGCGCGCACGTCAGCGCGGCGGCTCAGGTCGACGGCGCGGCCTGTTGGTTGTCGGTGATGCTGGGCTGGCATCGTGGGATCGAGGCGGGCCGGCCCAAGGTTGACTGGCGGGCGTAGCGCCTACCGGGCCGCGACGGGAGCGTGGGCTTCGCTGAGCCGGCGCACGGCCCTGGCGACGTGGCGGTCGGTGGCCGGGCGAAACGGGGCGACCGGACGCGCTTCGGGACCGATGACGACGCCGGTCCGGCCGGTCAGCGCGTCGTCGGTGGCGGCGACGATCGATGGCCTGGCTGCCGTGGACGCCGGGCCGGACGTGGACCGTTCGAACTTGCGGCGCACCAGCGGCCACAGCAGTCGCAGGGCGGGAGAGACGATCTTCGGGTCGGTCAGGGTGCCGTTGGTCATGTCGGTCGCGGCGCCTCCAGGGTCGGCGGCGAAGACCGATACGCCCGTGCCGTCCAGTCTCGCGGCAAGGTCGAGTGTGTAGGCGAGGTTGGCGAGCTTGGCGCGGCCGTACCAGTGGAAGCCGTAGTAGCCGCCGGGCGGCTCGACGGCGTCGAACACCCGCTTGGCGACCCCGACCGCACCCGAGGACACGTTCACGATCCTGCTCGGCGAACCGGCCGTCAGCGTAGGCAGGAGCAGTTCGGTCAGCAGGTACGGCGAGAGGTGGTTGACGACAAACGAGGCCTCGACACCGCCCAGCTCGCGCCGGTCGGGGAACATCGCCCCGACGTTGTTGACCAGCACCGTCAGCGGATCCCCTGAGGCCTCGTGCTCGGCTGCGATCCGGTCGGCCAGCGCGCGCACCTGGTCGAGCGAGGAGAGGTCGGCGGCCAGGAACCGGCCGGGCTGCGCCGGGCCCATGGCGTTGATCCGGTCCACCGCCTGAGCACCCCGGTCGGCGCTCCTTCCGACCACGGTGACCGCGAACCCGGCGGCGGCAAGCCCCAGTGCCGTCTCCAAACCGATGCCGGCCGTCCCGGCCGTGACCACAGCTGTCCTCATGTGTTCCTCCACCCCAACGGGAAAACGGATAGGTCATCCGATTACTGGAGGTGACGCTAGCACATATTCGGATTACCTATCCGGTTAGCTCGGAGTCGGCATGGCCGCTATGGAGCCCCCTGGGATCGCAAGCCCCTCGCGCCCACAGGGGGCACGGACGCTGCCCGGGCCGCGCGGCGCTCAACTACCCGCCAGAAAGGCCGGGTTGCGGACGGCTCTTCGGCAAACGAGCCACGCCCCAGTGACCTGGTCCGTAGGCTTTGCCCGGAATCACTGGAATCCACCTGCATGGGCTGAGACACCGTGGACACTGCGACTCTGCTGCTGCTCGGCGCCGCGGGCGGAGCCGTCCGCGGAATCACGCACGCCTACGACTGCATGACCGAATGGCTCAGCGGGCGTCAGCGGTACCGGCTCGCTCCCGACCCCGGCACTGAGGGGCCGCCCGCGTTCGGTGCGTTCTACGACGTCGGGGGCGAGTCGATCGCCGCCGTGGTGCACGCCGTCCTGGGAGCTCTGGTGGCCGGACTGCTGGAGACGTCGGGGCAGGTCAGCGGCGGCTTCGCAGTGTTCGCCGCCGGAGCCTCCGCGCCCCTGCTCCTCGTCCAGCTCAAAAACTCCCGCCTGGCCGAGGCGATTCTCGGGGAAGGCGCTGCTCCCGCAGCCGCGAGCGCCACGCAGCCGGCCGACGCAGCAAGCAACAGTCCGGGCCAGGTCCTGCACAGCACCCGGGACACCCCACCGGCGCAGCGCACCGCCACCGGCACACCGTTACCACCTGCGGCCGACGGCCCACCCCCGTCGCGTTCCTCCCCGCAGCCGGGCAGGGCACGCAGGCCGGCCGCGGACCAGGACGGCACCGGATGAGCCGGCCCAGCCTGCTGCGCCGTGCCGCCGCGGCCGCCCTCGGCACCACCGCGCATCCCACCCGGACCACCACCCTGACCCCCGCCCTTGAGCTCCGCCTCGCGCGCCGGGCCGCAGCCGCCGTCATCGGCATCCGCTCCTACTCCCACCCGTCGGCCGGGCGAGCGGCAGCAGCCGGTGCGTCCCACCCGGCCGGCAACTCCCCCACGGCCTCGAGGGTCTGGGAAATCCGCCGCCCAACCGACAGCACCTCACGCCGGTCCATCCGCACGGCCCCAGCACCGCAGGCCGAGGAGGGCACAGCCACCGGTCCTGGGCCCGCGCACCACGACATTCCCCGACCGGACCCATCGGACTGGCTCACCGTGGTCCTCGATCCCGCGTCACCCGTCGTGATCGGAACGAGCGACGCCCCTGCGCAGCGGCCCCGGCCGCGCCACACCCTCGCGCTGGCCGCGATGGCCGCCGTCCTCGCCATCGCCTTCACCGCATTCGGCTACCAGCTCCGCCCCTTCATCCACCGGCAGACCCCCTCACACTCCGTGGGCAGCAACACGCCCTCCCCCACTCCCGTCGTGAACGGAGACGTGCCAAACGGCTACCTCGGCAGCTGGACCACCACCATCACCAACGCCACCGGCGAAAACACCAGATCACTCGTCATCAAACAGGGCAACATCGGCGACGACGTACTGATCCTCGTCGCCGACGGCCCCACCGGCAACGACACCTACCACTGCGTGTTCACGGCCCCCCTGGCCGCCGTGCCGAGCGGGGGCGGCCGACTGGAACTCGGCCCGAGCACCGTCACCTCCGGCACCCCGGCCGCCTCCTGCTCGTCGGGGGGCACCTCAACCCTCACCCTCAAAAGCGACAACACCCTGCGCCGCACCAGCGACGGCGGAGACACCCTCACCTACACCCGCAACTGATGGGGGCGGGACTGCAAGAAGAACGGTGCAAAGAGCGCCGGGCATCAGCGCAGGGTTACGCCGACCAGTCCGACTGGCCATGTCTGCGTCTGCGCAACGGGTCCGGTGGCTCTGACGTTGTTCAGTCGGCACCGGCATGTCGGCTTCCGGCGGCCACCGTTGGAGAGGCACTCGGACGCGTTGAGGGTGGCGACGGAACGAAGTGGCCCCACCCCCGGCTCGTGCGGTGAGACGGCAGCGGCCGCAGCCGCAACACCCGAGGGTCGCCGAGTCGAGAAGACCTCAGCGACCGTTCACAGCGATGGAGTCAAGCGCCTGCAGAAGGAGGGGTGGGCCTGCGCAGCAGCCACTGCCCGAACGTCCGACGCGCGGGCCGCACCACCACGCGCCCGTGGACCTTCTGACCGACCAGCTCCACTCGCAGCGTGACCGGCGTATCCGGATTCGTCGGAGCCTGACGGTACTTGACCCCGCTGTGTACCAGCTGCAGGCCATCCGTATCGACCACGATGCCCGGCCTCGTGACCAGCGTCAGGGTCTTCCCCGTCATGCCCACGTCGATCCGCAAGGTGTCGTGCGTGATGACTGCTTCAGTGAAGTCAAGCCTCACCTCGCAGAACGTCACCGCGAGTTCCAGCCTCCGCGGTACCACCCAGCGCCCCACTCGCTCGACCGGGCCGCTGTGGACCTGTTCGATCCGAACTGTGTCCTTGGCCTCTGCTCCACTCCCGCCGACCGTAGCCGGTACCGGCGGCAGGTCAGCGGTGAGCGTGGTCAGTTCGCTCAGGGTCCGCGCCGACAGGGCAGCTTCCAGGCGCTCGTCCAGCTCGTCCGCGGTCAGCAGGCCGTCCCCCGCCGCGATACGCAGCACATCCACCGCCCGGTCCCGGTCCGCATGAGAGGCTCGCAGCTCGGGCGACGAGCCGGGGCCGGAGCGCTTCCCGGTAGGCGAAATCTCTCCCGACATGCTTCCGTCCTGGTCCTGTCGAACGTCGCGCGACGCAGGCAGCGGCGCGAGGAAAAGGCTAACGCCATATCGCGACATGGATCCCGGCCGGCCCCCTCACGGAGAGGCGGTGGGTCAGCGTCGATGCACGGCAGGCGGCATCCACCATGCCGAAGCCCGATCGCGACAACAACCGGATCCCGGGGGCCAGTTCACACCGCTCACCAAAGCGCAGACGGCGTGTGGCGCTGCGCCGGTGGGAGCCGGCCTCAGCGCTGGGGCTGCGCAGTCGGCAGCGTTGTGCGCAACCGGTCTGTCACGGCCGCTTCCCGGAGGCGACGCGCACCCTGATCCGTCGGCGGCCTCTCCTGGGGTCGCGCAGGCCGGATTCCCCGCCCCGGGCTTCCCCGCTGGCCGCCGCCGCTTCATAGACCCGCGCCGCCACGGCTCTCCTCCCGTCCCGGCTCGCCGCGAAGCCGGAACGTCGCCGACAGGACAACGACCAACCACCGCGACCAACTGCCGACCGGGGCATGGACACTCTGATGGAGCGCCGCTTTCCCGGGGCGACGTCCGACGGATCGTCAGTAGTCGACAACCCGGTCGCACCGCTCGTTTGACAGATCCTGTCTACTGGATGGAAGCGTCGGCGTGGAGGGGGCCCAGTGGATCCGGTATCGGTCGGGTTGTTGGTCGCATTGGCGGGCGGTGCCGGCGGGGAGGTCGGCCGGCAGGCCTGGGCCGGGCTGGGCGCCTTGGTCCGGCGTCCGCTGCGACGTGGCGAGGACAGTCCTGGCTCCTCCGTGGTCAGTTCAGGAGAAGCTGAGCTGGTTCGGCTGGGACAGGCCCCGGGCGACTCGAGCCGTGCGCAGGCTCTGAGCACGGCGCTCGCCGTACGGGCGGCCGTGGACGAGGACTTCCATGCGCGGCTTCGGCAGTGGTCCGAGGCGGCCGAGCTGGTGCGCACCGGTGACGGTGGCACGTACAACACCGTCTCCGGTGGCACCTTCAGCGGGCCGGTCATCCAAGGCCGAGACGTGTCCGGCAACTCCTTCGGCGTCCCGTCGGCCCCCTCGGACTCGTGACTTGGGGGTTCTTCACAGCCGGGGCAGCGGTGTCGCCGGAAGCTGGTCGGGGTGGGAGAGCTGCGCACGCAGACGGGCGGTGGCGTCGTCGTTCATGAGCCGTTCGTACAGGGCGAGCGCACCCAGCCATTTCTCCCGGGCGGTGTCCTTGTCGTCGGCCTGGTGCAGCGCGGTTCCCAGTGTCTCCAGAAACCACGCCTCTCCGGGCCGGTCCCCGATGTCGCGTGCGCTGTCCAGCCCCTGTCGAAGGAATCCGATCGCTTCCGGCAGTTCTTTCTGACGCATGTGGGCATAGGCCAGCCGGGACAGCGCGATGCTGAGGCCGAAGCGGTCGTTGATCTCGCGGAAGACCTCAATCGCCTGCCTGCAGTACGGTGCCGACTCCTTGAATTTCCCTAACTGCTGATATACGGCCCCCAGGCTCTGCAGCGCGAAACCCTCCGCACTTCGGTAGCCGGTCCGGCGTGCTGTCGCCAGCGCTTCCTGCAGATAGCTGAAAGCCTGGTCGTAGCGGCCGAGATTGGCGCAGGCACCGCCCAGGTTGACCAGAATCATTTCGCCCTCGCGCCCCAGGGAGCGATAGCAGTCCAGGGCCTGGCGTTGATGGGCCAAGGCTTCCTGGTACCGGCCCTGGTAGTAGTAGGCCCCGCCCAGGCCCCGGTGCAGCTCCGCTTCGGCCCGCACGTCGCCCACCGCCCGAGCCACTTCCAGCCCTGCGGTATGGGTGGCCGTCCAGGAGCCGAAGGGATTGCGGCGCTGGAAATACGGGTGCATCGCCACGGGCAGCCAGCACGCCACATCATGGCGTCCGTCCTGCCTGGCCTTCCTGACCACTGCCTCGAAGTTGTCGAGTTCGCCGTCGCACCACGCCAGCGTCTGCTGGGGGTCGGCGAACACGGGAACGGGAGCGGGTGGCGCGCCCAGGGTCGGCGGCAGGACGAACGGGGTGTCAGGACGCCCCGGCGTCAGGGCTGTCCTGGCTGCTGCCGCGGCGTGCATGTACCACAGGAGAACGCGATCCACGGCCTGCCTGCGGCTTTCCGGGCGCTCGTCCGCGGCAGCGCACTCCAGGGCGTAGACGCGCAGTAGATCATGGAAGCGGTAGCGGCCCTCGGTGGGTTCCGTGATGAGGTGGTTGGCGGTCAACCCGTCCAGGAGCCGGCGGGCGGCTGCGGGTGGTGTGTCGTTGAGCGCCGCGACGGCTTCCACGGACAGGTCGGAGCCGGGGTGCAGGCTCAACATCCTGAACTGGCGGGCCAGTTCGTCAGGCAGGGCGCGGTAGGACCACGAGAACACGGTGCGCACCGTCGTCAGCTCGTCCTCGCCGGTGGAGATGGCATCCAGTCGGCCGCTCTCGTCGGCGAGTGCCTGCGCGAGTTCGGACAGCGATCTGCGTGGGTGTGTCACTGCGTACTCTGCGATGATCCGCAGTGCCAGCGGCAGGTGGCCGCAGAACCGGGCGATACGAGCGGAGGCGTCGGGCTCGGCAGCGATGCGGTCCTCGCCAACGATCTTGCCTGTCAGTGTCTGTGCTTCCTCAGGGGACAGCATGTCCAGGACCACCCTGCGGGCGCCGTCGCGCGCGACGAGGCCGGGCAGCAGACTCCGGCTGGTGACCACCACCAGCGAGCCCGGTGAGTCGGGCAGCAAAGGCCTGACCTGCTCGGCCGTGTTGGCGTTGTCCAGGACGATGAGCACCCGGCGGCGGCTCAGCAGCGTTCGGTACAGAGCTGCTCGTGAATCGGCTTCGGGCGGGATCCGCTCGGGCGGTACGTCCAGGGCTCTCAGGAAGCCCTCAAGCACATGACCGGGCGTCAGCGGCGGGCCCGGCCCGTACCCCTGAAGATTGACATACAGGTCACCGTCCGGGAACCGATCCCTGACCCGGTGGGCCCAGTGCACGGCGAGCGCCGTTTTCCCCACGCCAGCCGTGCCCGCGAGCGCCGACACGATCAGGGCCTGCGACCCGGCCGTCTGGTCACCGAGCAGCGCGTCGAGCCGGTTCACGTCGTCGTGCCGGCCCGTGAAGTACACGACATCACGGGGCAGTTGCCGGGGGCCGGGGAGTTCCGTGCCGACACCGCGGAAGTGGAAGGTGTTGCCCTGGAAATCCCGTCCTTGCAGGACACCCCCGGCGACCTCGGCCGCCTGGTTGCGCGTCTCCTGACCCGGTAGCCAGTCCGCCATCAGCGCCCTCTCGCACGTTCTTCCCCGGAGCCTATGCCACGCGTCGCTCACGGCAGAAGGCCGCGTCCCCAGGCAGGGTGTGTGCGACAAACGGCCGTCCCTGTTCCGGTGCTGACGGAGGGTGAGACGGGCGACCGGGGCGCGAACACGTGCGCGTGGTCCGGCCCTCGCAGGTGGCGTACACTCCTCCCGGTGAATCTTGAACCTGATCGGGTATCACAGGTGACACTCCGGCCGGTTGCAGCCGATGACGAGGCAAGATTTCTCGAACTGGCCGGCCTCAGCGCCGGTCTCCATCATCCGTGGGTGGGACTGCCCCGTACGCCCAGCGCATTCTCGGCCTACCTGAAGAAGTCCGATCAGGTCACCGCCGCCTGCATGGTTCTTTGCCTCAAGGACCACGGCGATCTGGTGGGCATGATCAACATAAACGACATCGTGCGTGGGCCGTACCAGCGGGGCGTGCTCGGATATGCCGCGTTCCTTCCCTACGCGGGCCAGGGCTACATGTCGGCGGGTGTCGCGCTGGCGGTGCACTACGCCTTCGAACGACTTGACCTGAACCGTGTGGAAGCCGATATCCAGCCGGAGAACGAGGCCTCCCTGAGACTTGTTCGGCGACTCGGCTTCCGCAAGGAGGGCCTCTCGCCCGGGTTCATCAACATCGCTGGAGTCTGGCGCGACCACGAACGCTGGGCGATCACCCGGGACATGGAACGCCCTGTCGTCCCCCGGGAGTGAGGGTCGCCGTCGACTGGTTCGGGTGCCTGATCCACCGGCCCTTGGGCTGTCTCGCGGACGACCACATCCCTGGCGGGCACCCTCCGACAGCGCCGAAGCCGGCCGCGCAAGATCGTCGATGCGGCCGGAAGCCGGCAGGCTGGAGCCACGGGCCGCCCGAGGACGAGGGCCGGATATTCTGACGGAATGATCGAAAATCTTCCTCCCTGTCCGACGTGCTCGTGCGAGTACACCTACGAGATGAACGCCCTTGTGGTGTGCCCGGAGTGCGGCCACGAATGGGTTCCTGCCGAGAGCGGTGCCGAGAGCGGTGCGGAGGGCGGGGCCAGTGCCGGGGAGCGGGTCGTCAAGGACGCTGTCGGCAATGTGCTGCAGGACGGCGACAGCGTGGTTGTCGTCAAGGCGCTCAAGGTCAAGGGGAGCCCCTCGGGGATCAAGGCCGGCACCAAGGTGCGCGGTATCCGGCTGGTCGACGGCGTCGACGGCCATGACATCGACTGCAAGGTCGACGGTTTCGGGGCGATGCAGCTCAAGTCCAGCGTGGTCAAGAAGGCCTGATCCGTGACTCGCGGGTGGCCGGGGCGGCAGTGTCTTGCTGAATTGCAAAATTTAGCAATTGGTTAGATGCTGTCTTCGCTGTACCTGCAGGTAGTCGCGGGCACAGCCCTTGTCTGCCCCGGGTGGGGCGCCGTCCGGGGAAGTCGAGGGGCCGTGTCCGTTCCGCTGTACCAGGCCAAGGCCGAGTTCTTCCGGATGCTCGGGCATCCCGTACGGATACGGGTGCTGGAGCTGCTCCAGGACGGCCCGCGGCCGGTGCGGGAACTGCTCGGGGAGATCGAGGTGGAGCCGTCCGGCCTGTCGCAGCAGCTGGCGGTGCTGCGCCGGTCCGGGATCGTCACCGCCACGCGGGACGGCTCGACGGTCGTCTATGCGCTGGCCGGCGGGGACGTGGCGGATCTGCTGGAGGCCGCGCGCCGGATCCTGACCCAGATGCTGTCCGGGCGCAGCGAACTGCTGGCTGAGCTGATGGAGACCGAGGTCGGCGCGCGATGATCTCGGGGATCAGCCTGGTCCGGGCCCGCATCGCCTCGCTGCTGCCCGCCCGCAGTGACCTGGCGGAGATGGGACGCAATCCCCGCCGGGACCTGCTCGCCGGGCTGACGGTGGCGATCGTCGCCCTGCCGCTCGCCCTCGGCTTCGGCGTCTCCTCCGGGCTCGGCGCCGAGGCGGGCCTGGCCACCGCCGTCGTTGCGGGCGCCCTCGCCGCGGTGTTCGGCGGATCGAATCTGCAGGTGTCGGGGCCGACGGGCGCCATGACGGTGGTGCTGGTGCCGATCGTGGGCCGGTACGGTCCGACAGGCGTCCTCACGGTCGGCGTGATGGCTGGAGTGATGCTCGTCGGCCTCGCCGTGCTCAAGGCCGGGCGGTACATGCGGTACGTGCCCGCGCCGGTCGTCGAGGGCTTCACGCTGGGCATCGCGTGCGTGATCGGGCTGCAGCAGGTTCCGGCCGTGCTCGGCGTACCCGAACCGGAGGGCGACCGGGTACTGGTGGTGACCTGGCGGGCCTTCGAGGAGTTCGTGCGGCACCCGAACTGGACGGCCGTCGCCGTCGCCGTCGCGGTGGCGGCAGTGATGCTCGTCGGGGCCCGGTGGCGTCCGACCGTGCCGTTCTCCGTCGTCGCGGTGATCGCCGCCACGGTCACGGCACAGGCCGCCGGGCTGACCGGGGCGAACCCGATCGGTGAACTGCCCTCGGGGCTGCCCGCGCCCTCGCTGTCCTTTCTTGACATGGGCGCGGCGGGCTCCTTGCTGGCCCCCGCGGTGGCGGTCGCGGCGCTGGCCGCGCTGGAGTCGCTGTTGTCGGCCTCGGTCGCCGACGGCATGACCGTGGGCCAGCAGCACGACCCGGATCGGGAGCTGTTCGGCCAGGGCCTTGCCAACATCGCCGCCCCGCTGTTCGGCGGCGTGCCGGCGACCGGAGCGATCGCGCGCACCGCGGTCAACGTGCGCACCGGTGCGAGCTCCCGGCTCGCCGCGCTCACCCACGCCGCGATCCTCGCGGTGATCGTCTTCGCGGCCGCGCCCCTCGTCTCGAAGATCCCGCTGGCCGCCCTCGCCGGTGTCCTGCTGGCCACCGCGATCCGTATGGTCGAGGTCGGCTCGCTACGGGCGCTGGCGAAGGCCACCCGCTCGGACGCGCTGATCCTCGCCCTGACCGCCGTCGCGACGCTGGCCCTGGATCTCGTGTACGCCGTCATCATCGGCCTGGTCGTCGCGGGCGCCCTCGCGTTGCGTGCCGTTGCCCAGCAGACCCGCTTCGACCAGGTGCCTCTCGACCGCGGCGACCACACCGCCGAGGAACATGCCCTGCTCGCCGAGCACATCGTTGCCTACCGCGTCGACGGGCCCTTGTTCTTCGCCGCCGCGCACCGCTTCCTGCTGGAGATGACCGAGGTCGCCGACGTACGTGTGGTGATCCTTCGCATGTCGCGGGTGTCGACGATGGACGCGACCGGGGCACTGGTGCTCAAGGACGCGGTCCAGAAGCTGAACCGGCGCGGAATCGTCGTCCTGACCTCCGGGATCAGGCCGGGGCAGCGCCGAGTCCTCGACTCCGTCGGTGTGTCGGACCTCCTGCGGCTGGAGGGCCGCGAGTACGCCACTACCCCCGAAGCGATCCGCGGGGCCCGCGACCACCTGGAGAGGGCCGGGGTTCTCGCCGCCCGGAAGTCCGCCCGCAGCGTCACCGAGATGAGAGAGGAACCACCCCGATGAGCACCGCTCCCGCCACCCTGCGCATGGTCGAGGTCTCCGGCGCGGAGGCACTGTGGCTGCTGGAGGGGGCCGCGTTGGGCCGCCTCGTCCTCGTGCAGCGGGATCTGACGGTGGTCCGCCCGGCCCGGCACGTGTGGGAGTTCGGGCGGCTGACGGTGCGCACCCCGGTGCAGGCCGCTGCGGTCCGGCTGGCTGCGACGTACCACGTGGACGAGGTCCGGGCCGCGACCGGCACCGGCTGGACGGTGACCGTCGCCGGGCCCGCCGAGGTGGTCACCGACCCGAACGAGGCCGCCCACTACCGGCGGACGCTCGCCGGCTGGAGCCACGGCCCGCACGATGCGGTCATCCGCATCCGCCCCCAGACGGTGTCCGGCTTCCGGCTGGCCCGGGGGACGGAGAGCTGATGTCCAGGCTGTTCGAAGCCCTGCCCTACCGGCACGTTCTCACCCTGCCCACCGAGCCGTCCGCCGTCCGGCTGTGCCGCCAGACCGCTGAACAGGCCCTGACCGAATGGGGGATCAGCCTGCGCCACCCCACCGTCGACCCGGCGCTGCTGATCCTCAGCGAACTGGTCACCAACAGCGTCCGGCACGCTGTGACGCTCTCCCCCCAGCTCACCGTCATCTATGCGGCCGGCTCCGACTGCCTGGCTTTTGCCGTCCACGACCGCCACCCCCACCAGCCGGCGCTGTACGGGGCCGCGATCGGCACGGGGGCCGGTGGTCTGAGCACCGTCATGGAACTCACCCTCGGCCTGGGCGGCACCGCCGTCGTCCGCGGTGACGCCGACGGAAACGGCAAAAGCATCTGGATCACCCTGCCCCTGTGATCCGAGCCGGTCCAGGAAGGCGAGCCGAACAGGCAACACCCACAAGAAGGTTCATCATCATGACCATCGAATGGCACTACACCGCCGGGGAGGATTTCAGTCTTCTCTCCCTCTCCGGGCACCTCGGGCCCGAGGGCGCGCATCGCTTCGCCGGTGCCATCGGCTGGGTCCTGGCCCGCGGCACCGGTCCGGTCGTCGTCGACATGAGCGGGCTGCGCAGCTGGTCCGTCGACGGCCGGCTCGCCGTCATCGAGGCAGCACGCCGGCTCGGCGCGCACGGACGCGGCCTGGAACTGGCCGCCATCCCCGCCGACGGCTCCCTCGTCCCGTACGGCGACTGCCCGCCCATCACCATCCACAGCGACCTTGCGGCGGCCGTCGCGGAACATGACGCCCACGGCCAGGGCGCTGATGGTCAGCAGCAGGGGCGTACCAGCGGCTGGTCCGCCTGATTGCCGGCCGGTGTCGTTCGCCTGGCCTGCTCGACTCGGAGAAGAGGGAGCGGCAGTGTTTGAGCCCTGGCGTAAGGACCGTCTTTGAGACTCAGCGGGCTCCGGCGCTTTCGCGCCTCCGGGCCGGGGATCGCATTCCTGTCCGGTCCGAAGGCCGGGATTCCGTGCGAAGAACAGGGGATGGCCCACCGCTGACGGAGCCCGGTCGGCACCTCTGTGGCCGGCGGGTGTCACCGTGCCCGGGCGAAGGCGCCGTCGCCGTCCAGGACCGGTACAGCCGTGCAGGTGTCTTCCTCGGTGGCGATCGCCACGTCCTCGGCGAAGCCCGTCGTTTCCAGCTCCCGGCCGGAGACACTGACGGTGATCGCGTGGGGGATGTCTGCCGTGCATTCGCCGCACGCGCGGGCGGCCGCGGCCTCCGCGGAGAGCGGGCCTGCCCCTTGAGCGTGCAGGTCGGAGATGAGAACGCCGGCGCCCAGGAGGTCTTCCAACGCCGGGCGCAGGCTGCCGTCCGGCCACTGTTCGCCCGCGGCGATCACGGCGACGGGGCGCTCGGGTGTGCCGTAGCCGTGGGAGGTGATCCAGCTGCCGACCGCGGTGATGTTGCGCAGACAGGCCGCGATGACCGGTACGCCGGGCCGTGCGACAGCGGTGATGGTGCTGCAGTCCGGGGACGGCAGCACCAGGCGGTCGGTGAAGGGAGCCTTGCGCAGCTGAGCCGGGGACAGGGACCACGGGGCATCGGGTGTGATGGTGCTGTGGGCGACGGCCAGCCGCGCACCCGACTGCCGGGCGTAGATCGCGGCGGCCATCTCGGCACCGGCCCGCTCGGCAGCGCCGGCAGTAGCAGCCGGTAGCCAGAACGGCAGTACTTTGCTGCCCGCCTGGACGGCGACGCTCACCGCTGTCGTGAACGACAGCACGTCCACAACCACCAGACAAGCAGCCTCGACAGCCAGGCGTCTCGCCCCGGTCTGCCCCCACTCGAAACGGATCCCGCTGCCGGACTGCGCCGCCCAGTCGGCCATCCCCCACCCTTTCTCCCCTGTCATGGCGAAAATCCGTCAGCCGCGGCTCGCGTCCGCGGCTGGGTCCTTGGCCCGGCCACCGAAGGACAGCCTCAGCATGCGGGCCTGACCGCAGCGCGGGCACTGCCCGTCCGGGCCGACGGCGCCGGGGCGGCATTTGAGGCGGCACGCGGGGCACTTGAGCCAGACGACGCCCAGACCGTGCAGTGGGGTGATTCTCACCCGGCCTCCTCACGTAACCTATCGACTTGCTAATATTAGCAAGTCAAGAGATCGCCGCTGCTTGATTCGGGTGGACGGGGTCCTCGCACGCGGATTCGGCGCGGCCGACTTCGCGGGCGAAGATGGGCGCCATGTTGTTGACGAGTGGGCGGATGCGATGCACCAAGGACTGGCCGGCTCGGCCGGACTGCTGTTCAGGGGAGGCGACGGCACGATGAGCACCCCGCTGTACCAGCTGAAGGCCGAGTTCTTCAAAACACTCGGACACCCTGCCCGCATCCGCGTCCTGGAACTGCTCAGCGAACGCGAACACGCCGTCGCGGAGATGCTGCCCGAGGTGGGCATCGAACCCGCACACCTGTCACAACAGCTGGCCGTGCTGCGCCGCGCGAACCTGGTGGTGACGCGCAAGGAGGGCTCGACGGTGTACTACTCCCTGACCAGCCCGTACGTGGCGGAGCTGCTCAGGGTCGCGCGGACCATCCTGTCCGGGGTGTTGACCGGTCAGGCCGAGCTGCTCGCCGACCTGAAGGCCGCTCAGCAGGAGGCGAAACCGCCGTCGTAGCGACGGCCCTCGATCGCGGCCGCCTCCTGGGAATTGGACAGCACTCTGGGTACCGGGAGGCGGCCGCTCCTCTCGGCCGGGACATGCCTCGGCAACAAGGTTCTGTCTCTTTGGTCGTTAGCGGCGTGTCCAGATGAAGATGGCGGCAAGGTGGAGAGCGGCTTGTTGACATCCTCCCGGGCCTACGTGTGGCCAGGCCACGCCACTGCTTGAGGCGCTTGATGCACCGCTCGACGGTGTTGCGCTGTTTATAGGTGTCCTTGTCGAAGCCGGGTGGTCGGCCTCCTCTGCGGCCTCGCCGCAGGCGGTGGCCGATCTGGTCGGAAGGCTGCGGGATAACCGCACGGATTGCGCGGCGGCTCAGGTGGGCGCGGATCGAACGGGATGAATAGGCGCGATCGGCCAGGACCATGACGGGGCGGGTCCGGGGCCGTCCGGGACCGCTCCTCGGCACACGGATGCGGGCCATGACCGTCTCGAAGGCGGGCGCCTCACCGGCCTGGCCCGCGGTGACGGTCAGAGCCAGAGGCCGTGCATGGCTGTCCGCAGCCAGGTGGATCTTGGTGCTCAGCCCGCCGCGTGAACGCCCCAGCGCGTGGCCGTCCGGCTCGTTGCGGCAGGCTGCCCCCTTTTGAGGGCTCCGGCGGCGTGTTGGTGGGCCCGGACAACGGTGGAGTCGACTGACGCGGTCCAGCTGATGTCGGCGTCGGCATCGGCCGCTGCCAGGACCGCGGCGAGAATCTTCTCCCAGGTGCCGTCGACTGCCCTCCTGATCAGCCGTTTGTGAGCGGTCTGGAAGGAGCCCAGTTCCGCGGGCAGGTCCCGCCAGGGCGAGCAGGTGCGGTACTTCCACGCGATGGCTTCCAGCGTGCGGCGGTGGTCGGCCCACCGTCGGCCCCGGGGCGGATCAACGGCATGAGCGGCTCGATCCGGTGCCACATCACATCACTGATCACTCGTCGGACGGACATGTCCGGTCAACGGTCCAGCTCACGGGAGAGACACGCGCCCCTCATGGCTTCCGCGACAGCACCCGCTTGCCTGTTCGCCTGGCCTGACGAGTAGCTTTGCAGCAGCCGAACTTGGGGGGAACGATGGCCTTCGGTGAACTCTTGACGCTTAGCCTCATTGCCATGGGAGTTCTGGGGGCGACTGGTGCAGGGCTCGGTATTTACACCCTGACCTGTAACCGGGTGCCTGGACGATGGCTCAGCAAAACAGTACGCAACCCCAGGCTATGGGGAACCGGCCTGCTGTTCATGGTCTCCAGCTTGGCCTTCGTCTCCTGGACGCCCTTCATCATCGGACTCGGGATCACTGTCGTCGGACACGCCGTCAAGCCCACCGGCTGACCCAGGCTTGTCAGACCCGCGAAGGCACCGACACCGCCAAGGGCGGGTCAAAGAGACAAGCCCAAGGCGGCTCAGCGCTGGAAGGTGTCGTAACTGCATTCGCGGGAAGGCCTGTTGGCCCCCTGGGGACAAGTCCTCACCGTGGCAGGAGGGTTCATGGACCTGCTGCGCAAGATCCGCGGGATCGGGCGGGTGGCCGAGCCGCCGCCCCCGGTGCCCGATCGTGATGTCCTGCCGTCCGCCCGGGAGTTCGGCGATTCTGCGTGCCCCACCACCTGGGAGCCCGCTGCAGCACGAGCGTCACCGGCCCGGTGACAGCCGCCCGGCCCCGCTGAACCCACGCGGGCATTCCGTCACCTCACGAGCCGCACTTCGTCGGTGCCCCCACCCTTCCAGCAGGGTGAGCGTCGGCATGGTGAGATCGGGATGTCCCACGACAGCGATCACTCGGGTGGACCTTTCCCGGTTTGTGCTCACTCCGCAGTCGCCTGGCCGCGGGCCGGGCCCTCCCTCCCTTGGGCCGCTGGGCCGCTGGGCGTAGATGCCTCCAGAGGACCGGGGCGTCCCCCGTGCTCGCCCAGGTAGAACAGCAGCCACACAAACCCGGCGAACAGATCCGCCCTGACCGGTGGCCAGTTGCTCGCCACGGTGCGGCGACGCCTGGGAGGGCGCCGCCGCAGGATGTGTCCGCCGGGTACCGGTCCTCCTCGCCCATGGCCACGCGCATTCACTGTTGAGATCATGCCGATATGGCGACTTGAAGAAGTCTTCATATCGTGGGCACAGGTCAACCCAGGGCTCCGGCCGGTCTAAATCTCCAACTGCCCCTCGACGCGCTTGAGGTGGTGGCGGGCCATCGCCAGGTTCGAACGCACCCTGTCGAGCACGAGGTACAGGAACAGGCCGTTGCCGCTGCGCCCGGCAACCGGCCGGATGAGGTGGTACTGGTTTCCAAGGGTGATCAGGATGTCCTCGATCTGGCTCTTGAGACCCAGCTGCTCCATGGCGCGCACTTTCGCGCGGACGACATCCGTATTGCCGGCGGCGGCGACCGTCATGTCCAGATCCTTGCTCCCTCCCAGGGTGCCCAGGGCCATGCCACTGGTGTAGTCGACGACGGCCGCCCCCAGTGCTCCCTCGGCCTCAGTCATCATTTCCTTCAGCGACACTTCCACACTCGCCATAGCGTCTCCCCTTGGTTGTCGGTCACGTGGCAGAACCGGCACTGCCGGTCCTGCCACGTGACCGCACCGTATGCGCATGCCCGAGCCGCCAACGGAGCATCTCCGAGGCTGACATCCAGTGACCGGGCGTGAGCACAAAAGAGCCGCTTACCGACTGCTCCTGCCGAAATCGAGCACCAGGAGCGCACTCAGAGCTCGCCCGGCACGCGCTCCTGAGCGCCCCCGGCCTCGAACGGTGCGGCACGCACGCCTCACTTCGCCTCTGACTGCTTCCCCAGTGGCCCCAAGACAGCGCCGTATCCGAAGCCGCCGGCGCCCGGCGCTCGGGCGGGGAGAACCAATGGCGGACGCACAACCGCCGCGCGATGGCCGGCACGGCGCGGACCGCCACACACCCGCAGGGCACGACGGACAAGGCGGCCTACGGCCCAAGCGGCCGAGCTGGATTCGCACTTGGACCCGAGAAGCCGCATGCCTCCCTCTAGATACGTTACTGCTAGTTCCGTTATTGTCCCCGTCACGCCGGAGCGGCACTGGCCTCTGACCCGAACGGGCCGCGCCGCAGCCTTGCCACCGCCGCGATCGACCCACTCTGAAGGAACCGCTATGCGCAGGCTCGACCGCCAGAACAACGTCCCCGTCCTCGTCCGCGGAGACGGCGAGAACCGTTTCCGCCCCGGCTGGATCGCCTCTGCCAACGCCACGCCGGGCGAAGCGGAGAAGGCCGACGGGCCGCATGCCCCGGCGACCACCGACACGGGGACGGCCTGCATCGGGGCCAGGAAGACACCGGTGAGCACATCACGAAGCCAATCGACCAGCCGTACCCGCTCAGCGGCCGGTCCGGTGCGGTGTGCGGTCGGCAACGACAGATCAGCGATCAGCGGGGCCGGGACGTCAACCGTGCCGAAGTCCCGCCGGTGACAGGTGGCTTCGGCAATGACGTAAGCACCGCGGGCGTCGGCGTCGGCCTCGCTCCGGTAGGCGCCGGACATGCGGTTGACCGTGCGGCCGGGCACGTAGCCGGGCTCTGGGCCGTGGGCTGCACGCAGGGCCCAACGCAGCACGGACGCGGGGCCGGACGTCAACGGCCCCATGGACACATCGGCCAAGTCCAGGAGCTCGCCGAGCGCGGTCAGGATCTCTGACGCGTCGTTGTGGATCTTCCTGACCGCACGGTCGCGCCGGCCTCGCCGGCCACCGCCGCCCGGTGGCGCCTTGCCCGCAGCCAGGGCGCCCCGAAAAGCCGGGCCGCCACTCCTGCCGAGTCGCACAAGACAAGCCGCCATCAGCCACATCCGGCCCTCTTGGACCGCCCAACAACGTACGGAGACCGTCATGACCCACCCGCACGCCCCCCGCCTTCATCATCGTCCACGGCCTCACCGCCCAGGTGTGTCCTTCGCCCTGGTCAACGGATCGGCCTTCGCCGTGCACGTGCTGCTCGCCTGCTCCGCAGCCGAGTTGATGGCCACCCGTGTCTGGGGAGAGGCCAGCATCGGCGTGCTGGCCCTGCTCCTCCAGGGCTCCCTGCTGGTGTGGACGGCGGCGCGGTACGACCGCCTCGCGAACCGGCGACCGGCTCCTCAGGAGATCTTGGAGGAGAGCAGATGAGTCAGCGGATCCTGCTCGCCGCGCCCGGCGTCCTGGACAGTGACACGCACGCCTTCGTCCTGCTGGGCTTTCTGGCCTTCATCGTCCCCATCCTGTTCATCTGCGTTCTCAGCGGCCCCGAGAGGGACCGGGTCAACGAGTTCTACACAGCGGGCCGCAGGCTGAAGCCCCTGCGCGGGGCCCTCGTCCTGTCCGGCGTCTACCTGCCCACGGCCGCGGTGCTCGGCAACACGGGAAGTGTCGCGGTCTTCGGCTACGACGGTCTGTTCATGACCCTGTGCACCGCGCTGTCCCTCGGCGTCCTCCTCCTGCTGGCGCGCCCCCTGCGCGAGCGCGCCGGTTACACCCTGGGCGACACGTTCGCCCTGCGGGCTCCAGGGCCAGGGGCGAGAATCGCTACCGCCCTCGTGACCTTGAGCGTGTGTGTCCCCGTCATGGTCGTGCAGCTCTCCGGCGCGGGCGTGACCACCACGATGCTGCTGGGAATGACCGGGTCCGGTGCCGAGAAGACAGCCATCGTCATGATCGGCGCACTGGTCGTCTGCGCCACGGCGTTCGGCGGCATGCGCGGCACGGTCGTCATCCAGGCGATCAAAACGGTGGTGCTGCTCGGCGCGGCCCTGACGGTGGCGGCTGTGCTGCTCCATCGTTTTCACTGGAACACCGATGCCCTGATCGACGCCGCCGGACAGGGCAGCGGCCGACCCGCCGGCTATGCGCGTCCCGGCCTCCGCTACGCCGGCAGCAGCGGCTGGCAGGGCACGCTCGACTTCATCGGCCTGATGATCACCATCGTGCTGGGTGTGGCGTGCCTGCCGCACGTCGCCTTGCAACTGAGCACCGCACCCGACGCGGCCACCGCACGCCGTACGGTGCGCCATACGATCGGCATCGTCACCTCTTTCTGCCTCATGACAGCCCTGATGGGCTTCGCGGCCGCCGCGTTGATCGGCGCACCCGCGATCGTTGCCGCCGATCCCGGAGGCAACAGCGCCCTGCTGCTGCTCACCGGCGAACTGGCAGGCGGCGCGTCCGCCGACGCGAACGGGGCGCTTCTCGTCGCCCTGGTCTCCTCCGCGGTGTTCCTCACCACGCTGGCCGCGGTGGCGAGCATCACCCTGGCCGCCGCAGGGGCGATCGCCCACGACCTGTACACGAAGGCGCTGCGTCATGGGCGCACGACCGAGGGCCGGGAGGTGGCCGCCGCCCGCCTGGCGTCCGCCGGGGTCGGTGCGCTGTGCATCGTGCTGGCAGTCTGGGTCCAGGGATGGAACGTCCTGTTCCTGTCAGCGATGTCCCTGGCGGTGGCGGCCTCCTGCCTGCTTCCGGCGCTGGTGTACTCCGTCTTCTGGAGCGGCTACACCCGGGCCGGGCTCCTCTGCACGCTGTACGGCGGCCTGCTCTGCGCCGTCGGACTGCAGATCTGCAGCCCCGTCTTCTCCGGCACCCCCTTGGCGCTCTTCCCTGCGTGGCACATCGACTGGTTCCCCCTGCAGACCGTCGTCCTCGTGTCGCTTCCCGCCGGCTTCCTGTTCGGCTGGCTGGGCAGCATCGCGCGAAGGCACGATGCTGCCCAGCCGGCGCCACCAGGTCGCCGGGCGTGATGCCAGACCGCCAAAGGCCCAGGTCAGCGGGAATCTCCCGGAGACCTGGGCCTTGATCAATCGGGCACGTCGGGCTGTAGGGCTGCCGGTGTGCCCGAAGGGATGGGATCAGGGTGTCAGGGCCTGACCAGGACGTGTTCGGCGTGGGGGCCGGACAGGTCGAGGTCGGGGGAGGTCAGCGGACGGCCGCTGAGTGGCGGAGGTGGTCCACCAGGGCGAGGAAGAGGAGGAAGTTGGGGATGTCCTTCACCGGCTTGCTCGACCAGGAAAGCCACTTGCCGGACTTCCGCAGTGCCAGTACGCCGTTGTCGACGCGCACGTCCTCGATCTCCGTCCAGGTCACGGCACCGCGCTTGCGCGTCGCGACGCCATGACGGTTGAGGGAGATGTCGCCGAAGGTGAGCTGCTGACCCTCCTGCAGTATCCGGAGCATGCCCGGCAGTTGCGCTCCGGCGATCTCCTGCTGGATGAACGGCCCCCACCGCTCGGGCTCGGCGTAGAAGTTGGTGACCTTCCGGACCGTGCCGTCCTGCTTGTGCAGGGTGTACCGGTATCCCGTGCCGACGTAGATGCCGTTGACGTACGACTCGGTGATCTCCTGCAGCGCCGTCATCGAGTCCCAGCGGAACGCGACCGGCCGCCCCTTGCGGTCGGTCTCGATCAGCCCGTGCTCGAAGAAGTGCAGCCGCCGGGCGGCGGCCTTGCGGGAGAAGTTGGGGGTCTGCATCGCCATCCAGACGAACCAGATCGCGGGCAGCACGAAGCAGAACAGCCCGACGACGATGAGGAAGACGAAGTTGCAGATCATCAGCGCGCTCTGCCGTTTCGGCAGGACCGTGCCGCGGTGCTCGCCGAGGCCCTCGGCCGCGGCGAGGCCCGCTATGTCATCGGGGGTGGGGTCGTTCATGGTGTCGCTTCGCTCTCAAAGGGGACGGGGCGGGTACGGGCCCTGTCGTTGCCGGGCTCGCGCAGCGTAACGGACGGGGTCAGCCGCCGAGTTTGCCGGTATCCAGGACGTCGCCGGGGCCGGGCCTTGCCGTCCACCGGCTGTTCGAAGTCGGTGGACAGCAGCGTGCCGGGCTCCCTTTGTTTCGCGAGCGGCGTCCGAATACGGGACGGTCGGCACCGTCTTGCGGGGCCGGCGCAACCGTCAACACGGCTGCGCAGAAGCCCACTTCAGATACTCCAGATGGGCCGTTGTCGACCGGCAGTCCAGAGGCGGAGGCGGTCAGGCGGCGCGGCAGAGGGTCGCCGGGGCGGCCGGTGTCGCGGTCTGGGTCACGGTCGCGTGGACGGGTCGGGCGGTGTGGACGGGCTGGGTGGTGTGGTCGGTGGCTGCGGGCTGCGAGCGGTTGCGTGCGAAGACGACGAGGCGCAGGACTGCGAACCGCGCGAGGCCGGCGAGTGCGGAGGCGGACAGGTAGACGATCTGTTCGAGCATCGCGCCGGGTGCTGCCACCAGTTGGTGCAGGACAAGTATCGCCATGCAGGTCAGTGCGAACGCGGCGGCCGCGGAGCCGGCCGACTGTGCGTGCTGGCGCCAGGTCGCGCGTGCGCCTGCGCCGAAGGAGAAGCGGGCGTGCAGTTCGGTGGCCAGGAGCGTGGAGACCGTGGTGATCAGGGCGTTGGCCAGGCTCCAGGGAATCCGTGTGGCGAGGGCCGCTACAGCCAGGCTGGACGCCAGCCCTACCGCGCCGCCGAAGAGTACGAAGCGGGCGAAGGCGGTGAGGGCGCCGGGTGCGGGCTGCTGCCGGCGCTGCGTTGTCTCCATGGTCCGACCCCCTTGATCGCTCGCTCGTGAACGCGTACCTGTCGGCCCGTAAGATCCCCGAGCGTTGTTTCCAATGACAGAAACGCTACGTTGCATTCGTGGATCTGACAACACATTTATTGCGGATAACTTCCGTTCCTGCAGGCCACATTCGGGAAATGTGTTGCAATGACTTCGGGGTAATGCAACGTCCCGCATCCTGGCTATTGCAATGAGTTGAAGGTGAACGCTCTGCCGGAGACAGGCGGGGAGAGGCGCCGCGCATGTCCGCCGGCTGCGGGGCGCTACGGGCGGCGCCCCTGACGCGCGGGGCGGCGTACTCCGACGGGGTGTCGGGGTGCGCCGCCCTGGGGTGGAACGGGTGTGCGGGTGAGCCCGCGTTGTCATGTCGGGTTATTTGGGGTCGCGGTTGAACTGTGCCTTCGACCAGCGGTGGCCGAGGACGCTCAGGCCCAGGCACCAGGCGAGGGCGATCCATCCGTTGTTGCCGATCCCGGTGCCGAGGAGGAGTCCGCGCAGGGTTTCGATGGCGGGGGTGAAGGGCTGGTACTCGGCGATCGGCTGGAACCAGCCGGGCATGGAGTCGAGGGGGACGAAGGCGCTGGAGATGAGGGGCAGGAGGATCAGCGGCATGGCGTTGTTGCTGGCCGCCTCGGCGTTGGGGCTGCCCATGCCCATGCCGACCGCGATCCAGGTGAAGGCCAGGGCGAAGAGTGCGAGCAGTCCGAATGCCGCCAGCCATTCCAGGGCGGTGGCGTCCGTGGAGCGAAATCCCATGGCGACGCCGACGGCGCCGACGAGGACGACGCTGATGGTCGCCTGCAGCACGCTGCCGACGACGTGTCCGAACAGGACGGAGCCGCGGTGGATGGCCATGGTGCGGAAGCGGGCGATGATGCCCTCGTTCATGTCGGTGGCGACGGACACGGCGGTGCCGACGACGGTGGAGCCGATCGTCATGAGCAGGATGCCGGGGACGATGTAGGCGATGTAGGCGGAGCGGCCCGCGCCGCCGCTCATGGTGTTGCCGAAGATGTAGACGAACAGCAGCAACAGCATCACGGGGGTGAGCAGCAGGTTCAGGGTGAGCGACGGGTAGCGGCGGGCGTGCAGGAGGTTGCGGCGCAGCATCGTGGACGAGTCGCGCACGGCGAGGGAGAAGGAGCTCATCGGACAGCCTCCTTGGGCTGGTTGGGCACGGTGGTGGTGCCGGTCAGGGCGAAGAAGACGTCGTCGAGGTCGGGGGTGTGCACGGTCAGTTCGTCGGCCTCGATGCCGGCCGAGTCGAGTCGGTCGAGGATGGTGCGCAGGTCGCGCTGGCTGCCGTCGCTGGGGAGTTGCAGGGCGAGGGCTTCGTCGTCGCGGGAGGCCTCGCGCAGTGCGGAGGCGGCGGACCGGTAGGCGGCCGGGTCGGTGAAGCGCAGGCGGACGTGTCCGCCGGGGATGAGGCGCTTGAGTTCTTCCGCGGTGCCCTCGGCGGCGATCCTGCCGTCGTTCAGCACCGCGATGCGGTCGGCGAGTTCGTCGGCCTCCTCCAGGTACTGGGTGGTGAGGAAGACCGTGGTGCCGCCGGTGACGAGTTCGCGGATGATGCCCCACATGTTGTGCCGCGAACGCGGGTCCAGGCCGGTGGTCGGCTCGTCGAGGAAGATGATCCGCGGGCTGCCGACCAGGGTCATGGCGATGTCCAGGCGGCGCTTCATGCCGCCGGAGTAGGTGGAGGCGGGCTTCTTCGCGGCCTCGGTGAGGTCGAAGCGCTCCAGGAGTTCGGCGGTGACGCGCCGCCCCTCGCTCTTGGAGAGGTGGTGCAGGTCCGCCATCAGGAGCATGTTCTCCTCGCCGGTGATCAGGCCGTCGACGGCGGAGAACTGGCCGGTGACGCCGATCGCGGCTCGTGCGGCCTGCGCCTCGGTGGCCAGGTCGTGGCCGCCGACGTGGATCCGGCCGGAGCCGGGGTCCGGGGAGATGAGCGTGGAGAGGATCTTGACGGCGGTGGTCTTGCCGGCGCCGTTCGGGCCGAGCAGGGAGAAGACCGTTCCTTCGGGGACCGTCAGGTCGATGCCGTCGAGGACGGTCTTGTCACCGTAGGACTTGCGCAGCCCGTGCGCCGCGATGGCCAGGTTGGTCATGGGAGGTGCTCCTTCTTCAGAGGCTGCGGGCGGTGATGTCGCCGTGGGCGGTGGTCGCGTGGATGGTCAGGCCGGGGGCGGGGTCGGTGTTCTTGAGGGTGTTGTCGATCCGGCCGTAGGTGGTGCCGGCGTCCAGGGAGGCGGAGACCCCGCGGGCGGCGCCGACGGTGATGTCGCCCTTCTGGGTGCTCAGCGTGAGCGTGCCGCGTACGGCCTCGGTGATGTTCAGGTCGCCCTTGTGGGTGCTGATGTCGCCGGGGCCGTTCAGGCGGCCGACCGTGATGTCGGCGTCGAGGCCGGTGAGGCGGGCGCTGTCGGCCTCGTCGAGCTTGACCGAGCCGTGCGCGCCGTCGAAGGCGACGTCGCCGAGGCGTCCCACGCCGCGGAGTTCGGCGGCGGCCGCCTTCGCCTCGATGCGGGAGCCGACGGGCAGTTGGACGGTGACCTCGACGGACCCGGAAGCGCCGAGGATCCGGTTCTTCGCCTCCGGGGCCTCGATGCGCAGGACACCGTCGTCGTAGGTGATCCGGATCTGCTCGGCGGCCTTCACGTCGCGGCTCTTGGAGGCGTTTGCGGGCAGGACCTCGACGGTGGTGTCGGTGCGGTCGGCGGCGATGAACTGGATGCGTCCCGCGGGGATGTCGAGGACGGCCGAGACGGGGGCGGGGGTGTCGAACTTCTGCATCGTGCTCTCCTTCTCCGGTGTCGCGCGCCCTTCCGGCCCGCTGTTTCCGATGACAGAAACGCTACGTTGCATTCATAGACCTGACAACACTGTTGTTGCATCAAATCGCCATCGCTGCAGGCAGATAGCCGAAAGTTGTTGCAATGGCCTAGCGCCTAACGCAACACTCTCGCGCGAGACTCGTTGCAATGAATTGCGAGTGAACGCTATAGTGGAGACATCACAGACCGACGAAGGAGACCGCGATGCCGGGCGGCAGACTCACCCAGCAGGAACGCCAGCAGATCGCGCTGGGACTGGCCGACGGACTCGCCTACGCCGAGATCGCCAGACGCCTGGACCGTCCGACCTCGACCGTCACACGCGAGGTCATGCGCAACGGCGGCCCCACCGCCTACCGCGCCGAAATGGCCCACCGCGCCACCGAACGCCGCGCCCACCGGCGCAAACAGGCCGCACCCCGGGCAGCGGAAGCACTCCCGCAGCCCCACGGACGCGACGCCGAAGCGGTGCGCGCGTACGAGGAGGTGTTCACCAACGTCATCATGGCCACCGGCGCGCCCACGATGATGGCCCGGGTGATGGCCTGCCTCACCCTCACCGACACCGGCAGCCTCACCGCGTCCGAACTCGTCCAGCGCCTCCAGGTCAGCCCGGCGTCCATCTCCAAAGCGATCGCGTTCCTGGACAGCCAGGGCCTGGTGCGCCGGGAGCGCGACGAACGCCGCCGCGAGCGCTACGTCGTCGACGACGACGTCTGGTACGAGTCGATGATGGCCAGCGCCCGCTCCACCGCCCAACTCGTCGAAACCGCACGGCAGGGCGTCGGCGTCCTCGGCCCCGACACCCCGGCCGGCACCCGCCTCGAGAACATCGCCCGCTTCCTCGACTTCGTCGCCGAAAGCACCGCCCGCGCCGCGGAACAAGCCCGCGAGATCCTCCACACCAAGCCTGAAACCACTCCGGACAGCACCGCCTGAGCCACGTTCAGATCCCGCCGGCAGACAGCCCCGTACGCGCCCGCCGGACAACCCCGCCCGGAGCCGCAGCGCATGGGATCCGGTGAGCAACACGGCCTGGATGCACGCATGGTGTGTGGTCTTACGCGAGCTCGCCGCGCACGTGGACGTGCGTGGACGTGCGTGGCGCCGTGTACCAAGGGCCCGGTCCGGAACGAGCCGGCACCGGTTGTCATGCGCATCGTATGATCATGTGGACCGGGGGGTTGCGTTGCATCAGTTGGCGGCCCCCGACCCCGGGCCCCTCTGACCAAGGCGCCCTTCATCACGGGAGATTCTCAAAAAGTGCGGAACTTCAAGCGATTCCTGGGCACCGCTGTCGCCGTGGCCAGCCTGACGGGTGGCGCAGTCATTTCGGGAGCCGGAAATGCTTCCGCCGCCGACCCGAACTTCACGTTCAGCGTGGACAGGGACGGCAAGAACTACAGCATCGAGGTCTACAACAACCACGTGCGCGCGGGCTTCGCGGACTGGAACGCCGACCCCGACAACTCGGTCACCCCGGCCATCCCGGGGGACGCCCTCGAGGTCCGCGACATCCTGGCCGACGGCTGGGGCATCGAGGCCGAAGCGGCGGCGCAGTCCAACGCGGCCGGATACCGCAAGGCGACCACGCGTGGCCACGCCGCGTACTACAACTCCGGCTGGAAGACCGGCAACATCGCGGAGGGGACCCCGATCGTCGTCAATGTCTGCGCCGTGAAGGGCGACAAGGAGCAGTGCGGTTCCGCATACGGTCTGGCCTAGCCAGAGCTCCTTGCGGAGTGCTCGGCAGGCTGCCGTCCCCGCGCGCCCGCCGGCGAGCGCCTGCGGCATCCAGTGAGCGTCCGCGCCGTGTTTGACGGCCTGCAGCACTACGGTGCCTGGCGAGGGGCCCGACCGGTTCATGGTCGGGCCCCTCGCTGCTCTGCCGGGCCACGCCGGGATCAGACAGGTGCACAGGTGTGGTGCAGACACCCTTTCAGGAGGGTGGGGCGGCGGCTTCGCTGATGTCCTGGTGCATGTGGTCCATGAGTTCGCCCATCTCACGGAGGTCGGCGCTCGGGGTGTCGGCGTTCCGCGCCGCACGGCGCAGCCAGTCGGCGGTCGTCAGGGCGAGTGCGGTGGCGTCCTGTTCGCGGTTGTCGCCGAGGAGTTCCTCGATCCGGAAGGCGAGACCGCCCAGGGTCTCGTCGTTGGTCTCCGGCGTCAGATAGCCGCGCAGGCCGACGGGGTACGGGTCCTGGGCTCTGGCGTGCCGCACGGCGGCAAGTACCGCGGGGTCCTCGCTGTACTGGTCGAGATGGCCCAGGAGGACGTAGATCCGCGCGATCAGCCGTGGCCGCCCGGGGTGGCGGTCCAGCCAGGCCATCAGCTCCTGCTGGCCACCGAGGTGGTCGACGAGCGGGGTCAGCGCCTCCACCGACTTGGTGGGCAGATCCCAGTGGTGGGGAAGGAGCTGGGCCACTTCGTCGGCGAGCCTCGCCTCGTCCTCGGGGCCGAGCGTGCCGGCGGTGAACCCGGCGACCGTCATGGCGTCCAGGGCGAACCCGTCCGGCGCCGCCTGCCGGGTGCGGTGTGAGGAGCCGTGCCGTCGGCGCAGCAGTTCGCCGATGCTCTTGAGGAGCGGCTTGTCGTGCACGAAACCTCCTGCATGGGTGCTCTCAAGGGCCCCTCGTCCGGGACGGGGGCAGCGGACGATGCCGTGGTCCGGGCGGCGGTGCCGATCGGTGCTCCGCGGCGTCGGCACCACCACCCTGCCGCCCGGTCGTGGTGTCCGCGCGCCCGGTGACCCGGATGAGTGCGGAGTGCGGAGTACGGGGTACGGGGTACGGGGTACGGAGTACGGGGCGCCCGGGCGTCACAGGAGGGTGGCGTGTGAGCGGCAGCGTGATGCGGCGAGGTACGCCGTCGGTCTGACGGGGCCTCAGCGCGAGGTTTCGGCGCCTGGGGCCGGGGCCGATGAGGTCGCGGCGTTGGCGCAGCGCGCGGCGAGTTCGGCGAACGCACGGGTCAGTTGTGGTGGACCGACGACTTGGATGTCGGTGTCGAAGCGGCCGATCGTGGCGGCAAGGCCGGTCCACGACCACGAGCCCAGGGTGAGGCGACAGCGGTCGGGGCCGAGTTCGTCGACGATTCCGTCCCGTACGAAGGGGGCCACAGCCTGCACCGGGAGGTCGAGGATGACTTCGCCGCGGCAGGGCCAGTCGGCGGTCGAGCCGTCGGTTCCCCGGAATCGGCCGGTGACGAACGCGGCCACGTGGTCGCCGGGGAGATCCCGTGGGGTGAAGCGCGGGCCGGTCGGGGTGCGGGGGCGTACGCGGTCGACGCGGAAGGTGCGCCAGTCGTCCCGGTCGAGGTCCCAGGCGATCAGGTACCAGTGGCCGCGCCAGGTGACAAGGTGGTGGGGCTGTGTCCGGCGGGGTTGTTCGGCGGGATGGGGCTGTGTCCGGCGGGATTGTTCGGCGGGGGCAGTGGCGTCGTGCCCGTAATCGAAGCGCAGCTCCTCACGGGCGCGGATCACGCGGCCCAGCTCCGTGAGGAGCTGCGGGCCGACCGGGGAGGCGTTGCCGCTCTCAGGTGAGGGGACGGCAGTGACCTGCAGCATGTCGATGCGCTGACGCAGCCGGGACGGCATGACCTGGCGAATGGTGGCCAGGGCCCGTGCGGCGTCTTCGCCGACAACGGTGCCGGCGGCCGCGGACTGCAGGGCGACGGCCAGGGCGACGGCCTGGCCGTCGTCGAACAGCAGCGGCGGCAGTTGCGAGCCGGCATCCAGGCGGTAGCCACCGGCGGGCCCCTTGAAAGCGCGGATCGGGTAGCCCAGTTCCCGCAGGCGGTCGATGTCGCGGCGCACCGTGCGCGGGGTGATGTCGAGCCGCTCGGCGAGGTCGTCACCGGACCAGTCGCGATGCGTCTGGAGCAGCGAGAGCAGCGCAAGCAGCCGCGAGGACGTCTTTTGCATGCTCACCATCCTGCCCGCAATGCAGGACACAACCTGTCCGCTACCCGTGGAACGGTGAACATCGAGATCCGCCAGAGAGGCCACAGCCTCTGGCCACGAGGTTGCCGCTTGCCACCCGCAGGGCTTTGACGCTGCGGCGGCGCACCTCGCCGAACCACGAGCAAGGAGAAGGCCATGTCCGTCACGACCACCACCCACCTGAACTTCCAGGGCGACGCACGGGCCGCGCTGGACCACTACCGGTCCGTCTTCGGCGGGCGCGTCACCGCCGTCGCGTACAAGGACATGGGCGACGCGCAGAACGAGAACGAGGCGGACTGGATCGTGTGGGGCGAGGTGGCGGGCGACCAGGGCTTCCATGTCATGGCCTACGACGTGCCCTCCCACCTGCCCTGGGACCAGGGCAGCAACCCGTTCTTCGTCTCCGTGCGCGGTGACGACACCGACGAGATCAGTGCCCTGTGGCAGAAGCTGGCCGAGGGCTCGACGGTGACACAGCCCCTGGGACCGTCGCAGTGGGCACCGCTGTACGGCATGCTCACCGACCGCTTCGGCGTGACCTGGGTCCTGGACGTAGCGGCCCCGTACAGCGGCTGATCCGGCGGCTGATCCGCATCCGGCGGGACACCGCCGGTGCGGGCACGAGCAGTCACGCCGGTTCCCCGGGGGCGGTGGAGGCGGCCGGGCACCTGGGGTGCGCCGGCCCGGCCCCAGGCTCCGTGCCCGGCTCCGCCCGGACGGCCCGGGCCTTGGCGGCGCGCATGCGCTGTTCAGGTGTCCGGGTCAGGGGGTGAGCACGTCGGCTCTTCAGACGACCGCACGGGCGAAGGTGAGCGTCGCGGTGACAGTGGTCAGGCCGCGGATCATACCCAGCTGATTCCAGCTCATCCCGAACTGCTCCCGGTCCACGGTGAACTCCGTGGTGAGGCTGATCGCGTCGTCACTCGATGCGGTGACGTGGGCGGTGACGGTCTGCGGGCTGCCGGCACCCCGGACGGTCAGCTGGCCGGTGATCTCGGCGGTGTCGCCCTGGGGCACCGCCGCGCCCTGGACGGTGAAAGTGAGAGTCGGGTGGTTCTCGGTGTCGAAGAAGTCGCTGCCGCGCAGGTGCTCGTCCCGCTTCGCGTTCCTGGTGTCCAGGGACGCCGCGTCCACGCTGACAACACCGTGGACGCTCCCGTCGGGCTTGATCTCGCCCTCGCCCGTGACGTTGCCGAACGTGCCCTTCACCGTGACCAGGCCCCATATCGTCCGATGCGCGATGGCCACGGTGGAGCGGGCGGGATCCAGCTGCCACAGGCCGGTTTCGATGACGACGGTCATGGGAGTTCTCCAGAAAAGTCGAGGAAAGGAAGGACCAAGGAACGGGGAAGCCGCATCCGCGACCTGAGTGCCGGGACCGCGACCAGTAGTCCAAATTTGGATGACTCTACGCTAGCGGGTTATCCAAAAATGGACAACCGTTAGACTGTGACACCATGGCTGACTCTCCCGCCCCCGCCGACCAGCCCGAACGCGAGCCGTCGGACGACATCGGGCTCCTGCCCGCCGAACTGCGCTCCTGGATGCAGCTGTTGGCCGCGGCCGGCACGATCGAGCAGCAGCTCCGCTCACGGGTGAAGGACGCAACGGGGATCTCGCACGACGAGTTCCTGCTGCTGTGCCTGCTCGCCGATCAGCCCGGCTCCAGCCTGCGGATGACACGGATCGCGGAACTGCTGGGCCGCCCCAAGACGCGGCTCACCTACCAGGTGGCCTGCCTGCAGCACGCGGGACTGATCACCAAGAACTCCGCGTGCGGCGACCGGCGCGGCGTCGAGGTGGCACTCACCGACAAGGCCCGCACCCTGCTGAGCGAATCGTCCCGCACCCTCGCCGACGCGGTCGCCGAGGCCATCGCGCGAACGGCCTGCGCCCAGCGGTACACACAGTTGCAGTACCTGCTGCCGACGAGCCAGGGCTCCGGGGAGCACACCACCGAGCAGAACAACTGACGCCCGCCGGCGCCGGACAGCACAGATCCCGGCGGGAGGCGGGAGGCGGAGGCGGGAGGCGGCCGAGCCTTCTCGTCCGCAGCCACAACGACTCGCACCCCGTCCTGCCCGAGAGTCCGGCTCTGGACAATTCCCGCCCTCTCGGGTCACCCCGTATTCCATTCCTAAACCAGAATTCCTCACCGCTCCGGGCACCGTAAGAAGGGGCGAGATCCGTGGGAATGGAGATCGTCCCGCAGGGCACACGAGGGACCGGAGGTTGATAACCATGGTTCCTGTTCTTCTCGTTCTTCTGCTCGCCCTGATCCTCTTCGGTGCCGGTTTCGCACTCAAGGCCCTGTGGTGGATCGCTGTCATCGTGCTGGTGGTGTGGGTCCTCGGATTCGTGATCCGCCCTGCGGCGAGCGGCGGCAAGCGGGGCCGCTGGTACCGCTGGTAGACAGACCGCGGCAACACATCGGCACAGGTGGGCCCCGACGCCACGGCGTCGGGGCCCACCTGTGCCATCTCCCTGATGCCGGTGGGACGAAAGTGGTGATTCTTCCGATTTCGGGGTAGTCAGGAACTGTGGCCGGAGGTCCGTGACGCCGGAAACCATGGCCTCCAGCACGGCGCCTCCGGCCCTCCGCATTTCCTGCCGGCACACATGTGTGAGGTGCGGAGGGCAGGGCACCCGGCGGCCCGAGGAAGCGTCGCGAAATCTTGCGATGTCTGTTCGGACTCCGCATTTCCGCGGCGGGCAGTAAAGAATTCTGATGAGGGAGCCGTTTTATGAGTGACAGCATCTGGGGCTACCAGCCGACCACCGGCCACATCGCGGGAACCGATCTGACCGGGTACAAGGTCGAGGCGACCGACGGCAGCATCGGGAAGGTCGACAAGCACTCGGACGACGTCAGCTCCTCGTACCTCGTCGTCGACACCGGCGTGTGGATCTTCGGCAAGCATGTCCTGCTGCCGGCCGGCACCGTGCAGAGGGTCGACCAGTCCGAGCAGAAGATCTACGTCGCCCTCACCAAGGACCAGATCAAGGACTCCCCCGAGTTCGACAGGGACAAGCACGTCGGCGACGCCGTCTATCACGAGCAGGTCGGCGGCTACTACGACAACCACCGCGCCTGACCTCACAGCGCCCTGCGAGAAGTGGGGCCGCCCGGAGACGTTCCGGGCGGCCCCACTTCCCATGTGTCCTGCGGCAACCGAAGCTCCCGTGCGGCTCACGAGGCCGATCACGTGGCTCCGGTCCCCTTGTTGCCCCGTTCATTCCCGCTCGGCGTGAACACGTAGGACTCCTGGAATGCGGACACCCCCGTACGAACGATGCTCAGGCCGCACATATTTTTCGGCCGCTGCACAACCGTTCCGGCGTCCCGCGGGTCACACCAGGCAGGAGCAACCGTCTCCAAAGGTCACAAGGGGGAAATATGAGATTACACCGTTCTGTCCTGACAGCGACCGCCTTCGCCGCCCTGGCGGTGGGGGCCACGACCGCTCTGGCGGTGCCCGCCTCGGCCGCACCCAACACCACGCCGCAGAAGGTCTGCGGAAGTGCCTACAAGACCGTGAACTCGGCTCCCGTCGGCTCACTGGGCACCATCTACCTGACGTACAACGCCTCCAACGGCAAGAACTGCGTCGCGACCATCCGCCAGAACCCGGGCACCGCCGTGGACATGTCCACATGGATCTACGTCCCGGACACCGACGAGGGCGACCAGGACTACGGGCGGTACACCTCGTACGCGGGACCGGCCTACGTGTACGGCAAGGGCCACTGCGTCGACTGGGGCGGCCACATCAACAACGTGTACACCCAGGTGTCCGGCTCCAACTGCGCCTCCCTCAAGGAGAACCGAGTCACCTTCACCCGCTGACCCGCCGCTTCTCCCGGCCACCACGCTCCCGCGCCGACCTCGATGAGTTCGAGGCCGGAGAGCCGACTGTCATCGGGCCGGCGACCACAACCCGATGACCGCGCGGGAACGCACTGGCCCGACTCGCCCTGGCAGACTCACCGAGTTCTGCCAGGGCGAGCGCGTCAACGAGACGTGCCCCACGACCTCAGCCAGATCACCCGCGCCGTAAGCGCAAGCTCAAGATGCTGCGATACCGACCGGAGGTCATCGACGGCTGCCTCGTCGGCGTCGGCATCCGCCGGGTCCTGGAGACGCGAACACGCCGCCGACCGAGCGGCAACGGGCGTCGGGCATCGGGCATTCGACGCCAAAATCTGCTGGTCAGATACCGTGCCGGGATGACCGAGAACCTGCCCGCCGACGTAGCCGACGTACTCGCGGCAGTCCTGAACGCGGACAGTCCCGTTCATGCCGCGCTCCGAAGGCAGGTCCCGCACCTCAGCGTGCGAGCACGCTGTTCGTGCGAGTGCGGTACCGCCTACTTCGAACTCGACACCAGCGAGGTGGAGCCCGCACCCACCGGCCCCGGCACTGTCGTGGCGGCCGAAGCGCAGCTCGTCACCGCGGCCGGCGAGTACCCCGGTGAGGTCCTGGTCTTTACGCAGGCCGGCTACCTGTCGTGGCTGGAAGTCTGTTCTTGGAGCGACGACATCGAGGTGACGCTGGCCGCCGCACGTCACTGGCTGCAGCCACGTTCCTGATCCCGAACGGCCGGCGTCCAACAGGCTCCGATCTGCACGACCCCGTGATCCGACCGACACGCCAGTTGTCCGAACAGGGCCCCTGGCTCAAGGCGTTCGAGGATTCCGTCCGCCGTCTTCGCCCACACGTACGGCTTCGCGTCGGTGTTCCACTCGGCGATCCAGGTGCGATGCGGTCGGCCGGGTACGGTTCGGCCCGTGGATGGGGAAAGGTGGGAGTCGGGGCACCAGGTCGCGTACGGGTGTGGGGCGTGGGAGCGGGCCTGTCACCAGGCGCGTCTTTTGGTCGCGTGGCACGAAGAGCGCGATCTCGGCTTTGGCACACCGGCGGCCCGGCGGTTCTCCGCGGATCCCGGTCTGCGTGTGAAGTGGCCGCGGAGGTCCACGGTCCGCCGGCGGAGGAGACCGGCGTGAGGCCGGGACCCGCGCATCGTGTCATCGTGTCCGTACCCTGGCGACATGCGCATGCGTCCCACTCTGAACTGGACCCCTGCCGAGGACCTGCCGCCGGGCACCACGGACCTGGAGCCGGTCGCCGACGCGCTCGGCGCCGGCGGTGTGCTGGTTCTCAGCGGGGCGGGCATCTCCACGGAGTCGGGCATCCCCGACTATCGGAGCGAGGGCGGGAGCCTGAGCCGGCACACCCCGATGACCTACCAGGACTTCACCGCAAGCGCCCAAGCCCGCCGGCGGTACTGGGCGCGCAGCCACCTCGGCTGGCGAACCTTCGGCCGCGCCCGCCCCAACGACGGGCACCGGGCCGTGGCCGCGTTCGGACGGCACGGCCTGCTCTCCGGGGTGATCACCCAGAACGTCGACGGTCTGCACCAGTCCGTCGGAACCGGGGGCATCGTGGAACTCCACGGAAGCCTGGCCCGGGTCGTCTGCCTTTCCTGCGGCGCCTCCTGCTCGCGCCGCGAACTCGCCCAGCGCCTGGAGGAGGTCAATCCGGGCTTCGGCCTGGTGACCGCGGCGATCAACCCGGACGGTGACGCCGACCTCACCGATGAGCAGGTCGGCGACTTCCACGTGGTGCCCTGCACGGTCTGCGGCGGCATCCTCAAACCGGACGTGGTGTTCTTCGGCGAAGCCGTTCCGCCCTCGCGGGTCGAGCACTGCCGCCGACTGGTCCGTGAGGCGACTTCGCTGCTGGTCCTCGGCTCCTCACTCACGGTGATGTCCGGGCTCCGGTTCGTCCGCCAGGCCGCCGAGGCCGGGAAGCCGGTGCTGATCGTCAACCGGGACCCGACCCGGGGCGACCGGCACGCCCTCACCCGGGTAGCGCTCCCCTTGGGAACAGCCCTCACCACCGTGGCCGACCGGCTCGGCATCCGCCTCGATGAAACGGTGGAGTGAAGGCGTCCTCCGGGACGGCACGTGCAAGGGCTTCGGGCGCCGCGTATCGCCGCCGTACGCTGCCAGGCGCGGGTCAGAGTTGGCGTCTGACCGTGATGACGATGCACCCGGCGGCGACTTTGGCCGGGACGTCGTCGATCGGTGCGGCGCCGGAGCCGGTCAGGCATCCGTGCCGCGCCCTTTGGCGGCGCGGCCGACGATGGCCGTCTCGACACGGGTGATCCCCAGGCCGACCAGGTCGCGGGAGAGGAAGTCGTAGAGGGCGGTCAGGTCGCTGAAGTACGCGGCCGCGTGAAGGTTCGAGGGGCCCGTGGTCGCGAACGCCCCATGCACCGAGGGATGGTCGGCCAGCGCCTTCCCCGCGGCTGCCAGATGGTCGGGGGCCACGTGCAACAGGAGTTTGGCCTCGATGGGCAGCCCGAGACGGCGCGTGTCCACCAGGACCTGGGTGACCAGACGGCCCTGTGCCGCCAGCCGGGCGATGCGCCTGCGCACGGTGCTCTCCGCTTGTCCCGTCCGCACGGCCAGCGCCGCGGCGGAGAGGCGCGCGTCGGGAGCGAGCGCGTCGATGAGCGACTGTTCCAGGGGATCGGTGTCGACGCCGTACGGGCCCGAGGATCCGGAAGATGTCTGCCCGGCGACCGGCTCGGCCGGGCTCAGGGCCGCACGTTCAGGCGCCGTCAGGACGTGGTGACGCCACTCGGACGTGAGCCGGAAGGCATGCAGCACCGTGGCGCTCTCCAGTGACGTGACGGCCTGGGTGGAGGGCAGCTGGCGGAAGACCAACGGGTCGCGCGAACCCGGCTCGGTACGGGCTACCGCGAAGATCTCCTCACCCGAGGTGCTGACGTCGATGAACGGGATGTCATCGCGCGCGGCGAGCGCGGCCACGATCGTGTCCAGCCTTCCTCGCAGGACCCGGATGCGCAGGAACAGCGCCCCGGCAGAGCCTCCGTTGCGCGGCCGGGCGACCGGTGAGATCACCACGCGCACGGTGCCGTCGGCGCTCAGCGTCTGCAGACGGCGGCGCACGGTCGTAGGGCTGAGACCCAGTACCTGGGCCGCCCGTTCCGCGGCGATACGGCCATCGCACTGCAGAGCGGCCACCAGCCGCTGATCCGTGAGGCTCAGGACGGAATCCGCCGATACGCGCGCCATGGAGACAAGTTTCGCTCATTCCGTCCCGCTGCGACGCCTGTCTCGGTAACCACGCCCGACGATGGATGTCATCCGCACCACTCATTCCCTGACGTGCGTCGCCGGACCCGAGCCAGGAGCGCCCTCAGGAACCACGGAAACCACCACGGAGGTCCATGTGCCCGCCTTCACGGAACGGGAAAAACTACGCTTCGCCAGCGGCGACACCACGTGCGCCGCCTGGCACTACCCAGGGACCAACGGCGGCTGCGTGATCATGGCCGGCGGAACCGCAGTGACGAAGGAGCCGGCCTCGGACCGCTTCGCGCAGCGATTCAACGACGCCGGTTTCGCCGTCCTGGCCTTCGACCACCGACGGTTCGGGGAGAGCGGGGGCGCGCCGCGCCAGGTCGTCCGCTTCGATGAACAACGGGCCGACTGGCACGCCGCGATCGACTGCGCAGCGGACCTGCCCGACGTGGATCCCGACAAGATCGCGCTCTGGGGTTTCTCCCTCGCCGGCGGCCACATCCTCCACGTCGCGGCGGAAAATCCGCGACCGGCCGCCGCCATCGCCCAGTCACCGCTGGTCGACGGCCGTGCACTCGCTCCGCACGCGCTGCGTTCCATGACACCTCTCGCATTCCTCCGCCTTTTCGGCCGAGGCATCTCGGACGCGCTCGGCGGCCTCCTCGGGCGGCCGCCCTTGCTCGTCCCCACCGCCGGAGTACGCGGAGCCGTCGCCTCGCTCACCACAGCCGACGCCATGGACGGGGACCGGGCACTGGATCCCGACCACCGCTACCCGGACTGGGAGCAGACGGTCGCCGCACGGATCGCACTACAGCTGGGCGGGTACCGGCCCGGCCGCCACGCCTCTCGCATCCGGTGCCCCCTGTTGGTGGTCGTGTGCGACCAGGACCAGAGCACGCTTCCCGGCCCCGCCGTCCGGGCGGCTCACAACGCACCGGACTCCGAGGTACTTCACCTCCCAGGCCGTCATTACGCTCCCTTCCTCGAGGCACACGAGCAGGCCGTCGAGGCGGAGATCGCGTTCCTGGAGAAGCACCTGCGACGATCGAGCCCGGCGCTCGGCCGGACCAGCCCACGCCCACGCCCCGGCCCCCGCCTCCCGGAGTAGCAGGGGGCGGACGACCGCTTCGCAGCAGCCCGCCGCGGGCCGGGACGGACGTTTCGGGATGGATTCGGAGAACCCGGTGGCTCCGGGTACGGCCGTTCCCGCTGAACCGCCAGACGAACTACGGGACTTGGCCACCGGAGCCTCCGTGAGCCCGTTACGTCGCCGGGCGGCCCTTCAACTCCCGCCGCTTGGCGGCCAACGCCCTCGCCAACACCTTCGCCCGGTAGGGGTTCGAGGCGCCCAGGGCGCTCGCCACCGCCACCGCCTCGTCCAACAGAGCAAGCCGTTGCTCAGGCAACTCCCGCACCAAGGGCGAGTCGCTGGCCTCCACCAGGACGTACGCCAGCTTCGACCCGTACGCCTCCGGCTCGACCTGCGTCAGAAGCCGGTAGATCCACAACCCCTCGGTGCCGCGCACCACCCGCCGATTGGCACTCAGCAGCAAGACCCTCGCCCGCAAAACCATGTCCTGATCCACCGAACCCCCTTCGCTCCACCACCCCCGGCCCGAAACCGCCGCACGACGCGACAGCACAATGAACGCGCCGGCAGCCCAGAGGGGATGCCGGCACGAACGCCGGAGAGTGGATGACGACGAGTCTGCGGGCGGATCACCACCTGCGACAAGCCCGAACGGACGTGCGCTCCGTCCTACCGCAAACCACGTCCGAGCAGGCATGATGGACCTGACACTCACCAACGCCCGCCCCACGGCCCCGGCCCGGTCGGCGCAACGCGCGAACCCGCCTGCGGCTGTCCCGCTCCGGGGTGGCGATTCCCGGTCCGGGACCTGCTGTTCCGTCGCCGACGAGCACCCCTGGACGCAGGCCCCGCGCGGCGCAGGCACATCGGCTCTGCACTGGCCGCCCTGTCCATTGGACCCAACGTCCTTGGCCTGGTGGCAGATCCCTCTCCCCCACCGACGGGTGACCCGGCATCACAGCCCCGTGACAGTCGGGTAAGTCGGGTACGCCAGCGACGGGTTCCGTCCGCATGGGCGGCCTTGCACGCGACGACTGTCGGCGCGCTCACTACAACCCTGCACGAACTTGGGGTGTCTTCTGGGTGAGCGCAAGGAGGCGTTGCCCTCACCGCACTGTCCCACGGAGGAGGCCACGCATGACTTCATATCGCTTCTTGGCGGGCGCGGTGGTGTTGCGGCCCTCCCCGGGCACCTGCCCAAGCCCCTCTCCCCCTGCCCTGCTGCCCTGCTCTGCGCTTCGCCGTCAGCCGGGGAGACCGTGCACCTGCGCCGCCCCCGCACAAGGCAGCGCGGCTCAGCGGGACACCGTATGGCAATCCAGAAGCGAAGGAGATTCTCTCCGGTGCGTCACATCAACAGCGCGGCCCTGACGGCCGCGGCACTGCTCACCCTGGGCGGCAGCGCGATCATCGCGGCTCCCGCGGCGCAGGCCGTTGTGGCCTTTCCGTCCATCGGCTGGCAGCAGCACAACTGCGACTACGACGGCAACGGGTTCGACGATGTACTGATCGGCGCCCCGGGCGCCACAGTCAGCGGCGCCGAGGCCGCCGGGTACATCACCGTGCAGTACAGCTCATCAAGCGGCCTCAGCACCACCAAGAAGACCGTCCTCCACCAGAACACCTCGGGCGTCCCGGGCGCCGCCGAGGCCGGCGACGGCTTCGGCAGAGCCGTGGCCTCCGGTGACCTGGACAACGACGGCTACGACGACGCGATCGTCGGCATCCCCGGCGAAGACCTGGCCGGACTGTCCGACGCGGGCGGTTCCCTCGTCTTCTGGGGCTCGCCGAGCGGGCTGCACGGGAACGACAACACCTGGCTGCAGGACCCCACCCAGCTGCGGGCCGGCGCGAACTTCGGTCTGGCCGTCGAAGCGGCCCGGTACTTCGCCCCGGACCCGGCGGCCCCGGACGCCAACCTGCGCGACAGCATCGCCTTCCTGGAGAACGACACGCTGCTGTTCTTCACCGCCTCGCCAGAGGTGGCGGCCCGGCATCTGAAGGCGGTGGACACGGGTGTCCGGGCTCGGGACGTGAACCCGCTGAAGACCGGCGGCTTCGCCTTCCGGAGCCTCAGCCACGGCAACTACAACGAGGACTCATGGGCTGACCTGGCGATCTCCGGAGTGACCACCGGCGACCAGCCGGGTATCGGCGCCACCCAGGTGCTGCACGGCGCGCCCAGCGTCGAGGCACTGGGTGACGGCGGCGCGTTCGAAGGCGGTCCCGCGGTCGTCTCCAGCGACTTCAACCATGACGGCCAGGACGACCTGGCCATCGGCGACACGGGCGTCGGCTCGCCCGTCGGTGGATCGGTCTCCGTCTACCTGGGCCAGGGCGACCTCTCCGGCCTGGACCCGACCCCGGCGCAGACGTGGACGCAGGACTCCCCCGGCGTCCCCGGCACTGCCGAGGCCGGCGACCGGTGGGGCGCCGAGCTGTCATCCGGTGACACCAACGGCGACGGTCGCCCGGACCTCGCGATCGGCGCGCCCGGGGAGGACGTGGGCTCCGTGGCCGACGCGGGTGCGGTGTGGACGCTGCGCGGCGCACCGGGCGGGCTGACGGCGACCGGGGCACGCAGCTTCGACCAGAACTCCGCCGGCATTCCCGGCGCGGCGGAGCCCTCGGACCACTGGGGCGGCCAGGTGCGGCTGATCGACGCCGACAAGGACGGTCTGTTCGGCCTGCTGGCTGCGGCGCCGGGTGAGAACACCAACGACGGCTTCGTATGGGTCATTCCTGCCTCGTCGTCGGGGTTGATCGCCAAGGGTTCGTGGACCTACGACGGGGCGAGCCTCGGTGCACCGGTGGCCGACGGCCAGTTCGGCGCGGCGATCGACGAGTAGCGGAATCCTCAAGGGGGACTGGGAGTTCACCGAAGTTCGTCACAACTCCCAGTCCTGTAAGCCCTTGGGGAGGCTTGGCTCGAGCGCTTGAGCCGCCGGCCAATTCCGGGGCGGCCGTACAACCAAATCCGTGACCGGCATGTCGTACATGGCAGGGAAAGAGCCGCAAAACAAGGGGAAACGATGCGTACAAGACGATACGGGGCGGTGCTGGCCGCCCTGACGATGGCCGGTGTGGGCGTGGGAGTGGCAGCGCCCACGACGGCGGGCGCGGCCACGACGGCTGTCGCATGCGCGACCGGCTGGGGCAGCCTTCCGAAAACCGCGGCGGACTCCGCCGTCGCGTCGCTGACCGACATCAGGACCGGCGAGCACGACTGCTACGACCGCATGGTCTTCGACGTACCCACGGCGGGCACCGAGCCGATCGGGTACACCGTGCAGTACGTCGACGCCTTCTACCAGGATCCGTCCGGCGTGCGCATCCCGATCTCCGGCGGGGCGATCATCGAGATCAGGGTGTCCGCCCCCGCCTACGACCCGGAGACTCACTCCGCGACCTACCCGGGCCGGGGCGGCCGACCGCTTCCGGGTGTCGACCTGACCGGCTACCGAACCTTCCGGGACGCGAAGTTCGGGGCCAGCTTCGAGGGAGTCACCCAGGTGGGGCTCGGTGTGCGGGCCCGGCTGCCGTTCCGGGTGTCCCAGCTCTCCGACCGTCTGGTGGTCGACGTCGCTCACACCTGGTGACACAGTCGCCCTCAGCCGCATCCTGCATCCTGCATCCTGCCGGAGGACATGGCGCGAGGTCATGGCCGCCGCCGCTCCCCGTCTCATGGTGGGGTCGCGCGCGGCACTACCGCTTGGACTCGGACAGCCTCGGCGCGGCACGCGGCGGGCGTTTCGAGCCGAGACATGGCGTCGTGTTCGGCCGGGTCCGGCCAGGAAGCAGGATGTGGCTGGGTTGCGCGCAACCCAGCCACATCGCCTCACAGAGGGCTACGGATCAATCTGCTAGGCCAACGAAACGTTGTCCCCGGCGGACACGACCCGCATGGTCGTAGTCGTTCCGGGGAAGTACCAGCGCCATGATCCCGCCGCAGTCGCGGTGACCGTTGTGCTCAGTCCACCTGTGCTGTTCGTCTTCACCGTTTTGACCGTGCTGTACGAGGACGACCCGGCCTTCTTGAACTGGAGCTTGACCTCCTGGCCCGAGAAGCCGTGGTATTTGCGGTCTTCCCAGTTCGCGCGGCTCAACTGCCCCTTCACCGTGAGCTTGGCGCCCTTGACGACCGGCTCAGGCGAGGCGTCCGTCGTGAGTGTGGCGGCACGCTTCACCTTGTACTGGGCGATGTTGTCGGAGATCCAGTAGTCACCGTCCTTTGCCTTCACCGTGGCATTGACCTGCCAGACTCCGGCGACCTTGTTGGTGTCGATGTCGTCGCTGTCCGCGATCCAGCTCGGGTCGATCGTCATCGTCGCGGTGCACACCGAGGTCGTGGCGCTCTGTGTCACGCACGTCGAGCCGGTCCAGTCGGCGAACCCGTAAGCGTTCGACCGGTTGAAGGTGCTCACATCGGTGAGTCCCTTGACACCCGAGTCGTCCTTGATGGTGATCGCGATCGGGAACGTCACCACCTTCGAGGTGCCCACGATCACGTTCGTGCCGCCGTCGACCACAGTCTTGACGACCCGAATGTCGCCCCGCCCCTCGGCGTGGGCGGCGGGCGCCACCATCACGGCCAGGACCACTGCTCCCGCCGCGGCCGACCACAGCGCTTCCTTGCGCATGTCCCTCCCCTGGAACTCTGCGCCCGCAGCCTGACCACGGGCACAACTCAAGCGCGCAAAGGCTACAAGATCTTGCTCCGAGCCTCGGAGGACCGGTTCGGGCCGGGAATGGACCGCCGCGGAGCCACGCGGCCGTGGGTGTGCCTCTCGAAGTCTTCCACCGCGCCACAGGCGGGAACTGAGGGTGTATCACGGCACGTCTGCGCGGACGACCGTGCGCGAGGAGCCACTCGGGGATGACGATGATTCGCCCATCCGCACCCCTCCGCGAAAACTTCCAGTGTGCGGGTCCAGGCGTCGGCGACCTGCGGAAATGCTCTTGCGGAAGCGGTCACTACGCCTGCCCGAGTGACGGACCCGCCGATGGCTCCTGTTGCGGACCTGACGGAGTGTCGGTTTTCTCGTCGATGGAGCACCACACGGGCACCGCGACAACTCGTCGACCACAGCTTTGATGGAGGATTCCCTTGCGAAACACACACGTTGGCGTCGGTATCGGCCTGATCTTCGGTGTCCTGGCTTTCGGAGGTTCGGCCTCCGCCGACGTCGGTGACTCAGAGCTCCGCATCAACCCGGGCAACGCCTCACCGGGCTCTACGGTCACGGTCACCACCACGGCCTGCGGCGCGGAGACCTACGGCAAGGGCGAATCGGAGGCGGGCGGGAAGTTCCACCTTTTCGCAGGCGACCGCAAGGGCGAGCTCACCGGCGAGTTCCAGGTCCCGGTGGACGGATCGCTCGGCACCGACACCGTCACTGTGAAGTGCCCTCCCCGGATCAAGATCACGGATACCTACGAGATCAGCGCCCGGCAACCGAACGGCGCCGTCCAAGCCGGCTTCGGAGACGTCCAGGACACCGACACCCAAGTCGCCGTGGGCGCCGCACTGCTCGCCGCGGCCGCCGGAGGCTCTCTCGTCAGGATGCGTCGCCGCACGCTCGCCGACCGGACCTGACCGCCCCGCTCCCGCCGCCCCGGCACCGCATGCGCCCCGAGGCTCGCGGGAATGAACCCCCACCCTGCTGCAGGCAAGAGGCTCAACCGTGACGGAACCCCGGCACAAGGCCAGCGCGCCCCCACACGCAGTCGTCCCCCCGGTCACGTATCTGCTCCTGGCCCTGGCCGCGGGCTGCCTGCTGTTGATCAGTGGGATCGGCGACGGGCGGCCACCTCAGCCTACGGCCGACCAGGCCTTCTCCCGGGGTTCCGCCGACCCCACCGCCTCAGCGACACACCCCGCCGTCCAGCCACTGCCCCCCGCACAGCCCGTCCGGCTTCGCATCCCCGCCATCGATGTGAACGCCCCCATGGCAAGGCTTGACCTCGACAGGGCGGGGGCTCTGCAGCCCCCGCCTGCCGAGAGGCCTGACCTTGCCGGCTGGTACGGCGGGGGCCCGACACCAGGTTCGCCAGGCACAGCCCTGACCACAGGGCATGTGGACACACGAGGCGGCAGCCGCGGCGTCTTCTACGAACTCGGCGCCCTCACCAAGGGCGAAACGATCGAAATCAGCCGGACAGACGGCCGCACAGCCATCTTCACCGTCGACGCCGTGGAGGTCTACGACAAGGACAAATTCCCCGTCAACCGGGTCTACGGCAGCTCCGACCGGCCCGAACTACGAGTGATCACCTGCGGTGGCCGCGTCGACGACACCGGATACCTGGGCAACATCGTGGTCTACGCGACGCTCACGGCGGTGAAACAGCCGAACGGCCACGGCAGGTGAACGGCACGGGAACGGCCGTCAGCGCTCCCTGCGCCGTGAGCGGTGAGTCGTGAGCCCTGACCCCCTGAGCCCTGAGCCCCGAGCCCCGAGCCCCGAGCCGAGGCTTCCCGGCGAATGGGTCATGCCTCGAGCGGGCAACCCGGCACCCAACCGAGTCGCCCGCTCGGGTGAACCACCTGATACTGGAGTCATGGCCCAGAAGACCGCGAAGACACATGGGCCGTCCACCGTGACGGTCAAGGGGCGGGACGTGCGGCTGCGTACCATCGGCGGCTCCGTGCTCGCAGCCCTGACCATTTGGTTCATCGCCGCCAACACCGGCTCTGTCACCATCCGGCTCTGGATTCCCGAGGTCACCCTCCCGCTGTGGATCGTCCTGACCGTCACCCTCATCGTCGGCATCCTCCTGGGGCTGGTGATCGCCTACCGCCGCGGCCGCCGGTAGGCCCGCCTCAGGACGACCGCTCCAGTGCCCTCGATGGTCTTCAGCGGCCTCTGGACCTCCTCAGCGCCGGGCCTCCGGAGCCTGCCCGGACTGCCGACTGCATGGACGGGTCCGGGCCAAGGCACCGGCGCCGTCAGCTCTGCGCGCGGCGCCCAAGCGGTGCACGCAAAACGGGGGTCATGGCGGCTTGGGGGCGTGGGCGGACAGAGCCGCCGTCGGGGAAAGGGGCCGCCCTGTCACCTCGCTCGCCCGTGCACTACCCACCGCCGCCGCAGGTGATGACCTGGCCGCGCCTCGACGGTGTTCGGCAGAGCTTGGAACCCGGGCAGAACGTCATCTCGTACGGAGTGGATCGCAACGTCGGCCTCGGCCTCGATCTCGACCTCGACGAAGCGCTCCCCGGCCAACCGGCCTGACCACTGCCGCCGTATCCGTAGAAGAGCCACCGCGGGAGGTAGGACCCCGATGCCGTCTTTGCTTTCGGTGAACGTCGGTATGCCGAAGAATGTGCCTTGGCGGGGCCGGACGGTCTTCACCGGTGTGTGGAAGTACCCGGTGGATGGACCGGTGATGGTGCGGCGACTCAACATCGACGGCGACGGGCAGGGCGACACGGCCGGCCACGGCGGCGAGCAGCGGGCCGTGCTGGTCTACCAGATCGAGTCGTACCGGCACTGGAGACAGCACTTCGGGCGCGACGACCTCGAACACGGTCAGTTCGGGGAGAACCTCACCGTCGACGGCCTTTCGGACGACGAGGTGTGCATCGGTGACCGGTACCGCATCGGGGAGGCCGAGTTCGAGGTGACCCAACCGCGGGTCACCTGCTACCGCGTGGGTCTGCGCTTCGGCGAACCCGAGCTGCCTGCTCTTCTGGTCAGCCATCACCGTCCCGGCTTCTACATGCGGGTCCTGCGGGAAGGCCACATCCAGGCCGGGGACGAGATCGTCACCATCGGGTCCGGGCCCGGCTCGCTGAGCGTGGCCGAGACCGACGCACTCCTCTACCTCCCTGACCGGAACCCCGAGCAGCTGCGCCTGGCAGTGAACATCCCTGCTCTGAGCCCCGGTTGGCAGGGCTCGTTCCGTGAATTGCTCCAGGCCGCAGAGGATTCGGGCGCTGCCGCCGCAGGCGTCGGGGCGTCGGCTTGGGACGGTTTCAGGGCTCTGCGCGTAGCCGAAGTGACTCCGGAGAGCGCAACGGTCTCCTCCATCCTCCTCGCCGCCCCGGACGGTTCCCGGCTCCCGCCTGCCCGCGCGGGCCAGTACCTGACACTGCGCGTGCCCGGGGCGGGGCAACCTGCCCCCGTGCGCAGCTACTCGCTGTCCTCGGCATCCGAAGGCGGTCGCTATCGGATCAGCGTCAAACACGAACCGCGCGGCGCCGTCAGCGCGTATCTGACCACGAAGCTGCGGCCGGGCGCGACGCTCGATGCCGCGGCGCCACGAGGCGACTTCGTCCTCCAGGAGGGCACCGGCCCGGTTCTCCTCATCTCCGCCGGCATCGGCCTGACTCCGGTGCTGGCCATGCTGCACGAGCTTGCGGCCTCGCCCGACGGCCGCGAGGTCTGGTGGATCCACGGTGCCCGCAGCCCGCAGGAACACCCTCTGGCCGCGGAGGCACGCACACTCCTCACCGCGCTGCCGCACGCCCGCGAGCACGTGTTCTACAGCGCCGCCCAGCCCGGCGAGTACAGCCGCGACAGCGCCAGGCCAGGGCGCCTCACCAAGGACAACTTGCTCGCTCTCGGTGTCCCGGCAGACGCGACCGCTTACGTCTGCGGGCCGGCCTCGTTCATGACCGACATCAAAGACGCACTTACCACGGCCGGGGTCGAGCCCGGCGCCATCCATTCCGAACTGTTCGGCGCGCTGCCCTCCATCACCCCCGGTCTGACCGGGCAGAGCGGTCCGCAGCCGCACCAACCGCCGGGCCCGCCCGGGACCGGCCCGATGGTGACCTTCGCCCGCAGTGGCATCTCCACACCGTTCCCCGACGGGCGAAGCAGCCTCCTGGAACTCGCCGAGGCATGCGACGTTCCCGTCCGCTGGAGCTGCCGCACCGGGGTGTGCCACACCTGCGTCACGCCTCTCCTGTCCGGCGAGATCGCGTACACCTCACCCCCGCTCGAGGCTCCCGCCGCGGGACAGGCACTGATCTGCTGCGCTCGCCCCGACACCGATGTCGTCCTCGACATGTAAGGGCGGCGCAGGTCATGATTGGCTCGCTCGCGCGCGCCGCTGACCTGACCTGGTCCGCTTCCGTCCCGCAGTGGTCACAGCGGACGGCAACGGCTACCTCGACCATCGCGACTGACACCCCACCAACATGCCCCGTCCCGCCGGGTCTTGGTGGAGCGGCGAGTCGGCTGCGCCCCCAGTAGGCGAAACATCGGGTTCTCCAGATCATATTCTTCGGGAAGCACGGACCGCCGGGACGTAGGCTTCGCTCAGCACGGACACGGCGGGGGACGGAGCGTATGACGGCTGAGGCAGCACACAGGTGGGATTCGGCCCTCGATTCGGTCGTGGTGTACGCGCAGGGCGCGATCTGCCGTCGCCTGGCCCGGGGCAGCGTGCCGCCGGGCGGTCGCGTCCGGGTGACGGGGCTGCCCCGCTCAATGGACCCGGGGTCCTTGCGGGCTCGTATCACGGGCACCTCCGCGGTACGCGTCATCGAGGCACGAGTGGAGGTCGACGCCGAGCCGCTCGGCGCCGTCGTGCCCGACGCGCTGCAACGCGAGCTGGAGCGGCTGAGCGAGGAGTATGCAGCGGCGCAGCAGCGCCGCGACCGCCAGCTGATTCTGATCGGGGAGGTCAGCTCACTGCGCCCGGTCCCGCCGGCCCGCAGGCGCGATGACCCGCACCGCCGTACCCCGGTCGATGCGTGGCTGGAGCTCGCCGACTTCGTCGACGAGCGGCTGACCAGGCTGCACGCCCGTCTCGTCGAACTGGAGGAGGCACTGGGCCACGTCGAGCACGAGCTCCGCTTCGCCGCCGACCGCCTGGCCCGCGCCTCCACCGACGTGTCGTCCGCGCACGTGGAGACCACGGTCTCGGCGGTTGTGACCTTCGACGGCACCGGTGACGCGGAAGTGGAGCTGGAGTACGGGGTGCCCGGCGCGGTCTGGGTGCCCGCCTACCGCCTCACCCACCGTCAGGGCGACAGCAGTGGCCGTCTGGTGCTACGCGCCTCCATCGCCCAGCGCACCGGCGAGGACTGGACCGGCGTACATGTCGCCCTGGCCACCGCCGACCTGCGGCGCCGTACCGACCTGCCAAGGCTGCGCTCTCTGCGGATCGGGCGCCGTCAGCCCTCCCCCACCCCTTCCGGCTGGCGTGAGCCGCCGACGGGCTTGGCCGACCTGTTCGCCGGGTACGACGGAGCGGGCCCTCGCCCTGCCACGACCACCGCTTCCCTCTCTGCCGAGGGCGGCCCCGTGGCTGTGGCGGGCGGCTTCGCGTCCGCTCCTGTTCCGCCACCGCAGCCGACGCTGCAAGGCTACGGCCAGCCGCTCGCCGCGGCGTCGCCACCTCAGGGTTACGGCGCACCGCCCCCTGTGCCCGCGCCCGGCAGCGCGTACCCAGAGGTGTTCGGCGGCGGGACGGACGCCTTCGCGCAGTCAGTCCCGTCCCGACCGGACAGCAGGCCGCGTGCCGGCGGCCGGTCGCTTCAGGCTCCGGCCGCCATGGCACCCATGGCCTCTGGCCAGGCCGCGCCGCCGCCTCCCCCAGCACCCGCGGCCCCCGGCTGGGCCGCACCGCCGCCCGCAGCAGCGGCGCCGGCGTCCGGTCCGCCGCAGCCAAGCGGCGCCGAACTCGACTACACCGCCCTCGTCCTGAACGGTCCCGACGAGCAGGACGGTCGCCGAGGTCGGCTGTTTCCCGACTCCGCCTTCGACCCGGTGGCGACCGAGTACCGCCGCCGCGCCGAATCGGTGGCATCACTGCCGCTGCCCGGCCACGCCGTTCGGCCCCGCGAATCGGCTGGTTCCTTCGACCACCGCTTCGACGCGCTCGCCCGCGCAGACGTGCCCTCGGACGGCACCTGGCACACCGTCACCATCGGTGAGATCCCGGTCGAACTGCGCACCGAGTACCTCTGCGTGCCGTCCGTGGAGCAAACCGTGTATGCGACGCTGGCGCTTGCCAACGCCACCGGCCAGGCTCTGCTGGCCGGACCGGTGGAGGTCACCGTCGACGACGACTTCCTGCTGACCACGGCACTGCCCACGCTCGCCCCGGGTGGTGTCTGCCGGGTGGGGCTCGGCCCGGCAGAGGGCATCCGGGTCACCCGTCGTACGAACCTGCACGAGTCGACCTCGGGGCTCCGCAACACCACCACCGTCCTCGACCACCGCGTCCACGTGGAGCTGGCAAGCCAACTCGCCGGGCCTGTCACCGTCGAGGTCCTTGAGCGGGTCCCGGTCACCTCCGACGCGGACGTCCGGATCGAGGAGCGGGCCGACTGGTCCACGCCCCAGGACGACGCCGGAGGGGAACCCTATGCCCCCGGGACACGCATGTGGCGGGTGGACCTGCCCGCCGGCGCCACCACCGCCCTCGACGGCGGCTACGAGATCCGCATCCCGTCCGCCAAGGCCCTGGCCGGCGGCAACCGCAGGAGCTGACACACCCCATGTCCACGGCACCGGAGCCGATCCCCCTCCCCGTCACCGCCGTCACCTGCCTGGAGGACCGCGCCCACGTCGAGCGCGCCACCGTGCTCGACCTCGAGGCCGGAGTCCAGCGGCTGCGTCTGGGGCCCGTCAGCGCGCTGGCCGTCGACCGTACGCTCCACGCCGAACTGACAGCCGAAGACCCGGCGACCGTGCTCGACGTACGGATCGTCCGCAGCTGGACGCCGCGCGGGCCCCGGCCCACCGACCAGGACTCCGCCCTGCGCCACCGCGTGCACGCTCTCGAAGAGGACCTGCTCGCCCTGAGCCGGAAGCGCGACCGGCTCCACGCCCGGCGCGACGCACTCGGCCGTCTCGCCGCCGATCTGCTGCGGGAGATCGCCGAAGGCGCCGGCTCCGGAGAGATGGAAGGGCCACGCTGGACCGACGAACTGAACCGTGTGGACGAGGAGCGCGACTCCTACGGCGAGCAACTACGCGCCGTGGAAGCCCGCCTGACCTCCCAGACAACCGAACTCGCCACAACCCAGCTGTCCTTGAACCTCGCCGAGGAGGAGCCCGCCGAGCTGACCGGCCACATCGAACTGACCGTGGAGGCCGCGACCGCCGGGCCGGCCGAACTACGCCTGAGCCACCTCATCGCGTGCGCGCTGTGGCGGCCCGCGTACCGGGCCGTACTCGACGGGGACCGCCTCACGCTCGAGACGGACGCGACGGTCTGGCAGCGCACCGGCGAGGACTGGTCCGACGTACGGTTGACGCTGTCGACGGCGCGCTCGGCACTGGCCACCGATCCGCCCCTGCTGAGCGAGGACCGACTCACGCTCCAGGACCGCTCCTCCACGGAGCGCCGGACCGTCGACGTCGAACTGCGCGAGGAGGAGATCGCAGACCTCGGCCCCGCCTCCGTGCTCGGCCTGCCGGGAGTGGACGACGGCGGCGAGGTACGGGTGCTGCACTCCCCCACACCGGTCACGGTGCCCTCGGACGGCCGCGCCCACCGCGTGCCGCTCTCCGCCTTCACCACGACCGCGAGCAGCGAGTACGCCTGCGCACCCGAGCTGTCCCCGCTGGTGACCCAAGTGGTGCGGTTCGACAACCTGTCCGGCCACGCCCTGCTCGCCGGCCCCGTCGACCTCATCCTCGGCAGCCAGTTCAGCGGCCGCGGCACACTGGACTTCACCGCCCCCGGCGCCCCCGTCGAACTCGCCTACGGCAGCCGCGACGACCACCGCGTCACCCGGCACACCGACGAGACGCGCGACACCGCCGCCATCACTCAGCGCACCGTGCTCACCCGCACCGTCCGGCTCCACCTGTCCCGGTTCTCCACCCCCGACGAACAAGGCGAACGGATGATCGTCCTCCGCGAACGGATCCCGGTCTCCGAAATCTCGGCGGTACAGACACGCGTGCGCGAAGAATCCTGCTCCCCCGCCCCCGACACCATCGACGCCGACGGCATCGCCCGCTGGAACCTCGCCCTCCCACCCGGCGGCCAACGCACCGTCACCCTTGTCTACGAACTGACGGCGAACGCCAAAGTCACCGGTCTCTGAACTCTGGTGGCGCTTGGTGAATGCAGCACTGCCGCGGAGTTGGGTGTGGCTCAGCCGCTGGGGGGTCTCTGGAGTCGCACCACATCCAACGCGTATGACGCATGAGCACGAACTGATCACGGGCCGATCCGGTACAGCACACACCGGCGCAGTGGCCCTTCGGGCACGCTGGGGTCGTCGAAGTCGTCAGAAGGATCACGCGTCATGCCGAGCCGGCGCATCACCGCCTGGGAACGAACGTTGGTGACGGTTGTCGACGCAACAATTTCGGGCAGTCCGAGGGACTCGAAACCGAAGGCCAGGCCGGCCTGGGCGGCCTCGGTGGCGTACCCGTGTCCCCACGCCGAGCGGGCCAGCCGCCAACCGACGTCCACCCCCGTGAACGGCAGGCTCTCGTCCACCTCGTCCAAGCCGACGCGGCCGATGAACGCGCCAGTCTCCAGCGTCTCGATCGCCCACCACCCGTAACCCCGCTTGTCGAACTCGGCCTGCATGAGCGCCACCGAGACATCGCTCTGTTCCGGCGTCAGCAGGTCCCCCAGGTACTCCCGGACCTCGGGATCGGCGTTCATCGCCGCCCACGGTTCGAGGTCCGACTCCCGCCATCGACGGAGCAGCAGGCGATCGGTACGCAGTTCGAGCATGCCGCCAAACTAACGTGACCAAGATCAGAGAGTCGATCAGATTTGTCGTCAATTCATGGCGTTGTTCAGATGGGTGATGACGGCCGGCAGGTCATTGCTTTCGGTTCTCCGGATCAGCTGCAGGGCCGGCCGGACGACGCCGCCGGGTCGGGTTACCAACCGTGCGAGCACGGCGGCCCTGATGTCGAGTCGCTCGATGGTGGCCTCGCGCTCCTCTTCGTTCTGGCCGGCGAGCAGGACGGCGTTGTGCCACGCCTCTTCGCGGGACCGACGGACACTGAAGTCGAGGATCCGCTCGTCGGTGCGGCCTCCGACCTGGTCCAGCAGCGACATGAGTGGTGACAGGGCACCGATGGAGTCCTGCACCACCAGCACCACCCGCGCGAGGATGTCGTTGATGAGCAGAAAGTCGCGCCGTAACGCTTGGATGGCCTCGCCCGGGCTGGTCCGCGCGGCGGCGATGGCCAGGTCGAGGTTGATATGCGCGTTCACGCCGAGTATCAGGTGCTGGACGATGACGGTGTCGGCGTCGTCGAGCAGCCGGAACGCCTCACGCCAACAACGCGGCCCGCTATGGTCACGACGCCAGGCGTCGTACGCGTCGAAGTAGCGGTTGCCGAAGAACGTGTCGAAACGGTCCATTCGGGCACCGTCGTCGAACCGCCCGCCGTGAATGGCCGTGCGGACCTCGACGGTCACCTGTCGGTACAGCGCCGCGAAGTACCCGACCCGGTCACCGGCGCGGCCGGCCTCCCGCACGATCCTTGCAAGCCTGTCCACGACATCGTCGATGTTCTCTGCCGCCATGCCCAACTCCCTCTCGCGGTGCCCTCGTTCGGCCCGCACGCTGGCTACTGTCCGCAGTGCCGTTCACAGCCTGTCCTACCACCGCGCCGAGGGGAGGGTCCCCGCCCTACAGGAACTGGGACGGGAGCCCGCTCATCTCCCCGCCACCGCCAAGGGCCGCGGCACGCACCGGAGATCGCTGAACGAGGCCCACCACACGGCTCGGCCTGGCCATCCTCCGCTGGGTCGTCGAGCTCACCATCTCCTGGCTCCACGGCTTTCGACGCTTACGCATCCGCTGGGAACGACGCGACGGCATCCACGAGGCCTTCCTCGGCCTCGCCACCTGCCTCATCACCCACCGACACGTCCAACGGCCTTGTTACTGACCATTCCGTTGAGTTGTCGGGTGACTTTCCTTGATCCCTGCGGTAGTTCGGGGTCATGAGGTATGCCCAGGGCGGTGGGCTCACTCCGCAGGGACAGGCCGCGCGTGAGCAGGTGCGTATGCGCGCCGCCGACGGCTTTGCGCGGGGCGAGAAGAACGTTGAGATAGCCAAACGGCTGCGGGTCAGTGCGCGGTCGGTGGAACGGTGGCGCCGGTCCTGGCGTGAGGGAGGCCGGCAGGCCCTGTGCATTTCGGGTCCTGCCAAGCGGCCGAAGGTCGGCGACAGCAACTTCGCCGAGCTCGAGCCGCTCCTGCTGAACGGTGCGATAGCCCAGGGCTGGACGGACGAACGATGGACGCTCTCGAGAGTGCGTGTGCTGATCGCGGAACGGCTCGGCGTGTCACTGTCGGTCCGAGGAGTGTGGGAGCTGCTGCGACGGCACGGCTGGTCGTGCCGACAGCCCGCGCGGCGGGCGGTCGAACGGGACGAGGCGGCGGTGGCTGGCTGGGTGAAGGAGACCTGGCCCCAGGCAAAGCCACCGCGGCGGCGCTCGGGGCATGGCTGGTCTTCGAGGACGAGGCCGCCGTCTCGATGGGCTCAGTCAAGATTTCCGTGACGGGGTGACGCAGCGTCATCTTGGTGGCATGGTCTGCAGTGTGTGACGACTGGCTCGGCATTGTGTTTCCACACCTCGAGAAGGTGCTGGTGGAACGGGTGCGGGTGGAGGACGGCGTGGTGCGGGTCGAGGCCCGCACTCGAGACGATGTGCTGCCGTGTCCGGCCTGCGGTGTTCCCTCGCGCCGGGTCCACAGCTGGTATCAGCGGTGTCTGGCCGATGCCGCCGTGGGCGGGCGTGCGGTGGTCATCGACCTGACTGTGCGGCGGCTGTTCTGCGATGTTGCCGATTGTGCGCGTCGCACTTTTGTCGAGCAGGTCGAGGGGCTGACGATCCCGTACGGACGCCGCACCGTTGGGCTGCTGGGCATCGTGCAGGCGATTGCTCTGGCACTGGCCGGCCGAGCCGGCGCCGCATCAAGAAAATCAAGAGGCAGCTCTACGGACGTGCCGGATTCGATCTACTCCGCAAGATGATTTTGCTTCAGTGACCCTCCGTGACCCGTTCTCTACGGCAGACCCTGCGGCAGACCCGAGTATCCAGCCGTGGCGCGGCTCTTCTATGCCGTGAACGCGGCAATCGAGGCCGACCACGACCAGCCGCCGTCAAGGTGAAAGGCCGGTGCCCTTCGGGATACAAGCGACCCTAACCAATGCCTGTTCACGCGCTGGGGGCCGCGCGTGGCACTGGGCACACCGGCGCACAGGCTTTCTCGTCACCCTCCAGAGTCCCGCTCGGAGTCCTCGGGTGCACAGCGGACATTCCACGTCGGGGCATTGGCTTCGCCTCCCCGGGAAGGCGAAGCCAAGCAACCCGCGGTCCCGCCTGGCAATGGCTCTGTCGTCAGCGTCGGGAAGGCGGGACACTGGCGGTGCCCGAACGAACGGGGCGAGGTTCAGCGAATGTCGGCGCAGGTCGGATCGCTGGTAGGCAGTGCAGCGGCGACGTTCATCAGGCAGATGCGGACCATCTGGCTCAAGCGGGCCAGGTGCAGGGCCGATGCGTCGTCGTAGATGAGCACCCGAAGAGCGCCGACGTGAAGCTGGTCGGCCTCCCCGATGCGCGGCAAACCGGCGAGGAGCTCGTGCGAGGGGCGCGCGGTCGCTGTGGCTTCGATGTCTGCGAGCCGAAGCCGTTGCACCAGGGTCTCGGTGCCGGCTTCTCCTTGGGCGACCGCGTCCAGGACGAGGGCGTGGATGCTCAAGGTGAGCAGCTTCTTCAGCAGTGCCTCGGCGGTGGCCGGGGCCATCGACCAGGTCCGGAACCGCTCGAGGCGGTCGACGCGTTCCCCGGGGATGCGGTCCACGGCCTCCAGGATCCGCTCGCTCCACGTCACACACGCCGTCCAGACGTCCACGGGTCGGTCTCGCCTTCGTCGATCGGATTGAGGGTGGGGCGGGGGCTAGAGGCGGCGGGCCTTCAGGACGGCTCCGCTCACGTCCGCGTTCGCGGTCTCTCGTAGTAGATGGAGCCGATCACGCGTGTGCGGTAGCTGTACAGCGGATCCGAACTCCGGTACTCGCAGGTGAAGGAAGCCGTGGTCGTCCGGTACGGCGCCGGGCAGGCGTACGGGCGGTTGGACTGCGCCACGGTGAGCCGGGCCGGGGTTGTACCACTCGATCTCCGACTCGCTGTTGCACGAGAACGGCGCATGAGGAGTGCAGTTCTTGATCCCACCCACCCCGGTCATCTTGTTGGCGCTGCAATTCGGCTTCTCCGCGCGATAGGTGCAGAAGACCGTGTCGCTCGCCGCGGCTGCGCCGTCCAGTGACGCCGACACCTCTTGCTCGACGGGGCCCGAGTCTGGCTCATCGGCGGCGCTGACGGCGGTGGGCCGGAGTGCTATGAGCGCCGCCGACCCGGCAAGGGCGATTCGTTGTATCCGGCCTCTTCGGAGCAAGGAGTCCTCCCGGACAGACATCACGAGCTGCACTTGATCGCGGTTCACGCTAGGAGTGGACCCGTGCCTTCAGAGGTGGGTTCCAGTCAGTTGGTGATCTAGTCGGGTGTGGGAGGACCGGGCCTGAAGGCGGCCAGCGTGTTGTTGATCGGAGCCGGTCAACCGTTCGGCGCGGGCGCGGGTTGCCGGCGAAGCCAGGCCGACCCTGCTGCCCGGGGCGGCACGCACGACGGGTGCCTCAGTACTGGAAGACCGCTGTCGCCACGGGCACCGCCAGCAGCAGGCTGAGCCCGATCAGGGGCAGCCGGTCCAGCCACAAAACGGCGGCGAACTCGCGCAGGGTCGCGGAAAGCCAGTACGCGGGGGAGGTCGGCGCGCCCACGACGTGGACAAGAACGCCGGCGCGACGGGCCAGCAGGGCCGTGCGGTAGACATGGAAGCCGCTGGTGACCACCGTGGCACGGTGCCCGGAAGCGGTGCGGTCCATGAGGGCCGCGCTGAAGCGGAGGTTCTGCCCGGTGTTCACGGAGCGGTCCTCCCGCACGATCCGTTCGGCGGCCACCCCGCGTGCGCGCAGGTAGTCGGCCATGGCGTCCGCCTCGGAGCGCACCTCGTCGCCACCCTGGCCGCCCGAGACGACGAACACCACACCGTCTGCGTCCGGTGCGCCGGCGGCCTCGACCGCGAGGGCCCGCTCCAGCCTGCGGCGCAGCAGCGGACCGGGCCGATCGCCCTTGAGCCCGGCGCCCAGGACGACGACATGGGTGCTCCCCGGCGGCGGGGTGCTGCGGCCCCGGACGAACACGTAGACGGTGAAGACGAGGAAGAGCAGGCTGAGGTATCCGGCAGCCGCGTTCACCGCCACCATGAGGGCACTGGCCACCTTGCCCCCGGCTGTCTGGACGACCGCGTCGAGGCCGAGCACCGCCAGCAGGGCGCAGCCGGCGGCGCCGGTGGCCAGCAAGGCCGCCTGCGGTCCGTAGCGCCGGACCAGGACGATGCCGTCGACCAGCAGGAGCAGGCCCAGCGCGAGCGTCATGAGCAGGGCGGCGACGGCGAGCACGGTCACGACGGCGGGGTGGGTCTCCGCACTGCGGGCGGCCGCGCCGAGCCCGACCGACGTCACCGCGAGGCTGAACAGGACAGCGGTGGAGAACCGGTGCGGCGCCAGCACAGCATGGACGACGCCGCCCACGGCGAACACCGCCGCGGCAAGGTACTCCGGCACGTCCCCCACCACTCCGCTCTCCCGCCCGCCGGGCCCGATCCTGTCGCCGCCTGCGCATTCCCGGACCCCCGCAGCGCTGCGGGGCCCGGTGCGGACGGCCGCCGAACATCCTCGCAGACTCGTCCGGGCCCGCCGTACGCAGGCGGGCCCCGACGCGATCCAGGGGTGTTCCGTCCCGCCTGCGCGTGGCCGACGGGAAGGAACGCAGCGTGCGTCTGACCGAAGTTCCCAGCGGTGTGCAGGACGACGAGGCCGGCGAACTGCGGCTGAGGCACCTCGCTCGTTGTACTGCTGCTCGGTGTGCTGGCACTCGTCGTGGGCGTATGTGTCTGTGTCTTCTGGGCCGCGCGCGGCGGACCGCGCTGGGCCCGCGTCGTGGCAACCGTGACGCTCACCCGGGCGAGCTGCTGGACACCGCCGGCAAGAGCCGGCGGCGCCACGCGAACCGGTCGGGCGACGACGGGCGAGGGCGGCCCGTCACAGCATGACGTGCTTGACCTGCATGTAGTCGAGCAGCCCGGTGAGCGACAGATCGCTGCCGTGACCGGAGTGCCGTACGCCTCCGTGCGGCATCTCCGACACCGTGGTGCCGTGGGTATTAACCCAGACGATCCCGGTGCTCAGGGCGCGGCTCGCGCGCATGGCCCGGTCGTGATCGCGTGTCCAGACGCTGGCGGCGAGTCCCTGCGGTACGGCGTTGGCCAGTTCGAAGGCCTCGGACTCGTCGGTGAAGGGCTGGACCGTCACGACCGGACCGAACACCTCGCTCTGCACGATCTCGTCGTCCTGGCGCACCCCCGCGACCACCGTGGCCTGGTGGAAGTACCCGGGCCGGTCCAGCTGCACGCCTCCCGTGACGACCTCGGCATGGTCGGGCAGGGTCTCCAGCAGACGGTGTACGGAGGCGAGCTGGGCCGCGTTGTTGAGCGGGCCGAAGTCGGCGTCCGGGTCGTCGGGGCCGCCGGGGACCTGCTGGGCGGCCCGTTCGGCGAAGGCGTCGAGGAAGGCGTCGTGGATCCGGTGGTGGACCAGGAATCTGGTGGCGGCGGTGCAGTCCTGGCCGGCGTTGTAGAAGGCCAGCGACGACAGCTGTCCTACGGCGTCGTCCAGGTCGGCGTCCTCGTGGATCAGCACGGGCGCGTTGCCGCCGAGCTCCAGGTGGAGCCGTTTGAGGTCGGCGGCCGCGGCCGCGGCGATCTGCTGTCCGGCGCGGACGCTCCCGGTGAGGGCGACGAGCCGCACGGCGGGATGGGCGACCAGCAGGCGGCCGGTGTCACGGTCGCCGCAGACGACGTTGAGCACGCCGGGCGGCAGGTGCTCGGCGGCCAGCCGGGCCAGGAGCGTGGCGGAGGATGGCGTGCTGTCGGACGGTTTGAGGACGACGGTGTTGCCGGCGGCGAGCGCGGGGGCGATCTTCCACACGGCCATCATCAGTGGGTAGTTCCACGGGGTGATCTGCGCGCAGACGCCGATGGGTTCCCGGCGCAGCACGGAGGTGCGGCCCAGGGTGTACTCGGCGGCCGCGGCGCCGGGCAGGTTGCGCGCGGCGCCGGCGAAGTAGCGCAGCACGTCGGCGATCGCGGGCAGTTCGTCGGCGAGGAAGAGGGCACGGGGTTTGCCGGTGTCGGCGATCTCGGCGCTCGCCACGGCGTCGGCGTTCCGCTCCAGCGCGTCGGCGATGCGCAGCAGCGCGCCCTGGCGCTGCTGCGGGGTGGTGGCCGACCACACGTGCTGGGCGTTCTCGGCCGCGCGGCAGGCGTTGTCGACGTCGTCGGTGCCGGAGAGCGGAGCGGTGCCGTGGAGGCGTCCGGTGGCCGGGTCGATCAGGCGCAGGGTGGCGCCCGATGCGGCGGGTGTCTCCTTGCCGCCGATGTGGTTGAGGACGGTTGCCGGGCGGGCGTTGTCATCCACGGAGCAGTGCCTCCTTCGCTGCGGCGCGGCCGGTGCGGACGGCGCCTTCCATGTATCCGGCGACCCACTGGTCGGATCCGCAGACGTAGAACGGGGGTTCGTGGGTGCCGTGCGACGGCCCCACGGCCATCACCTCGCCCGGCGGCCACTGGGTGACGTAGCCCTGTGTCCAGGGGTCGCTGCCCCACAGCCGCAGGTAGCAGGCGAGCGGTCGGCGGGCCTCGTCGCCGTACAGGCCGGCGATCTCGGCGAGCAGTTCGGGGGTGCGCAGCTGGGGTGGGGTGCCCAGCAGGACGCCGTAGCGCTCCGGCGGGACCAGTGCGGACAGGATGCCTTCGTTCTGGGGCCAGGTGCTGCCGAGGACGCCCTCGGACTCGGAGAGGCCGTTCAGATCGTCCGCGCGCCAGAAGGGATGGTCGTAGACGGCGGCGAACTTGGCCGCCGTCGCCTGCCGTTGCCGGTGCAGGGAGGCGAGGCGCGCCTCGCTCACGCCGCTGACGGCGACGGTCCGCAGCGGTCCCACGGGCAGGGCGCTCACCACGGCCCCGGCGGTGAGGACCTCGCCTGTGACGAGGCGGACGGTGCAGCGGCCGGGGCGTACGTCGAGGGCGGCGACGGGTGAGCCGAGGCGGACGCGCGGGCCGAGTTCGCGGCCCATCACCTCGGCCAGGGTCGCCGAGCCCTCGGCGAGCCGCAGCCCTTCCCAGTCGTCGTAGTCGTAGTCGCCCGGGCCGGACGCGGGGACGGCGGCGCTCTTGCGCAGTGCGGCCAGCAGGGAGATTCGCTCGTAGGAGCCTGCGGCGAGGGCCAGCTGGCCGATCTCCCACAGGCGGACGACGGCGGGGGTGGCGTGCCGGGAGCGCAGCCAGGCGCCCACGGACAGCCGGTCCAGGGCGGCCGCGTCCGGGTGCGACCAGGGGTCGCCGGGGTCGACGGTGGCGGCCAGGGCGGCGAACTCGGCGCCGAGCCGGGTGTGGAGGGCCGCGTCGCCGTCGCCGAACCAGTGCGGCGGTTCACCGGCGGAGCTGCCCTCCGGCGTGGCGCGGACCATCCGGCCGGGCTCGGCCACGTAGCTGGGCACCAGCTTCAGTCCCAGTTCCGCGGCGAGGTCGAGGTAGGCGGTGTGGGCGCGGCCGACGACCTCGCCGCCGAGCTGGACGGTACGGCCGTCGGGGAGGCGGGCCTGTTCGACCCGGCCGCCGACCCGGTCCCTGGCCTCCAGGACGAGTACGTCGGTGCCGGCGGCGGCCAGGTCCCGGGCGGCGGCGAGCCCGGCCAGCCCGGCACCGAGAACGATCACGTCGTGATGCATCGGTTTCGCTTTCAGATCGGGTGGGGGCGGTCAGGCGAGGACGAGGCAGTGCTCGGGCCGCCAGCCGAACTCGACCGTCTCGCCGCCGCTCCAGCGGTCCTCCATGCGGGCGCGCGCCGTGTTCTGCTCCAGCACGGACAGGGTGACGCCGGGCGCGAGTTCGATCAGATAGGTGGTGGTGGGGCCGCAGTAGACGGTCTCGCGGATGACTCCGCGCAGCACCGACATGCCCGGTTCGAAGTCGGACAGCCAGACCTTCTCGGGGCGTACGGAGACACTGACCGAGGTGCCGTCGGCGATGGCGGATCGGGGGCCGACGGGCAGGGCGGGTCCCTGGTCGAGGGTGACCTCGCCGCCGCGGTAGGTGCCGGTCATCAGGTTGGAGGTGCCCATGAAGGAGGCGACGAAGCGGCTGGCGGGGTGCTCGTACACGTCCTCGGGGGTGCCGCACTGCTCGACGCGGCCCTCGTTCATGACACAGATCCGGTCCGACATGGTCAGTGCCTCGTCCTGGTCGTGGGTGACGAAGACGAAGGTGATGCCGACCTCGCGCTGGATCTGCTTGAGTTCCACCTGCATCTGGCGGCGCAGCTTGAGGTCGAGGGCTGCGAGGGGTTCGTCGAGCAGGAGGACGGCCGGCCGGTTGACCAGGGCGCGGGCGAGGGCGACGCGCTGGCGCTGGCCGCCGGAGAGGGTGCGGGGCTTGCGCCCGGCGAAGCCGTCGAGCTGGACCAGTTCCAGCATCTCGCCGACGCGGCGCCGGATCTCCGCCTTCTCGACGCCTTTGCGCTTGAGGCCGAAGGCGACGTTGTCGGCGATGCTGAGGTGGTCGAACAGGGCGTAGCTCTGGAAGACGGTGTTGACGTTGCGTTTGTTCGGCGGCAGCGCGGTCACGTCTTCGCCGGCGAGCAGCACCGATCCCTCCGTGGGGTCGGTGAAGCCGCCGATCATGCGCAGTGAGGTGGTCTTGCCGCAGCCGGAGGGGCCGAGCAGGGAGAAGAAGAGGCCGGCCTCGATGTCGAGGTTCAGGTCGCGGACGGCGTAGGTGTCCGCGAACCGCTTGGAGACGCCGGTGAGGCGGACGGCGTGGGTCTCGTCCATGGTCAGCTCCCGGAGAGGATGTCGAGGCCGCCGCGGCGGCCGAACAGGCGCGGAATGAAGAGGGCCAGGGCGATCAGGCCGATGGATCCGGCGAGCATCAGCGTGCCGACGGCGTTGATGGTGGGCTGCACCCCGAAGCGGATCGCCGAGTAGATCCGCACCGACAGCGGCTGGGGGTCGACGCCGGTGGTGAAGTAGGCGAGGACGAAGTCGTCGAAGACGAGCGCGAAGATCAGTACGGCGCTGGCGAGCACCGCGGGCAGCAGGGCGGGCAGGGTAACCAGGCGGACCGCCTGCCAGCGGGTGGCCCCGAGGTCCATCGCGGCCTCCTCCACCTCGGGGTTCAGGGCCGCGACCCGGGAGCGGAGGATCACGGTGACGTAGGAGATGGAGAAGGTGATCTCCGAGATCATCACCGTGCCGGTGGACAGGGTCACGCCCAGGCCCTTGAACAGGAGCATCGACGCGACGCCGGTGACGATCTCGGGGGTGATGAGCGGTACGAGCATGACCAGGCCGGCCAGTGAGCCGAGCCGGGTGCGGCAGCGGACCAGTCCGATTGCCAGGGCGACGCCGAGGACGATCGAGCCAGCCGTCGCCACCAGGGAGATGCGCAGGCTCGTGCCCAGCGAGGAGATCAGGACGTCGTCGTGGACGAAGGCGCGGTACCAGCGCAGGCTGAACCCGCTGAAGACGGTGAGGGACTTCTGGGAGTTGAAGGAGAACAGCGTCACCACGGCGATGGGCAGGTAGAGCAGCGCGAAGAAGAGGGCGGTGACGGCGATGAGGACGCGGGGCTTGCGGTCGGCGCGGCCGCGCCGGGTGCGGGTGCGCGCGGCGGGCCGGTCGGGTGCGGGGGCCGCGGTGGTGGCGGGCGGGCTGAGCTGGGTCATCGGCGGGCCTCCGCCTCGTCCTTGCGGGTGCGCCTGAGGTAGCCGAGCATCCCGACCAGCAGGACGAGCATGAGCAGCATGGTGAGCGCGGATCCGAGCGGCCAGTTCTGGCCCTGGAAGAACTTGTCCTGGATGAGGTTGCCGATCATGATCTGGTCCGGTCCGCCCATCAGTTGCGCGCTGACGAAGTCGCCCATGGCGGGCAGGAAGACGAGGACCAGTCCGGCCGCCGCGCCCTGCCGGGTGGCGGGCAGGGTGACGTGGAGGAAGGTCCGCACGGGGCCGCCGTAGAGGTCGCGGCCGGCCTCGATGAGGGAGACGTCGAGCCGCTCCAGGGCCGCGTACAGCGGGATGATCATGAAGACGACGAATCCGTAGACGAGTCCCGCGATCACGCCGACGCCGGTGTTGAGGATCTTCGTGTCGCCGTCGGCCAGTCCCACGGCGCGCAGGGCCCGCAGCAGCGGTCCGTCGTCGGACAGGACCACCGACCAGCCGTACATGCGCACGAGGTAGTTGGCGAAGAACGGCACGACGATCGCGGCGATGAGCGCGTGTTTCCAGCGGCCGCCGTGCAGGGCGATGGTGTACGCCACCGGGTAGGCGATCAGCAGGCAGATCACGCAGGTCAGCAGAGCGTAGCCGAGGGAGCGTGCCAGTACCTCGGTGTAGGCGGGGTCGGCCAGGGCGCGGATGCTGGAGAGGTCGAACCCGAAGCGGGGGTTGCCGAGTTCGTCGGTGGTGCCGACGGTGAGGACGGCGACCAGCACCAGGGAGGCGATCAGGAACCCGGTCATCCACAGGGTGCCGGGGAGCATGAACCAGGTCCACATGCGGGTGCCGGTGGCGTCCGGGCCGCGGCGGGGGCGCGAGGGGGGAGGCGTCGGTGTCATGTCTCAGCCCGCCTTCACATGGGTCCAGGCGGTGTCGCGCGCGTCCTCGGCCGCGTTGCTGCCGTTGCGGAAGAACAGGTCGGCCTTGAGGTCGGCCTCGGTGACGAGGCACTCGGGGAAGGGTTTGACGAGTTCGGCGTAGATCTTCTCGGAGCCGGCCACCGGCATGGGGTAGCCGATGTACTCGATGTTCTTCTTCACGGTCTCCGGCCGGAGCATGTAGTCGATGAACAGCATCGCGGTGCCGGGGTGCGGGGCGTTCCAGGGGATGGCGTAGCAGTCGGAGTTGATCGGTGTCCCCTCCTTGGGCGCCTGGAAGCCGAACACGGAGGGGTCCTTGGCCTGGTTGAGCATGGCGGCCATGTCGCCGCTCCAGGCCTGGGTGATGACGGCGTTTCCGTTGAGCAGGTTGTTGTAGCTGTCGCTGGAGAAGCCGCGCAGCCGTGGGCGCAGGGTGCTCAGCAGGTCGGTGATGCGGTCGAGGTCGCCCGGGTCGCCGGTGCTGACGTCGAGGCCGAGTTCCAGGGCTCCCATGCCGAGGACCTCGTCACGGTCGTCCAGCAGGAAGACCTTGCCCCTGGCCCTCTGACTCCACAGGTCCTTCCAGGATCCGGTCAGCTCGCCGATCCGGTCGCGCCGCCAGCCGATGCCGGTCTTGTAGGCGGTGAAGGGGACGGTGTGCGCGGAGCTGGGGTCGTACCAGGGGTCGGCGAAGTAGGAGTGGGCGCCGAACACGTCCTTGGCGTGGCTGAGCTGTGTGTGGTCGATCCGGCGCAGCCGGCCGCCGCGGGCGAGGCGCTGGGCCCATTTGGCGCTGGGGAAGATGATGTCGTAGCGGTTGCCCGCGTTGAGCTTGGCGGCCATGCCTTCCATCGAGTCGAAGTTCGACTGGACGACGCTGACGCCGTACTCCTTCTCGAACCCCTTGAAGACGGACGGGTCGACGTAGTCGGCCCAGTTGAAGTAGACGAGATCGCCGTCGACGCGTGCGCGGACCGGGGCCAGGTCCTTGTCGTCGGGTGTTCTGGCGGGCATGAACCCGCAGCCTGCGACCGCGGCGCCCAGCAGGCCGCCGGCGCCTGCCCGCAGCAGGGCGCGTCGGGTCGGTGGTGGTACCTCGGGGGACATGGAGTGTCCTCTCCGTCGAGGAACGGCACGGCAGTCCAGGGCGGGACCGGCTGGTCGGCTCACGGAGGCCCTGTGACTCCGTAGTGAGGACCGGTCTGGAAAGGGGTACGGACGTGCGTCAGCGGTGCCGGGGTAAGCCGGCCGGGAGGAGTGCGACGCGCCGGTGGGGCCCGGCCGCGGGACGGCGGGGCGTCATCGGCCGTCCTCCTCGAGGTCGCGGCGGATCCGGCGGGCGAACCAGCCGACTGCGGCCTCGCGGTGCGAGAGCGGGCCGGGCTCGAACCCGGGCGTGGACAGGCCGGCCTGTACGCGTTCGACCAGCTCGGCGTCCTCGTCGTTGGTGACCCAGCCGATGTGGATGTTGAGCCGCCGGGCGATCCTGGTGCGCAGGCTCTCCCCGTGCCGGGTGTAGAAGGCGCCCGGGATCGCCGCCCGGTCCTGGGCGGTGGGGAGGGCGGTCCACGCGAGCACGTGGTCAGGGTAGAAGTCGATGAGCGTGTTGGGGTAGATCACGGCGTAGCGCCAGACCCGCCGGTCGGCCTCGGTCAGCCCCGGCATCGGGGTGGCGAGCCGCTGGTAGAGGCGTTCCGTCCAGTTCGAGGAGGGCTTGTCCCGCAGCGGTGACTCGAACAGGACGTAGTGCTCCTGGACGTCCACCGTGTACGCCTGGTAGTCGAGCAGTCGCATCAGCGCGGGGTGGGCGACGGGGACGTGGTAGCCCTCCAGGTAGTTGTCGACGATCACCTTCCAGTTGGCGTTCTGCTGTTCGCCGGCGGTGACGTCGTGGATGCGGTGCTTGCCGACCGGTGTGAGGCCGGGTCCCGCGTAGTGGCCGACGGCCTCGGCGAGCCCGGCGCAGGTCTCGGCGAGCGGGGTGGCCTCCAGGTCGAGGTTGACGAAGACGAAGCCGAGGAAGGACTCCACGTTGACCGGGTGCAGTCCGAGCCGGGGCTTGTCCAGGCAGGGGATCCGGCGCGCCTCGGGGGCGCCGACGAGGCGTCCGTCGAGTTTGTAGGTCCAGCCGTGGTACGGGCAGCGGATCGCCTTGCCCTCCGGCTCCGGGCCGGTGACCAGGCGGGTTCCGCGGTGGCGGCAGACGTTGAGGTGGGCGGCGAGGCCGCCGTCCTCGGTGCGCACGACCAGGACCTCCCGGCCGGCGGCGGTGGCGGTCAGCCGGGCGCCCGGGCCGGGGAGGTCGGACTCGTGGCAGACGAGCTGCCAAGACTTGGCGAAGACGCGTTCGGTCTCCGCGGCCGCGACGGCCGGATCCGTGTAGTAACGGGCAGGCAGAGCCTCGCCGGGGTGATCGGGGGTCTCGCTCGGCGGACCGGGCGGCGCGGTGGCCGTCCGGGTGGTCGAGGGGTTCATGTTGAAGTCCTCCTCCGCGCCGCGCGGGGCGGCGATGGGCGGTGAGGCTGTGACCGGGATGGGCCGCGGGTTCCCCATGGGGATCCGCGGAATCCGGCTGACTAATTGGTTAGTCAGACTGGGACCGGCGCGGTGGCAAGTCAAGGCTTGTGGGCTGACTAATTAGTTAGTTAGTCTCGCTGCGGGCGGACGGGCCGACCCCGCAAGGACATCGGTGGGTCGTCCCGGCCGCCCGCGAACCACCGATCCGCGCAGCCCAGCCCTCCCGATCAGGACAGCCGCACGTCACGCGGTACACGGCCCCCGGCCGGTACTCCGCACGGCTCCCCGCCACGCACAGCGAGCGGCGGAGCATCCCCCGTCACGCCGTCGCCGCGCCACCCCGCTCCCCCGCCGGGAGCGGGGAGCGCCCCCGGAGGCACGCACATGAGCGCTCGCCGACATCTGGCATGGCTCGGTCTCACACCGGAGCCCGAACAGGAACTGCCCTCGGCCGTGGCCGCCCTGCGGGCCCCGGCGGCCGGCCGGCCCCCGTCGGCCCTCGCGGCCGAGGAGAGACGGCACGTCGAGCGGCTGGTGCTACGCGGCACGCAGCGAAGCTGGCTGCGCTACCTGGGCGAGGTGACCGACCTGGTGGTGGCCGCCGCCGAGGAGCCGGGGCCGGCCGGCCCCGGACCGGCGCTGCTGGCCGGTGAGGTAGTCCTCGACCACCACCGGATGCTGATCGGCCTGCCCGGCTCCGGCTACGACCGGACCACAGCCCAGCGGCAGGCCCTGGAACACGCGGTGGACCGCCTGAGATCCCGCCGCGGCGAGCACCGGAGCACCATATGACCGGCGTATTCTCCCTACTCCCCGAAGGGCGGCACGGGCTGCTCGCCCCCCCGCCCGGCAGCGCCGCGGGCCCTTCCTCGTACGAGGACTCCTCCCGCTACCTCGCCGCCGGCGGGTACGCGCCAATGTCCGCTCCCGGCACGCTGCTCGACCGGATCGGCGCGGCGGGGCTGCGCGGCCGGGGTGGCGCCGGATTCCCCGCGGCCGTCAAGCTGCGCGCCGTCCGCGACGCTCCCGGCACGCCTGTCGTCGTGGCCAACGGCGAGGAGGGCGAGCCGGGCTCCGTGAAGGACCGCTGGCTGCTGCGATACCGGCCGCACCTGGTGCTGGACGGCCTGCGCCTGGCGGCCGCCGTGACCGGTGCCGGGCGCGGCATCGTCTACCTCTCCGACGCCCGGGCCGAGCAGGCCGTGCTGCGGGCCCTCGCCGAGCGGCCCGCCGGCCTGCGGGTGGACGTCGTACGCACGCCCCACTCCTACGTCGCCGGGGAGGAGAGCGCGGTCGTACGGCGGATCGACGGCGGTCCGGCGCTGCCTACGGCCAAACCCCCGCGCCCCTTCGAACGCGGCGTCGGCGGGGCACCGACCCTGGTCGCCAACGTGGAGACACTGGCCCGCGTCGCACTGCTGCACTCCCGGCCCGAGGCCGCCGCCGAGGTCGCCGGCGCCCATCTGGTCACCCTGTCCGGGTCCGACGGCCGATCGGCCCTGGCCGAGGTCCCCGCCGGTACCCGCCTGGACACCCTCGCCGACGCCTGGGGGCACGGCAAGGCCGAGGCCGTTCTGCTGGGGGGACTGTTCGGCGGACTGCACGGCGCGGGCTGGGCGGACCTGCCGCTCGACCTGGAGGGGCTGCGCGCCGCCGGTGGCGCACTCGGCTGCGGGGCCCTGTACTTCCTGCACCCCGGGGACTGTCCGGTCGGCGTCGCGAGCGAGGCGACCGCCTATCTCGCCGCCCAGAGCGCCCGGCAGTGCGGGGTGTGCGTCTCCGGCACCGGGGCGCTCGCCGGGGGCCTGTCCTCCGTCGCCCGCGGCACGGCCGACCCGGGCACCGCGGACAGGCTGCGGCGCTGGTCCGGGCAGCTGCCCGGACGCGGGGCCTGCGGGCTCCTGGACGCCGCCGCGCGGATCGCCGCCAGCCTCCTCACTCATTTCCCCGACCGTCTCGACGAACACCGCGACTGTCCCGGCTGCGCCGGCGCGGCGGCCCCCGAGGACGGACGCCGATTCCTGGTGGCCGTGCCCTGACACACCCTCCCCCGCCCCCCTCGCTCCGCTCCCCTCCCAGAAAGGGCCGCAATGAAACTGCTGCTGGACGCCACTCTCTGCCAGGGCTACGGCCTGTGCCGCGAACCCGCGCCCGAGCTGATCGACCTCGACGACTTCGGTTACGCGCAACTGATCGAGACGTCCGTGCCGCCGGGCGGCGAGGACGCCGCCGTGGCCGCCGTCGCCGCCTGCCCCAACTCCGCGCTGCGGCTGGTGAAGTGACATGGGACGTGACCTCTCGGCCCTCTTCGACCCGGTCTCCGTCGCCGTGGTCGGCGCCAGCGACGACCCCGCCAAGTACGGCCACGCCATAGCCGCCCAGGCCGTCCGCGCGAACGGTCGCCGTCCCGTCCATCTGGTCAACCGACGGGGCGCTACGGTGCTCGGCCGCACCGCCGCACCGAGCCTGAGCGCGATCGGCGAACCGGTCGACCTGGCCGTGGTCTGCGTGCCCGCCGCCGGGTTCGAGGCGGCCGTCGACGAGGCCCTGGAGTGCGGGGCACGCGCGATCGTCGCGATCACCGCCGGCTTCGCGGAGACCGGCGCCGCCGGCCGCGCACGCCAGCAGGCCGTCGCCGAACGGGTGCGGGCCGCGGGAGCCGTCATGGTCGGCCCCAACTGCCTGGGGATCGCCGACAACACGACGGACCTCTTCCTGGCCTCCGACACCTTCACGCCCGGCGGCGTGGCGCTCCTGAGCCAGAGCGGCAACCTCGCCCTCGAACTCCAGCTGCGCTTCGCCCCGCACGGCCTCGGCTTCTCCCGGTTCGTGTCGCTGGGCAACCAGGCCGACGTCACCCTCGTCGACCTGCTCGCGGACTGCGCCCGGCACGAGGACACCCGGGCGATCGCGGTCTATGCCGAGGACTTCGCGGACGGACGTGCCTTCGCCGAGGCGGCGGCCGTGGCCGGCAAGCCGGTGGTGCTGCTCACCGCCGGGCGCGGCGACGCCTCGGCGCGCAGCGCGCAGTCCCACACCGGGGCGCTGACCACCTCGGCCGACGTGGTGACGGCGGCCTGCCGGGACGCCGGGGTGGAACTGGTCGCCACCCCGCGCGAACTCACCGTCGTGCTCGCCGCGTCGGCCGGACCGCGCCGCGGTGCCGGCCGCCGGGTCGCCGTCCTCACCGACGGCGGGGGCCACGGCGTGATCGCCGCCGACGCCGTGGAGGCCGCGGGACTCTCGGTGCCGGAGTTCGGCGCGCCGGCCCGGGAGCGGCTGCGCGAGGTGCTGTGGGAGCAGTCGGCCGTCGCCAACCCCGTGGACCTGGCGGGCATGGGCGAGCAGGACCCCGGTTCGTACGCGGCGACCGTCGAGGCGCTGCTCGCGGCCGAGGAGGTCGACGCCGTGCTGATGACCGGCTACTTCGGCGGCTACGCGGCCTCCGAGGGCGGTCTCGGCGGCGGCGGTACGGCGCTGGCGGACGGGGAGCGGGAGGCGGCACGGCTCATCGCCGCCCGGCACAGCGCCACCGCCAAACCGCTGGTGGTGCAGTCGATGTATCCCGGCTCCCCCAGCTGCCGCACCCTCGCGGCCGCCGGCATCCCCGTCTTCGACGCTACCGAGGACGCCGCGCGTGCCCTCGCCGCCACGGTGGCCGGCCGTACCGCGCCCGGCATCGTCCCCCTCCCCCTGCCCGCCGCGCCGATGGAGGAGACCGGGTACACGCGGATCCGCGCGGCCCTCGAAGCGGCCGGCCTCGCCTTCCCCACCGCCCGGGAGGTCCACGACGAGTCAGAACTGCTCGCCGCCGTCGCCGGGTTCCCCGGCCCGTACGTGCTCAAGGCCCTGCACCTGCTGCACAAGTCGGACGCGGGCGGTGTGGCCCTCGGTCTGGCCGGGACCGACGAGGTGCTGGCCGCCTTCCGCGAGATGCACGCCCGGCTCGGCGCGCCCGCCTACTCCGTGGAGGCCATGGCGGACCTGTCCGACGGCATCGAGCTGATCGTCGGCGTCAACCGCGATCCGCGGTTCGGCCCGGTCGCCATGGTGGGCCTGGGCGGGGTGCTCGCCGAGTCGCTGCGCGACGTCGCCTTCACCCTGGCGCCGGTGACCGCCGGCCGCGCACTGGACCTGCTGCGCGCACTGCGCACCGCCGCACTGCTCGACGGGGTGCGCGGCCGGCCCCCCGTCGACGTCGCCGCGGCCGCCGCGGCCATCGAGACGATCACCGCGTTCGCCGCCGCCCACCCGGAGATCGCCGAGCTGGAGGTGAACCCGCTCCTCGTCGGCCCCCGTGGTGCGCTCGCCCTGGACTCGCGCGCCGTCCTCGACTGAGCGACACCCCCCGTACCCGCCCGCGCGACACCCGTACCGCCCGGGCGCCCCGCCCACCCCCGCCCTCCCCCGACCGAAGAGGTGGTCACCATGGACATGCGCTACACACCCGAACAGTCCGACCTGAAGCGGCGCGCGGCCGACTACGCCCGGCTGCTGATGCGCTACGAGGACCAGTCCGAGCAGGCCGGCGGTCCCCTGCCGCAGGAGCTGGTCACCGAACTGACCCGGGCCGCGATGGACGCCGGCGTCTACGCCATCAACATGCCCGCCGCATGGGGCGGCGCCGGGCTCAGCCTGCTCGACCAGGTCATCGTCGAGGAGGAGTTCGGCAAGGCCACCAACTGCCTGTGGGACATTCCCTGGCGGCCTGCGAACGTCCTGGCCCAGGGCGACGAACGGCAGCGCGAGAAGTACCTGCTGCCCGTGATCCGCGGGGAGAGGTTCGACGCGTTCGCCGTCACCGAGCCGGGCGCCGGATCCGACCCGTCCTCCGGCACCTCCACGGCCACGCGCACCGAGGGCGGCTGGCTGCTGAACGGCGAGAAGTGGTTCGTCACCTGCGGCGACATCGCCGACTTCCTGCTGGTGCAGGCGGACGCGGGCCCCGAGCGGCTGCCCACGCTGTTCTTCGTGGACAAGGCCGCTCCCGGCGTCGAGATGACCCGCGTGCCGCGTTTCATGCACTCCGCCGTCAACGGGCATCCCGAGTTCACCTTCACCGACGTCTTCGTGGCCGACGAGGACGTGCTCGGCGGCGTCGGCAACGGCTACGAACTGACCAAGGAGTGGTTCACCGACGAGCGCCTGATGATCGCGGCACGCACCGTCGGCGCCGCGGAGCGGGCCCTCCAGCTGGCCCGTGACTGGGCCGTGGAGCGCGAGCAGTTCGGCGCCCCCATCGCCGGTTACCAGCTGATCCAGGGCATGCTCGCGGACTGCGCCGTGGACATCGCCGTCAACCGCGCCTACACCCACCAGGTCGCCTGGGAGGCCGACCAGCCGCACACCGACCGCAAGACCCTGCACGCCAAAGCCTCCACCGCCAAGCTCGCCGCCAGCGAGGCGGCCGGCCGGGTCGCCGACCGGTGCCTGCAGATCTTCGGCGGCCGCGGCTACGACCGCTCCTACCCCGTCGAGCGCATCTACCGGGAGCTGCGCGTCGACCGGATCTGGGAGGGCACCTCCGAGATCCAGCGGCTGATCATCGCCAACGAGCTCATCAAGCGCGGCACCGGCGCGCTGGCTCTCCCCAGGCACTGACCCCGCCCACGCCAGACCACCACACAGCGAGGACTTCCATGGACTTCCGCCTCACCCCGCGCCAGGCACAGCTCAAGGCCGACGCGCGTGCCCTCACCGACTTCATCGCCGCCTACGAGAACCGGTGCGAGGAGGACAACGGGCTGCCCGCGAGCGCGCACACCGAGATCCGCGACGCGGTCCTGGACGCGGGCCTCCAGGCCGTCAACATGCCTGCCGAATGGGGCGGCGCGGGCCTCACCATCGCCGAACAGGTCACCGTCCAGGAGGAGTTGGGCCGACTGACAGGCGCCCTGTGGGACATGGTGTGGCGGCCCGCGAACGCGCTGCAGTTCTGCACGCCCGAGCAGCGCGAGCGTTTCCTGGTCCCGGTCATCAGGGGTGAGCGCCGGGACTGCTACGCGGTCACCGAGCGCGGCGCCGGGTCGGACCCGCAGAACATCGCCACCTCGGCGACGAAGAACGACCGGGGGTGGGTGCTCAACGGGGAGAAGTGGTTCGTGACGGTCGGCGACCACGCCGACTTCATGATCGTCCTCGCGGCGACGGGTCCGGAGCGCGCACCGACGCTGTTTCTGGTCGACAAGGACACCCCGGGCATCGAGATGACGCGCGTGCCGCGCTTCATGCACACCTTCGTCTACGAGCACCCCGAGTTCACCTTCACCGACGTCCAGGTCGACGAGGACGCCGTGCTCGGCGGCATCGGCGAGGGATACGACATCACCCGCTCCTGGTTCACCGAGGAGCGCCTGATGATCGCGGCCCGTACCACCGGCGCGGCCGAGCGGGCCCTGGAACTGTCCCGTGACTGGGCCGTGGAGCGCGAGCAGTTCGGCGCGCCGATCGCCACGTACCAGCTGGTCCAGGGCATGCTCGCGGACTGCGCCGTGGACATCGCCGTCAACCGCGCCTACACCCACCAGGTGGCCTGGGAGGTGGATCAGGCGGGTGCGGAGGACCGCAAGACCCTGCACGCCAAGGCCTCCATCGCCAAGCTCGCCGCCAGCGAGGCCTCGGGCCGGGTGATCGACCGGTGCCTGCAGATACACGGCGGGCGGGGCTACGACCGTGCGTACGCCGTGGAGCGGCTCTACCGGGAGCTGCGCGTGGACCGGATCTGGGAGGGCACCTCCGAGATCCAGCGGCTGATCATCGCCAACGAGCTCATCAAGCGCGGCCCGGGGGTGCTGGACCTGCCCGTCGCCCGATGACACCGGCAGGGGCGGCCGCCCGCCCCTGCCCCCACGGACCGTGATGCGTCCCCGGCTTCCCCGATGCCGGGGACGCCGGGGACCTTCGACGCAGAGAGGACAACGGATGACCGACATCGAACGCGTGGGGGTCGTCGGCTGCGGCCTGATGGGGGCCGGCATCGCCGAGGTCTGCGCGCGCGCCGGCCTGCCGGTAACGGTCGTGGAACGCGACGCCGAAGCGGCCCGCGCGGGCCTGCGGCGCATCGGCCACTCCCTCGACAAGGCCGTCGCGCACGGCAGGCTCACGGCCGAACGGCGCGAGGCCGCCGCCGTGCTGATCACCGTGGCCGACCAGTTCGAGGCCCTGCACGACCGGGATCTGGTGATCGAGGCGGTGGCGGAGGACGAGCGGCTCAAGCTCGACGTGTTCACCCGGCTCGATACGGTCGTCACCGGCGAACGCGCCGTCCTCGCGACCAACACCTCGTCGATCCCGGTCGTGCAGCTCGCCGCGGCGACGGGCCGGCCCGAGCGGGTCCTCGGCGTCCACTTCTTCAACCCGGTGCCGGTGCTGCGGCTGGTCGAACTCGTCCCGTCGCTGCTCACCTCGGCCGACACCGCGGACCGGGCCGAGGCCTTCGTGACGGGCACGCTCGGCAAGGAAGTCATCCGCACCCGGGACCGGGCGGGCTTCGTGGTGAACGCGCTGCTCGTCCCGTACCTGCTGGCCGCGATCCGCATGGTCGAGTCGGGCGTCGCGAGCGTCGAGGACGTCGACCGCGGCATGGTCCTCGGCTGTGCGCACCCCCTCGGGCCGCTGGCGCTGACAGACCTCATCGGTCTGGACACCACCCGGGCCATCGCCGAGTCGCTCTACACCGAGTTCCGGGACCCCACGTACTCCCCGCCCCCGCTGCTGTCCCGGATGGTGGAGGCCGGTCTATTGGGCCGCAAGTCGGGCCGCGGCTTCCACGCGTACGAGGCGCGATCCGCTCACGAGGCGGCGGCGCGGGCCGAGCGGACGTGAGGGACAATGGCGGCGGTGTACGACCGCCGGACGAGGGGAGTCGCAGAGTGTCCAGCAAAGTGCGCACGGCGGACACGCGCGAGCGCATCCTGACCGCGGCGTGCGAGGCCATCGCCGAGATCGGCTTCGAGAAGATCCGCATGCGCATGGTCGCGGAGCAGGCCGGTGTGTCGACCGCGCTGCTGCACTACCACTTTGACACGCGCGAGAAGCTGTTCACGGAAGCGATGGCCCACTCCTTCGCCAGCACGGCCGTGGACCTGGAGCGCGACGCGGAGACGGCACCGGCGGCGGTCGTCCTGGCGCGCATCCTGCGCAGCCTGCTGCCGACCGACCCCGTGTTGCACCAGGACTGGCGGCTGTGGCAGGAGCTGTGGGTCCGGGCGCTGCGCGACGAGTCGACCCGGGTGTTCGCCGTGGACCTGTACGCCGAGCTGCACGCGTGGGTGAGCGGCGCGGTGCGGCGGGGCATCGAGTCGGGTGAGTTCACGCCGACCGACGTGGACGAACTCGCCACGCTCGTACTGTCCCTGAGCGACGGTTACGGCATTCGCCTGATGCTGCGCGATCCCATGGTCACCCTGGAGGGGGCGCTCGCGTCCGTGTGGCGTCACGCCGCCACCTCGCTCGGTCTGCCAGAAGCGGTCCCGGCCGGGTGAGCCGCCCGGCCGAGACCGCCCCCCCGTCCGCCAGGGCCGGACGTAAGGCCGGGTCATGATCTCCATGTGCGACTGGATCGGCTTGTCCCGCTTCTCGTAGTAGTCGAACGTGACCCCGTTGCCGAGGTCGACGAGCAGGTGGGGCCCGAACAGCGCGCCGCGTCGGCCTCCGCCCTGAGGAACGCGGCGATGAACTCGGCGGACAGGCGCTGGTCGGTGGCGTAGACGGCTGTGTGGTAAGGGCCGCTTCAGCGGCGTCGAGCCGATCTGCCGGGTCCTGACCGACCACGACTGCAAGATCGCCCCCTCCACCTACTACGCCCATCACAAACGCCAGGCCGCACCCGCAGCCCGTACCGTCCGCGACGCCGAGTCGAAGACCCTGATCCAACCAAGCTTATGAGACCAACTACCGCGTCTACGGCGCCCGGAAAATCTGGCGGCACCTGAACCGCCAGGAGGTCACGGTGGCCCGCTGCACCGTCGAACACCTCACGCGTGAGCTCGGCACCACCGGCGCGGTCCGCGGCAAGAAGGTGATCACCACGATCTCCGACGCGAGAGCTCAGCGGGCCCCCGACCTCGTGGACCGCGACTTCGTCGCCCCGGCTCCCAACCGCTGTTGGGTCGCCGACTTCACCCACGTCGCCACCTTCGCCGGCGTCGTCTGCGTCGCCTTCGCGGTGGACACCTTCTCCCACCGCATCGTCGGCTGGTCAGCAGCCACCTCGAAGGAGACCCGCCTTGTCCCGGACGCCCTGGAGATGGCCCCGTGGCAGCGCGACCGAGACCAACACCCGCGCCAGAAAGGCAAGTTGATACAACACAGCGATGCCGGGTCGCAGTACACGTCGTTCGCGCTCGCCGAGCACCTCGACCGGGCGGGCATCGCCGCGTCGATCGGATCGATCCGCGACGCCTACGACAACTCCCTGATGGAGTCCACGATCGGCCTGTTCAAGACCGAGCTGAACCCGCCGCGGCCCCGACACCGAGCACGAGGCCTGCTACAGCGTCCCCCAGCTGCAGGACCTCCTCGACGAATGGCTGGTGCACTACCACCACCGGCCCCACGAAGGCCTGCGCCACCCACTGATGCCCAAGAAGGCCGACGTCAACTCCGCCTACCTCGTCGTCGACACCGGCGTATGGATCTTCGGCAAGCACGTCCTGCTCCCCGCCGGCACGGTGGCCAGGGTCGACCAGGAGGAGCAGAAGATCTACGTCGACCTCACCAAGGAACAGATCAAGGACTCCCCCGAGTTCGACAAGGACAAGCACACCGGCGACGCCGGCTACCACGAGCAGATCAGCGGCTACTACCAGAGCCACCGCTCTATGTAACTTCAGCAGCAATCAGACGTGGGGCCCGCGGACAACGCTCCGCGGGCCCCACTTCTCGTGAACCCGCGATGCTGACGGCACAGGTCCTTCGATGCCAGGGTTCATGGTGGCGTGTCACACCCACCATGATCCGTTACGTTGAAGATGAACCCCAAAGCCGAACCCCAGCGCGCAGCACGCTCTCACGGCGGCGGCCCCATCCCTGGGACCGCCGCCGCGGCGTACCCCGGCAGCCACACGACCCCCGCGCGCGACCCCGGCCGGAAGGTGCCGGCCGCGCCCCGGGGTACGGCCGGTCAGTCGATCTTGCCCGGCCGGTAGTCGGACGGCAGCGTGCACACGAACTCGCGGGGATCGTTGTGCGCGTTCTCCAGCCAGTCCGGGACGCTGTGGTAGCCGAGGGCGTACAGATTCCGGCTGGGAGCCCAGGTGTTGTAGGCGTAGATCGAGTTCCGCTTGATCGCCATGTGGGAGCCGGGGATGTTCAGCACGTACGAAGCGCCGTCCGCGCGCTCGTCCCGGGGGAGGACGTAGGCGTAGATGTGGTTGAAACGGACGTCGGAGATCGTGCCGTCGTTCATCAGCCGGTAGGCCGCGTCGCTGGAGGCCTTGTGGGCGGCCGTGCGGTCAAGCCACCCGGCGGAGAACTTGTGCGAAGCGCCCGGGTACTGCTCCGCGAGGGACTTCACCTTGGTCGTGATGCGGCTCACGAGCCTGTTGTAGCCCCCGACGGAGCCATCGTCGGGGATCTTGAAGTTGATGACCTTGTCCACGCCCAGTGCCTTGGCGGAGGCCATGAACTCGGCCGTCCGGGCGGCGACGATCTTGCTGGTTCCGTCGGTCGGCCAGGACAGGCCGTGGTGTCCGCCTGCCGCGCAGGGGTGCGGACTGCTCCACGTGGTCAGCGGGCACGGGTCGGCGTTCATCCGTTGGGCCAGATCGGGGTTGGCGCCATCGGTCACCAGGACAAGGTAGACGGGCCGGCCGGCCGCCTTGTGCTCCAGGATCGACCCGGCCAGACCGATCGCATCGTCGTCCTGGTGGGGCGCGTAGAAAATGGCGGGCTTGGCGGCGGCCGAGGCGGCGGGCGCCCACCTGGTCTGGCTCGCAACGGTCGCGGCGGTCAGTGCCCCCGCCGCCAGGACGGTGCGCCTGGAGACGGCGGCGGACTGCTGGTTGGTGTCGGTCATGTGGGATTCCCCGATGGTCGGTGGTTCGCGCACGGCCGCGGCGGTGCGCGAAGAGAGGGGTGGTCGGTCCCTCGCCTGCCTCGAGTGGACCACTCGCCGCATCGGCGGCCCAGGCGGTTCCTCCGGCAGAAGTGGCGTCCGCGATACTTCTGCCGGAGGCTCGCACCCGGACGAGCCGATAGCGGGGGCATCGACCGTGGTCAGTGACACGCCCGCCGCAGACGATTTCGGGCAGCAGTTACGCGCGCTGCGGACCGGTGCCGGGCTCAGCCAGGAGGCGCTCGCCCACGCCTGTGGGGTGAGCGTGCGCGCGCTCGCGGACATGGAGCGGGGCAGGACGCGCGGCCCGCAGCGCCGCACCGTGCAGGCACTGGCCGCGGGGCTCGCGCTGGACGAGGCCGCCGCCCTGCGGCTGGAGAGGGCCGCCGCGCTGGGTCGGCCACGCCCCCGGACGGCCTCCGCAGCCGCCGCCCCCCACGCCCTCGCCCTGCCGCGCGACATCCAGGACTTCACCGCCCGCGGCCCGGCCCTGGCCCGGCTGCGCGACCTCGCCGACCGGCCCGGCCCCGCCCGTGCGGTGGTGAGCGTCGTCGTGGGCCAGGCGGGGCTCGGCAAGACCGCGTTGGCGGTGCACGCCGCCCACCGGCTCGTGCCGCGTTTCCCCGACGGGCAGTTCGCCGTCGACCTGCACGGCATGGATCCCGAGCCCGTAGCGCCGTACGACGTCCTGGGCAGGCTGCTGCGGGCGGCGGGTGTCGCCGACGGTGCCATCCCGGTCAGCACGGACGACCGGTCCGGCCTGTGGCGGTCCGTGCTCCGTGACCGGCGGGTGCTCCTGCTGCTCGACAACGCGGCCGACGAGTCGCAGGTCCGCCCCCTGCTCCCCGGCACCGGGCCGTCGCTGACGGTCGTCACCAGCCGGCACGCCCTGGCGGGCCTGGAGTCGGTCCACCGCGTCGACCTGGCCCTGCTGCGCCGTGAGGAAGCCGTCGAGCTCCTGTCCCGGATCGTCGGGCCGGAGCGGGTCCGGGCCGAGGCGCAGGCCGCCCGGGACCTGGCCGAGCTGTGCGGACACCTGCCGCTCGCCCTGCGGATCGTGGGCCAGCGGCTGCTGAGCAGGCCGCACGAGCGCCTCGGCAAGCTCGTCGGCCGACTCGCCGCCGAGGGCCGCCGTCTGGACACCCTGCGGGCCGGGAGCCTCGGGGTGCGCGCCGCCTTCGCCCTGTCGTACGCCCAACTCCGCCCCGAGGCGCGCGCGTTCCTGCGCCGGGCCTCGCTCGCCGCCGGACCCGATTTCAGCCCCGCGACCGGTGGGCTCCTGGCCGGTCTGTCCTGCGCCGACGCGGCCGTCTGCGCGGAGGAACTGACCGACGCCGGGCTGCTGCACAGCGACCCCGTCGGCGAGCGCTACCGGTTCCACGACCTGCTCAGGCTCTACGCCGCCGAGCGGCTGGCGGCGGAGGACGGACCCGAGGTCCGCGAGGCGGCGCTGGACCGGGCCGACCGGTGGGTGCTACGCCGGGCCACCGCGGCCGCACTGCGCTTCGACGTGGAGCACCACCAGGACGCCCCGCGCGGCGACCCCGCCCCCGACGGGGCGCCCGCCGACCGACAGGAGGCTCGGGCCTGGCTGGAGGCCGAACGCTTCCAGTGGCTGGCCGCGCTGCGCCGCGCCCACGAGACCGGGCTGCACCGGCAGGTCGTGGACACCGCCGAGGCGATGCACTGGTTCTCCGACCTCAACCAGCACTGGGAGCAGTGGGTGGAGGTGTTCCGCCGCTCCGCCGACGCGGCCCGCGCGCTGGGCAGCAGGCGGCTGGAGGCGGTCCACCTGAACTACCTGGCCTGGGCGTACAACCTCTGCGCGCACGATCCCCGGGCCGCCCTGGAGACCGCCGACGCCGCGCTCGCCGCGGCCCGTGACGGCGAGGACGGGCTCCAGACGGGCTGGGCCCTGGGGTACGGCGCGGGGGCCCTGCACCGGCTGGGCCGGGTGGAGGAGGCCCTCGCGCGCATGCGTGAGGCCGTCCGCAGCTTCGGGGCGCAGGACTCCCCGCAGGCCCGCCCGGCCGAGCTGTCCCTCCTCAACGCCCTCGGCGGCTACCTGCGGCAGGCCGGGCGGCCGGCGGAGGCCCTCGGCATCCACCGCCGCTGCGAGCGGATCTGCGACGCCGGGCCTCCGGGGCTGCCCGACGAGCTGATCGCGACGTACCGCGCCGTCGCCCGGCAGCAGATCGGCAATGACCTGGCCGCCCTGGGCCGTCGGCACGAGGCGGAAGCGCCGCTGCGCAGCGCCCTGGCCCATTTCCAGGCCCTGCGCATGCCCGCCTGGGCCGAGCCGACGCGGCTCGACCTGGGCCTCGTCCTCGGCGCGCTGCGCCACGCGGAGGCCCGTGAAACGCTGCTCGCCGCCCGCGACGCCCTGGCCGCGCTGGGAAACCCACGCCAGGCGGAGGCCGTCACCGCCCTCGCGGCCCTCGACGAACCGGTCGCCGGGGCCTGAACCGCCACGGGCCCGGACACTCGGGTCCTCGGGGCCCGGGTCCTCGGCGCCGCCGTGTACGCGCCCCAGCCCTCCGGTGCGGCGGGAGCCGGGACGGTCGGTCTACCTCGTTCCACGCCTGGCCTCCGCACCGCCACCCTATGCACGGCCCCAAGTCGGCCGGGGACATGAGCCACAAGTCGTTCACGGTCGGCCGCCCGCTTCCCATACGGAGCCTTCATCAATCCTGACGCCGCTCACGCTTGGCGTTGTCGAGAGCTTCCCGCCGCTCCCTGCGCTGGCGCCGGCGGTCGTTCCAGCCGTTCAGTTGGGTCGCTACGCCTCCGAGTACGAAAGCCACGACTCCCCACCAGAACTGCGCCCCTTCCACAGGCGGAGTCTAGGCAGCGGATGATCACGAGCAGGGGTTGAAGGCTCACCAGCGAGTCGGGTCAGACCGCGGCCCATGAATCAGCTTTGCAGAACAGAGCGGCCCTCAGCCTTGAGGGACACGGTCCCCAAATCAGCGATGATTCCTCCAGTTGCTGGCGCCAAGCACGGTGAAGCGCTGTGCTGGACGGTGCGGCCTGGCCTTGCGCACCGCCAACTGCCGTTGATACCCGGAATTGGGACTCAGGGGATCGTGACCTGCAGTGCTCTCGATGGTGGTGCTGTCCGACAGTCCGAGCCGGACGGGCAGGCCGGTGTTCTCGCTCTGTACGCTCTCCCTCTTCGGAATCAGAATGAGTCCGGTGCACGACAAACAGCAGGCACCGGGTATCCGGCGGACGCCATAATTCCGGGCGGCCGCCCGACAGAGGGGGAGGCCTGATGGCCGGCAGGACCCAGCCCGCGGACGGCGACAGCCAGCGGCCGGACCTGAGCTATCCCCTAATCGCCAACGGCCTGGACTACCTCGTCGACGTAGTCGACCAGTTGGCGACCTTGCCGGGCCAGTTACCAAACGCTCGCGCCCTGAAGTACGCCGTCCTGCATCTTCAGGCTGCCACCGAGGTCCTCCTCAAGGCCCGCCTGCAGCGTGAACACTGGACCCTGGTCTTCAGGAAGCCGGAGACGGCGACCCGGTCCGCATTCGACAGCGCGGACTTCGACAGCTGCAGCACCGACGAAGCTTTCGCCCGGCTAACCCGGATCACCGGCCTCGCCCTGCCGGACAAGGCCGTCACCGCAGTGAAGAAGCTAGCCCGTGACCGCAACGCCCTCCAGCACTACGGCTTGACCGCCCAGGCCGCCGCCGTCGAGGCCCGGACCGCCGACGTGCTCAACTTCCTGCTGCCCTTCATCTCTGGCCACCTCGTCCCCGGCCTCGACCAAAGCCAGAAGGCCGACGTGGAGGGGACCCTCGATCTGGTGCGCGGCCAACTGCAACGCATCGAGTCCTTCCTCACCAAGCGCATGAACGAGGTGCGCGCCGGACTCCAGGACGTACAGGAGCGCACGGTCGCCTGCCCCGAATGCGCGCAGCTGGCCCTGGTCCTGGGCAGCCTGCCCTCATGCCGCTTCTGCCTCAAGACCTGGGACGATCCGGGCGACGCCGCTGCCGAATACGTCTGGCAGAAGCGGGGCAAAGATCCCTTCGTGTCCGCTGGCGACGCGACCGCTGTCCATGAATGCCCCGACTGCGACGCCGAAGCGCTGGTCATCGCACTCACCGCCGTCAGCCCGGACACGCCACGGCGCTTGTGCTTCTCCTGCGTCATCGACTTTACCGACATCGCCCTTACCTCCTGCGAGGGCGGCTGCGGACGCCCCCTGCGCGCGGACGCCAACGACCCAACTTGCCTGACCTGTTCCCTGTTCAGCGAGAAGTCCTAACGATGCGCCACCGCAACCGGCTTGACCACATTGAGCCGCCCGTCGCGGCCCTCGGCGTCCGGGACGACCAGCAGGCGCAGCTCACGGTAGATGCGCACGTCGCGGACGATCGGCGCGAACATCTCGTCGTCGGTCGTGGACAGTACAGCCCGGCTCGGGTCGCCGGGGATCCCGGCGGTCGCCAGCGTGATGACCGCCCGGCGCGTACTACTTACCGCCGACGCCGCCCCGCGCAGAACGGCGACGGCACTGTCTCCAAGCTGCCTCTCGATGACCTCCGCGCTCAGGGGCGGCCACGATTCGACGCAGGCCCTGGGCTCGCGATGTGAGGAGGCTACGCAGGACCGCCCCTTGGCCGCCGTCGAGCGCGGGCCACCCAGTCCAGACTCTCGGCCATGCACGCCACTCCGCCCGTCTGCCGAGCCTGACACGATCGTGCTCGCGCGTCGTACGGTGGCGGCGGGTTCGCCGTGGCGGTGCGCGGCAATCCCGCCCCCAACTACTCAGCCGGGACAGGAGCGAGATCGGCGTGGAGGAGCACGAGGCGTTGCAGGGCATCCGGCGACGGTCGGCGGCATCGCTGCTGCAGGAGGCGGCGCACACGAATGCCCTTGAGGATGAAGCGTGGGAGCAGGTCCGGCAGGCGTTGCGGGCCCGCTCCTGCGGAGTGCTGCCCAGCTTGCTGCCGCCGTCCAGCGAGGCGTTCCTGGTCGTGTTTCCCCTCGATCGCTCGGAGTTCGGCCCGATCCTGGAGGCGGCGCGTCAAGTGATGGAGACTGGCACGCAGCAGACAGCGCAGGAACTGGCCCAGGCTGCACGCTCGGTGGGTGCCCTGACCACGGTGCCTCGCCTGCGCCACTACCGTGCTGGCCCGCCGGGCGCCTCGCCCCGGTCCCGGCTGGATCACCGCGTCGGCGTCGAGGGAGGCGGCTTCCTGGCCATGCCGGCCGTCGAGGCGCTCGACGCGCTGGAGCTGGGCGGGCGGGCCCCCCGGCCGCGTGACGGGGTGTTTCCGCTCCCGCAGGGCGCGGCGCCTGGGTCCTGGGTGGTGGTCCGCCACGGTGTTCATTCCGCGCCCGGCCTTGTCCTGACCGGCGTTCAGGCCGCCTATGACGATCGGGCTGGGGGCGGCGCTGAGCAGCTCATGAGCTATCTCCGGACAGCGGCCGCTGCGCTGCGTCCGGCGCCCGCCCGGATCGAGTGGGGGACTGACTACCCCGCGGTCGTGGTAGCAGCAGCCTTCCTACGAGGACCGTATGCCGACGCAGGACGGGGCGATCGTTTTCCCGGCTCTTCCTCAGCGGCATTGCACTGTGCGGGAGCTCGCACCGTGGCGTGGTGCTCAGCGGAGGTCGGCGGCCAGGGTGTCGTGACGGCGCCGGCGTGAGTGAGCACTGCGGCGCCCCTGGGCGCCCAGGGGCGCCACAGGACGGCGGGAAGGGTTGCACCATCAAAGCGGGCGAGCCAGGGGGCTTGCTGCTGCCCAACGACGCCTGCCGCCGTATCCCGGCCGGGCGCCGCTACAACCTCTACGGCTCGACGGTGCAGCAAGTGGACAGACTGACGAGCCGTCGTCTGTTTGGACGCTCATGAAACTAGAAAATAACTTCCATGTCGTTGCCGAACTGGGCTTATGACTCCTACGGTGTTCGTGTAGCCGAGCCGACTCGACCCGCGACACCGCGAGTGAATCCCAGGGGGAATTCATGAGCACCAGCGCCTACACCTATGGCGGCGAGAGCAACCGCTACATCAACCACTCGGTCGGCAACCTCCACCAAACCGTTCCGGTACCTCCACGTCCAGGCCGGGAAGAGCAGGCGCACCTGGTCAACGTCTCACCGGCCAACACCGACCCCGTGCTGACGCTGGGCCCCGACTGGGTCGCGGGCACCACAAGCAGCTCAAGCAGGCCGGCGTCGGCATCCCCCTGATGGGCGGCGACGGCATCTTCGACCAGCAGTTCCTCACGTCCGGCCCGAAGGCCGACGGCGACCTCGCCGTCAACATCGGCGTGCCTGCCGAACAGCAGGCGGGCGGGGTGGACTTCCTCGCCCGGTACCGCAAGGCGGGGTACCCGGAGGCGGGCGGCTGGTACGGACCGTACGCCTACGACGCGACCTGGAGCTTCATCGAGGCCGTGAAGTCCCTTGTGACGGCCAACGGCGGCACCCTCCCCCGGGATGCCCGCGCGAAAATGCCAAAGGCCGTGGCCCGGCTCCCCTTCGACGGGGTCACGGGCCACGTCGCCTTCGACGGGTACGGCGACACCCGCAACCGGCGCCTGAAGGTGTACTCGGTGGCCGCCGGCCAATGGACCACCGTCACCAGCGGCCCCGCCACTCCTTGACGCACCACTTCCCGGCCCATCTGTGGAACCGAAGCTGTCAAGTCACACGGCGCGCTTGTGGAGGACGTCGAGGTAGAACCGATCGCGGTGCGGCACGTCGTTGTTCCTCCCCGGCAGGCTGAAAACCGCGCAGACATCAGCGGGCTCGGTACGAAGGCTCGACTGCTCACCGAAGGTGAGAACGCTGTTGATCCGGTGTCGGCACCCCGCGGTGTCGAGGGCGGCGACGAATTCCTCCCGAGGCACGGTCGCCGAGAACGACTCAGCCCCTGCCGGAACCGGGGACGGCAGCTTGATTGTTGAGCCTGGCCAGAGCCGGATCCAGATCCCGCTCACATGCCGCTGGGTGACGACGAGGTCCAGCCACCCCAAGAATATGGATAGCCATCGATGTCCGGGCCGCTCATCTGGATGGCTGGATGCGGACGCCCGGGGCCAAGGAGGTCCTCGGCCTCGGCCAGGGGCATCCCGCAGTGAAGAGGCCCGATCTGACCGGTTGAGGCGAAGTCGACGAGCATGTCTGTCAAGGTCACGACCGTGGCTGTCGCATCTTCCGCGGCTGATCCGCACGTCGATATCAGGGTGGCGTCCATCAGTGCCGCCCTTCCTGACACCTCCTCCGTGCTGGTTCCAGAGGTGGAGGTGTCAGGCCTGTTCGGCCGGCGAGTCGGGTCCCCGATGGGCTGCCTCGCATCTGGCGGATCGACCCTTGAATCTCGAACCTCCCGACCGCGCCCCGCGCCGCGGATGCGGCCATCGCCTGGGCCGGCTTCCTGACAGCCCGGCGACGACACCTCGCTCACCTTCCAGCAACTGCTCGCCGCCGACCGATGGGCAAGGGCGACAGCGGAGCGGACGACGCGGGACGTCGACCGACCCGGCGTACGGCTGCGCTTAGGACTCAGCCGCCGCTCTTTCGACGGAACGACCGCTGACTCGCGGCCGGGCCGTGCGCGCCGTGGATCTTCGACGTCTTGGTGCTCGCGGTGAGCTCAGCAGCCGCCTGCACACCACGCTTGCGCGCCAGAGCCTCCCGGAACTTGCGCTTCAAGTCGTTCTGGCCGTCATCGTCGGGCGAGAGGGAACTGCTCTCGCCGTCAATCGGCTCTTCGGGCGATGGAGACTCTGCAGCCATGGTGACCTCCTGGGACTGAGCACTGGAAAGCACAGCTTGTCATGGCAGGCACCGCTCGACGCACCCGCCGCCGACATCGCCTGACCTCAACACGGTGGCACCGTGGTGCTGGGATCGTGTTCCGAGTGCCGGGAAGCATCAACGGCGCTTGCGGATCTCCTGATAGCGCCGCTCTACGTCGGGCCTGAACCATCCGGGCACTTCACCGGCTGTCACCGTTCGTCGGTCACATTCGGGATTGATCCAGCCCCTGCCACACGTCCCCCTGCTGAAGTGGTGGATCAGCTGATCCACCTCGAGGCAGGAGCATAGGCCAAGCTCTCAAGCGACCGCCCGGCAATTCGGCCCTCGCTGTCAGCGACAGCCCGCCCGGGGCCGTAGCCGGCTGGTCAGCTGAAGTTCGGCTGGGCCTGAAGCTGGTCCATGGCCTCGGTGATCACGCTGGTCCAAGGCCATCGGGTGGTGAAGCGGAGCCACGCGGGCGCGACGACCTCAGGGAGATGGCGGCGCGCTCGACGGCGTTCGGGCCTTGCAGACCAGGGAAAGGACAAAAGGCAAAGGCAAGGAGAGCTCTCTCCTTGCCATGCTCAAGGTATAGCGCGCTGGGGGGCTTGCGGCAAGACCCGGGTCACGGCGCAGAATCATCGGTCGATGCCACAACCTGCGGAAATGAGGGCACGACGTGCGGGTGTTGTTGTCGACGTACGGGGGACGCGGTGACGTCGAACCAGTGGTGGGACCGGCAGTGCGGCTGCCGCTGCGGGTGCTCGGCACGGAGGTGCGGGCGTACGCGTCGGCCGGCTGGGCGGAGCGGCCGGCCGGCTGGGCGGAGGGAAGGCAACCACAGGTGAGGACACCCCCGGCAAGCGGTTCGACAAGCGGTTCGACAGAGTTGGAGGTGCCGGTGATTCGATCGGCCGGTGCGGTGCGACGGAGCACGGCTGCCTCGGAGGTGTCGCAGTGATTGAGCAGTACGTGTTGGGTCTTCAAGACGTTGACGAGATGCAGGTCGCGGTCGTCGGCGGCAAGGCCGCGCACCTGGGCGGGCTGTCGCGGATCGAAGGCATCCGCGTGCCGGGTGGTTTTTGCGTGACGACGGACGCCTTCCGGCGGATCATGGCGGAAGCGCCGTCGATCGACGATCGGCTCGATCAGTTGTCGCGCTTGAACCCGGACGACCGGGAGGCGATCCGCACGCTCAGCGCGCAGATTCGTCGGACCATCGAAGGGACTGCCATCCCGGGCGACGTCGCGGCGGCGATCATCCGCGCGCTCACCCCGCTCGGCGAGCAAGCCGCCTACGCCGTCCGATCCAGCGCGACGGCAGAGGATCTTCCGACGGCCTCCTTCGCCGGCCAGCAGGACACGTACCTGAACGTCGTGGGGCCGACGGCGATCCTCCAGCACGTCAGCCGGTGCTGGGCCTCGCTGTTCACCGAGCGGGCCGTGACCTACCGTCAGCGCAACGGCATCGACCACCGTACGGTCCAGATGGCCGTGGTTGTGCAGCGGATGGTCTTCCCGCATGCGGCCGGCATCCTGTTCACGGCCGACCCCGTCACGGGCAACCGGAAGGTCGCCACCGTGGACGCCGGCTTCGGCCTCGGCGAGGCCCTGGTCTCCGGCCTGGTGAACCCGGACGTCTTCAAGGTGCGGCACGGCGAAATCGTCGCCAAGGCGATCGCCGCCAAACATCGTGCCGTTCACGCCCTGCCGACGGGCGGTACGCAGGAGGTGGCGATCGACTCGCAGCGGCAGGAGCAGCCGGCGCTGACGGATGCGCAGGTCGTGCGGCTCGTGCAGCTCGGGCGCCGGATCGAAGCCCACTTCGGCCGCCCGCAGGACATCGAATGGTGCCTGGTCGATGACGGCTTCCAGATCGTTCAGAGTCGGCCGATCACGACGCTGTTCCCCGTCCCCGAGACCGACGACCAGGAGAATCACGTCTACGTCTCCGTCGGTCATGGGCAGATGATGACCGACCCCATGAAGCCTCTGGGGTTCTCCATGTGGCAGCTGACGGCCATGGTGCCGATGCACGAGGCCGGCGGGAGGCTGTTCGTCGACGTCACCCGGCGCCTGGCCTCGCCCGCCAGCCGCGCCGCCCTCCTGGACATCATGGGGAAAGGGGATCCGTTGGTCAGGGACGCTCTGGAGACCGTCCTCGACCACGACGATTTCGTCCCGTCGCTCCCGGACGCAGGTCCCGGCGGGCCGCCGGTCGGCCGTGCTCCCGCCCCGATCGAGACCGATCCGGCCATCGTCACCGAGCTGATCGAGCGTAGTCAGGCGTCCATCGCCGCCCTGGAGCGCGACATCCGGACGAAGTCCGGACCGGCGCTGTTCGACTTCCTGCTGGAGGCCTTCCAGGAGCACAAGCGAGTCCTCAGTGATCCGCTGAGCATGCAGGCGATCATGGCGGGGATGGAGGCCACGTGGTGGCTCAACGACAAGCTGCAGGAGTGGCTGGGCGAGAAGAACGCGGCTGACACGCTCACGCTGTCCGCCCCCGACAACGTCACGTCAGAGATGGGACTGGCGCTGCTGGATGTCGCGGACGTGATCCGCGCGCAGCCGGAGGTGGTGGCGTTCCTGCAGGGCGTCCAGTACGTCGAGTACGTCGAGGAAAAGGGCTTCCTGGACGAGCTGGCGAAGCTCACAGGCGGGGCCGAAGCGCGCGACGCCATCGAGGCCTACCTCGACCGGTACGGCATGCGTTGCGTCGGCGAGATCGACATCACGAGGCCGCGTTGGGGCGAGCGCCCCACCACGCTCGTGCCCGTGATCCTCGACAACGTCCGGAACTTCGAGCCGGGCGCCGCCGAGCGGCGCTTCGAGCAAGGGCGGCAGAAAGCTCAGAAGAAGGAACAGGACGTGCTGGCACGCCTGCGGGCCCTGCCGGACGGGGATCAGAAAGCCGACGAGACCAAGCGGATGATCGACCGGGTCCGCACCTTCATCGGGTACCGGGAGTACCCGAAGTACGGCATCATCAGGCGCTATTTCGTGTACAAGCAGGCCCTGCTGGAGGAGGCCGAGCGCCTCGTGCAGGCAGGCGTGCTTCCTGAGAAGGAGGACATCTTCTACCTCACGTTCCAGGAACTGCACGCCGCCGTGCGCTCGAACAAAGTGGATGACCACCTCATCCAGCAGCGCAAGGACGCGTTCCAGTCGTACCACGCCCTCACACCGCCCCGGGTGCTCACCTCGGATGGTGAGGCCGTCACCGGGGCGTACCGGCGCGACGACGTGCCAGCCGGCGCCCTGATCGGCCTGGCGGTCTCCGCCGGGACCATCGAGGGAAGGGCTCGCGTCATCCTTGACATGGCGGAGGCCGATCTCGAAGCGGGCGACATCCTGGTCACGACCTTCACGGACCCCAGCTGGTCGCCGCTGTTCGTCGGAATCGCGGGCCTGGTGACGGAGGTGGGCGGCCTGATGACCCATGGCGCGGTGATCGCCCGGGAGTACGGCTTGCCGGCCGTCGTGGGCGTGGAGCGGGCCACTCGGCTGATCCGGGACGGGCAGCGGATCCGCGTGCACGGAACCGAGGGGTACGTCGAGATCCTGCCTTGACCGCCCACACCGAGAAGCCTCGTCCATAGTACCGACTGAGCGACGCCAAGCAGTTGATGGCGCTGGGCTTCCTGCCGGGCGATGGGTTCTTCGAGCGTGACCGCCCCTTCAGCTCCGTGGAGCGGCCGCACCACATCGACGCCATGAAGGAGCGTGACGGTCTGAACGGTCGGGAGCAGCCTGTGGCAGACGAGGAACCACCGCCTTCACCTGCACGTCCCTCCCTTCATGACCGTGATCGTCGCCCCGGTCCAGCAGCTGCTGGTCTTCGCCCGGCTCCAGACGCGCTCCTGCGCGTTCGCTGTCGCGCTGTTCTCGGGCATGGCCCTCTCGACCCTGGCACCGCAGTTGCCCGTAGCCAGATACGACCTGCTGCTGGTGTACGGGCTGCTGCTCACGCTGGTCTTCCGCCTGCGCGGGTGGGAGACCGGGCGGGATGTCGCGGTCATCGCCGTGTGCCACGCGATCGGGCTGGCTTTCGAGCTGGTGAAGGTCGCTCACGGTTCCTGGAGTTATCCGGAATCCGCGGCGCTCAAGGTCGCAGGCGTGCCCTTGTACGGGGGGTTCCTCTATGCCGCGGTTGGCAGCTATGTCTGCCGGGCATGGCGGCTCATGGAGCTGGAGCTCGTGTGCTACCGACCTTGGGCCACCGCGACCGTGGCCGGCGCCATCTACGTGAACTTCTTCACCCACCACTGGCTGCCCGATGTGCGCTGGCCACTCGCCGCACTGCTCGTCGTGGTCACCGCTGGTACGTCGGTGCGGTTCAGTGTGGGAAACGCGCGCTACCGCATGCCGCTGGTGGTGTCGTTCGCGCTGATCGGATTCTTCCTGTGGCTGGCCGAGAACATCGCCACCTACCTGGGCGCATGGCGTTACCCGTACCAGCTCCAGGAATGGCAGCCGGTTTCCTTCGACAAGTTCGGTGCCTGGTCGCTCCTGATCAGCGTCACCTTCGTCCTCGTTGCAGCGACCAGACGGCGAGCGGATCGCACGGGAGAGTCGAGGGACGACAACCGTGTCTGCCGCCCTGCCGTCCTGCCGGCTCCGGCGGAGGCCGTTCGATCCACCGACAGATCACACGGCCACCAACAGGACCAGTGAGATGGGCCCTTCAGGATCACGGTCGAACCGAGCACTCCAGAATCCGGCCGTCGACGGTCCCGATCAGCAGGTGCCCTTGCGGTGCTACAGCCAGAGAAAGCGCCGTGGTCGGTGTTCCGTCGATGTCGAGTTCGGTGTGCCAGCGCACCGAGCCGTTGTCGGCGTCCAGTGCGGTCAGGGCACCGGAGTTGTAGGCCACGTAGACCGTGTCTTCGTCGGCGTCGAGTGCGGTGGCCGGATGATCGGTGCGGTGCTGCCAGGCCACGGCACCGTCGAGGGATCGTCGTACTACGTAGGCGCCACCGGGCTGAAGCCCCTGACTGTCGTGGACCGTGCCGGCGTACACCAGCGACTGCCCGATCTCGACGGCCGGACCTCCGAAGTGGTGTTCGTGCGGCACCCAGGAGTGCGGGAAGAGCCGCCGCGATGTCCCGTCCGCGCCCAGGGCCACGATCCACTTGTCCCTGTGCGGTGCGTCCGCTCGCGTACCCACCAGGACATACGGACGGCTTGCGCGCCTGACCGCGAACCCGTGATTGAACAGGTCGAAGCGGCTGACCTCCGGACCGTCCACCCGGCCGTCGAGGTCGAACATCATCAACCGCTCGGGACGCTTGCCAGGGCGGCCCATCGGCCTCATGACGACCCTTCGGCCGCCGGCGACGAGAACCCCGCCGACGTCCGGGCTCAGCGTCTCCAGCACCTGCCCTGTGGCGACGGCTATCCGCGCGATCCGGGGCGCGTCTCCCTCCCACCCTCTGCCTCGCCAGTGACCGCGGCGTTCGGCATTGGCCCACACCGCTGTTCCGTCGGCGGCGGCGACCAGCTGACGGCCGCCCTCGTCGTCCTCGACCACCCACTCCCGGTCCCCTGACGGCAGCCACGATTCCGCCAGGACCCCGTCCAGGGCCGCCAGAACGCGGCCGTCCTCCCTGCCTTCGACGGCCCACACCCGTCGCCGAGGTGACCATTGCCGACCGGCGGCTGCCGCGAGGTCCGTGAGAAGACGGCGCGTCCGCGCTCCGCGATCCGACCGAGCGGCCGGCTCCGCGGGAGCGGACAGTTCCTCGTTGCCGATCGTCCGCTCCCCCACCGCGTCCCACTCCGCGCGAGCGACGACGACCGTGTGCCCCTGCTCGTGCGCCTCCGGGTTCTCCCAGTCGTCACAGGGCGCCAGTACAAGGCGCAGCTCCCTCTCACTGAGCCACGCGACATCGAGGACCTCCCGCGCGTACGGCAGTGCGGACACCACGGTGCCGGAGCCCAGGTGGACCAACAGCAGTTCGCCTTCGAAGAAGTAGCCGCCGTCGTAGCGCCCGGTGCCGACGGCCAGCAGGGGAAGGGTGGGGTGGAAGGCGAGCGACCGGACGGGATACCTGGACTTCACCAGGCGCTTGCAGCGCAGACCCTCGCGGTCGTAGACGCCGATCCGGTGCCCCGTCCATCGGGAGTCCGCGGTCCCGCTGCCGCTCCACTGCACCGCCCCGAGGTCCCCACCCACAGCGACCGTCCGCGAGCGATCGTCGACGACGGCCAGGGTCGGCTCTCCGATCTCGGCGAAGGGCCCGTTGCCGAGCACGCGGCGGACGATCGGCAAAGGGGTCATACAGAGTTCCTCCCGGGCAGCAGATGAACGATGGCCGCCCCTCGCACGGAACGGCGGTCGTTCATCGTCGCGTCGAGCGTCCTAGCGCACCACTGGATTTCCGCCGGACAGCGGCGCGTTCCGCGTCCGTCGTACGTCCCCTGCCCGAAGCCACCCAGCACACGGTGCTCCTGGCCCGCACCGCCTACACGCTCTACGGCTCCCCGCAGTCCGTGCCGGCCGCCCCAGAGGGGCAGCCGGCTGCTTGGTGCCGGCCGGCACTCACCCGCACCGGTTGGCGTGGGCGAAGTCCAGGACCACTCGCTCGGGGCCGTGCAGCTTGAAGACCTTGTATGCGGGCTTGGTCTGGAACGCGCTTCCGAAGGAGACCACCCCTTCGAAGTCTCCGGTCAGGGCGAGACCCTTCAGCTTGGGCAACTGGATCTTCACCAGTCGGGGGCCCTTGTACACCGAGTTGCCCGCGTCGTCGTGGGCGACCGCGGGAGAGAGCCTGATCTCCAGGAAGTACTTCCCCGCAAGGGGGACCTTCTTTCCGGATGCCTCGTAGCGAAGTGTCCTGACCGGCTTCACACCGACGGTCGGGGCGCTGCCCCGGACGTCGATGACGAGCCGGTCGTAGGTGCAGTGCCCGGCCCACCGGGCGTTCACGATGCGCGCGGGCGGCGAAGGCTTCGCGGATGCCTCCGGCTGCATGGCCGCGGAGGCGGGGATCGTGGCGCCGACGGCGGTGAGAAGGACCCCCGCGACAATGGCTGCACGGGATCGGTGATGTTGCATGACGCCCCCAGATGCTCCTGGTGAAGGGGACAGACGATTTCACTAGGGGAGACATGCTCGGGGTCCCATTGGTTGCACTGTCAGAGCCCTGTTCTCCCGCCGCGCCGGATCGTGCCGCCTCCGGCGGTGCTGGTGAGCCGCGACCATGCCGCCATGAGCGCTCGGACGGGGTCGGCGACGAGGCGACGTGGGGGACGACGGATGCTGCGGACGTGGCCGTCGGAGGAAATTGCCGGTGCCGCCGGTACCGGTCCGCCGCGTCGGTCATGCGGCGCCGGGCACCCCGCGTCGACGCGTCCCCTACTGGCGACCGCCCTGAACCGGTGGCGCGACGGGCGCGGTGTGCTTGAGTTCGATCTCCACGAAGGCAAGAGGGGCGTCGCCGATGTTGACGACGTCGTGGGCGCCGCCGACCGGGCGGGCGTAGGACTGGCCCGCTTTCAGTACGGAATCGGTGCCGCCCCCGTCGAGGGTGAGCGCGCGGACGCGACCGTCGGTCACGGGGACGACCACGTAGTCGTGTGAGTGGAGGTGGTGGCCGGTGGCGGTGCCGGGCTCGAAGTCCCAGCGGGTGACGCGAACCTGCGCGTCCTCGTACTGAAGGGTCGGCTGCGCGGCGGTCGGCATGGAAGTACCTCGTCCCTGCTGTGTGGTTCCTTCATCCGCGATCAAGCGGCCGACCGGTGTGGGCGGCGGCCCGCATCAGGCGTCCGTGTGGTTGATCACCCTTGCGAGCCAGACCCTACGGGCCAGGAAGCAGCTCGGCGGCGGGCACGAGCAACTGCCGCGAGTCCTTCTAGAGTCTCCGCAGGCCGCTGAGCACCTTCTCGAGCAGGGTCACATGGGGCCTTCCCCCGTTCGCGTCGTCCCCGTCCGGCTGTTGCACGGTGACGAGCCCCGCCTCCGCGAGGTCCGCAACGAGGATCCGGGCGACTCCAAGGGGGATCGCCAGGTGCGCGGAAATCTCCGCGACCGACTTGACCTCTTGGCAGAGGAGGCAGATCCGATACGCCTCCGGCGGCTGGGCGAGCAACTGCGAGAGGTCTGCTTGGGTGCTGACCAGTGCCTCGATGGCTAGCTGGTAGCTCGGGCGAGTGCGGCCACCGGTCATTGCGTACGGTCGGACGAGCGCGGAGGGCTTCGCGCGGCCTCCCCCTGCTGGGTGGGGTTGAGGACCCTGTGCCGTGGACGGCGGAGGACCGGATGTCCTGTATGCATCGCCGCCGGGGGGCGTCGTCACGGTTCCTGCTCCATTCGAGTAGCGCGCCCGAGCATGTCGGGCGCCGGAAACGGCCAGTGCCTGTGTCAGCGGAATGCGCGCCTTCGTGAACCACACGAACGTGCGTGTTCGTGAACCACACGGTCGGACCCTGACCCGCACAGCCTGACCCGACCCGCGCAAGACAGAGCTAGAGCGAGGCACCTCGGGCGTAATCGATTACTAGGCGATTCACAACGAAGGACAGTAGCCGTCGCAGCGGCCTCACGGCGGATCTTGGCCTACTTCGTAACCCGCCATGGAAATCGGCATATGCCCCTACGGGGTTCCCCGTTCATACGAAAGACCGGCTCGGCTCGCGTCCGCGGCAGACCGCGACGTGGCTGAGGAGAGGCCCGCCGACCACCGCACAAGGCTGCCGCACAGCGCGACTGACACCGCCGCGATGCCCGCCCATGCGGTGCTTCGACCGGCCCCAAACACTCCTTGGTCGCCCCAAACGGCTGCGCCGGGTTGCCGGTTGACGGAGTTGACGGCTGACGTCAACCCCGGGCAGCGCGCAGCCACTTGACTGTGTGCCGGCAGTGGCTCGACCGCGGCGGTAACCGCTTCCTGACACTCGGGCCGGCGGAACCGTTTCACCAGGCGCCGTGTCCTCATTCGCGGAAGGTGGTTCCACGCCGCGGGGCCACCTGTGAAGGGGGATGGCCATGGGGCAGGTACGCGAGGGGGCACGGTTAGGGGCTTGGGCCGTCGGCGGGGTCATCGGCCTGGCGGTGTTGTACGTGATCGGGGTGTTCGCCTTCGGCGGCGCGGGGTGGATCACCGCGCCGTTCCGCGGTGAGGCGGACAAGCGCGAGAACACCGTCGGCTCGGGCGAGTTCCGGCAGACCACGTACGAGGAGTTCTTCGATCTGTGCGAGGCCGTGCAGAACGCCGAAGGGACGATCCAGGTGCTCCAGGAGGAGCGGAAGACCGCTTCGGAGACTCGCACGACGCAGATCAACCAGTCGATCACCGCGCTGAAGGCCACGCGGATCGAGTCGGTCAACGCCTACAACTCGAAGGCCGCGCAGGAGCACCGCGCGCCCTTCCGTGACAAGGATCTGCCGTACCGGCTGGATGCCACCGCCAAGCGCACGACGTGCACCAACTGATCCCCATCTCATCCCGGGAAGAGGGCGGCACCGCATGAAGAAGTTCGCACGCATGGCCCTGGCCACCGTCATCGCGCTCGTTGTGGGCCTGGCTCTGACGTCCTGCACCGGGGACTCCAGCCAGGACAAGGAGAACAAGCGCAAGCAGGACACCTACGACCACCTCGTGGCCCAGCAGCCGGCGGGCCGCATGGAGTACTCGCCGACCCGCGAGGCGATCAACCAGTGGATCAAGACGTGGGGGAAGCGGGGCAAACTCTCGTACGTCTACATCCAGAACGCCAACGGCGAGTACGGGTACTTCATCATGAAGGGCCTGCCCGTGCCGCGCTGCAAGATGCTCACCCCGACGGAGAGGGTGGAGGCCTACTCCAACGGCGTCGCGGTCGTCTCGCAGCCCGGCATGGACGGCACGTACACGTCGGGTTCCACCTGCAACGCCTACTACGGTTTCGACGCCACGACGGGCGCGTACATGGAGTTCACAGTCGGCACAAACCAGTCGTTCTTCCTGTTCGACAAGCCCATGACGATGCCGGAGTACGCCAGCGCCAAGCAGTTGGGGCCGACGTCGGTGAAGGACGTCGCGAAGCAACCTTGAGCGGTCGAGGGCCGGTTGGAAGAGTCCGGCACCCGTGTCCCGTCAAGCGGCGGCTACGGCGCCGGTGATCCTGCGGGTCATCTCCGCCAGGACCGGACCGGGCCCGCCCTTGCCGGCCTGGGCCGCCGCTTCGACGGCGACCAGGACGGTGCCGCGGAAGTTGTCGGCCTCGCCCGGGTCCTGCTCCTTCAGCAGGCTCCTCGCCGCCGTCATGGCCGGCAGCACCGGTCAGTAGCGATGGCCGGGCCAGTGCGGATCCGTCCAGCGGTCCAACTCGGTGAGACCGAGCAGCCGTATCCGGTGCTGCAGATCCGCGGATGCACCCGACTCGCGGAGCCGCCCCGCAGCGTGTTCGAGGAGCCACGCGACAAGGTCGGCGCGCATCTCCTCCTCATCATGCTCGTACCAACTCACTCTCCACGGCAGGCTGTCCCCCAGCAGCTCGTACTCCCATTCCGCCGCCGCCTCGGCGAGACGTCGGTCGCTGAGGTAACCGGTCTGCTTCTCCCATTCGGCTAGCCAGGGGCCGAGCGTCCCGGACGCCTCCGCACACACCACGAAGACCTCGTGCGGCGGAACGATCGCATCCGGGTCAGTAAGGCTCTGCACCCACCAGGCACGCAGAAACTCGCGTACCGGACCGGCGTGATCGTCTGGCCACTGCTGCCAGCGGCCGCGGGCGAAGCAGTACCCGGCCTCTTCCAGTCCGAACAGGGGCTCCACGCGACCGGCGGCCAGCGCTGTGGCGAACTGCGGCAGTATCCGGCGCAGCACGGCCGCGTGATCGGTCCAGTCGATGGCCTGCCAGGTCCGGCGCAGGAGATCCGGCTCCAGCTCCACGTCCGGCGTCTTCAGAAGGGAGAGCTCCTCCGAACTACCCCAGTGGCAGGTGCAGTTGTGCTCGTCCGGATGTGCGGTCATACCGCGGAACGTGGCGGCGACGTCGTCCAGCGCGGCGCTGAGGCGGCGGCGTGCGGGATGGTCGGTCAGATGCATGATGTGCCCGGGCTTCAGGACTCCGTACGGCTTCCGCCGACCGAAGATCGCCACCTTACCGGGCGCGCGCCACACACGTGGGTGAGTTCTGCTGACTCTCCTCTTGTCATCGCGCCAAAGCTGCGGCGGGCGTCGACGGACCGCCGGCTTCGACCGCCTGAGCCGGCCCCGCATGTCAGTGGGTTTCGGCCCCAGTTGGCGCTCGCTCGGGCATGATCTGTCGGTGTGAATGGGCCCCACACGCCGTGGCGGGGTGCTTTGGACACGCCGTGCCCAGGACACGGGCCGCCGGCTATGAGGTGGGAGAAGCGTGTGATCGTCTGGGTGAACGGTGCGTTCGGCAGCGGGAAGAGCACGCTGGTGGATGAGCTGCGTCCACGTTGGCCCGAGGCGCTGGTCTATGACCCGGAGATGGTCGGGTATGTGCTGCGCGAGATCGTCGAGGTGCCGACCGGCGATTTCCAGGATCTGCGATTGTGGCGGCGGCAGGTCGTTCAGCTGGCCATGGGTCTGGTCCAGGAGTATCAACGCCCCGTCCTGGTCCCCATGACGCTGGTCAATCCCCGGTATGTCGCCGAGATCTTCGGTGCGCTGAAGGACGCCGGCATCGTGGCCCACCACTTCTTCCTCAAAGTCTCGCCGGAAGTCTTGGCGCAGCGGATCGACGGACGGAGCTTCACCCCCGACGATCCCGCCAAGGACGAGCGGGTCCGCCAGTGGTGCAAGGACAGGATCGAACGATGCACGGCCGCAGCCGATACCTTGCCCGGCGACACCGTGTTCCTGGACGGCGAGCTGACCCCGCGGGAACTGGCCGACAGCGTGCTCGTCCGCGTCAGTGCCGGCCCGAAGGGGTAATCGGTCCGGCGCGTCGAACAGCTCGCCGGCTCTTCAGGTCAACCGCTCCCCTGCTGCGCGTTGGTGTGGGCGACGCGGTGGGAGTCTGCCGGACTCGATGATGTCGCCGCCGCGGGTCAGCCGGTCGACGAGGGCCGCTTTAAAGGAAGGGGATCTGGCCGGCCGGGATGAGAAGGCGCGGCGGCGTTCAGCGCGGAATCACCCAGCCCGGAACCCAGGTCCCGGCGGCGTCGAGGCCCGTCGCTGTGGCGGCGAGGTGGGTGCGGAGGGCGGCCAGCGCCGGGTGGGGGTTGTCGCGGTGCCAGAGGAGCGAGTGCGGGTAGACGGGCGTCGGGTCGGTCACCGGAATGCGGCGCAGGCCGTGGCCGGCGGGCCAGACGAGGCGGGTCTGCCCGCCCATGAAGGTGTCCAGGGCCGGGGTGTCGGCGACCGTGTCGAGGAGCGCGTCGGAGCCGAAGTTGGGGCCGGTCGCCTCGATGGTGAGACCGAACTGGGCGACGAGGTCGTCGTAATAGACCGCCCACTCGGTACCGGGGACGATGCCGGGCATCCAGATCCGGTGCCCGGCGAGCTGAGCGAGGGCCACCGACCGGGCGCCCGCCAGCGCGTGGGCGGGGCCGGTGAGGAGCTGAAGCGGCTCGTCCAGCACCCGTACGGACTCGACATCCTCGGGAAGGGGCCGGCCGGGCACGGCGACGGCGCGGAAGGACGCGTCGATCTCACCGGACCGGATGGCGGCGACAGCCCTCTCGATGTCGAACAGCCACACCACGTCGAGCTCGATCTCGGGGTGCGCGCGATGGAAGCCGCGCATCAGGCCCGACGCCGCACCCCGCGAAGCGATCACGTCGACGCGCAGCGGACGGCGGCCGGTACGCACGGACGTGACCGCGCGCTCGGCGACGCGCAGCAGCTCGCGCGCGTGGGGCAGGAACGCCTGCCCGTCGATGGTGAGCTCGGCGCCGCGCGCGGTACGGGTGAACAGCCGCACGCCCAGGTTGCGCTCCAGCGCGGCGATGCGCTTGGAGACGGCCTGCTGGGTGACCGCCAGCTCGGCGGCGGCCTCCTGGAACTGCCCCGCGTCGGCGGCGACGACGAAGGTCCGGACGGTGTCGAGGTCCATGTCGACACTCTAGGGGCACAACCATTGGTTGTGGCTGGGCGGTGCTGCGGTTGTTTGACCCCCAGGTACGGAGCTCGCTTTGATGCTTCCGGTCGCGGATCGGTTGTACGGGTGAGGGGCGAGGGGGTCTGGCATGAAGAGCGGGCACCGGCTGGGACGGCTGCGCGGGCGCCGACTGAGACAGCGGCGCGGGCATCGGCTGGGGCGGCCGTTCGGGTGGCTCTGGGGAGCGTACGGGACCAGCGCGCTCGGCACGTGGCTCGCCTTCGGCTCGTTCCCGCTGATCGCCATCCAGGTGCTGAACTGCGGACCGGCCGAGGTCGCCGCACTCTCCTCGGTGGGGGCCGCGGTGGGCGCGGCCGTGGCGGTGCCGCTCGGCCCCTGGGTGGAGTTCCGCCGCAAGCGGCAGACGCTGATCGCGATGGACCTGGTGCGGTTCGCGGCGCTGCTGACGATCCCCGCCGCGTTCACGCTCGGCGTGCTCACCTTCCTTCAGCTGCTGCTGGTCTCGGTCGTCGTCGCGGCGGCCGACATCACCTTCCGAGCCGCCTCCGGCGCGTACCTCAAGTCGCTGCTGCCGGCCGAGGACCTGCTCGTCGCCAACGCCCGGTTCGAGTCCACGGCCTGGACGACCACGATCATCGGGCCGCCGCTGGGCGGCGCGGCGATCGGGCTTCTCGGTCCGGTGGCGACGGTGGTGGCCGACGCGGTCAGCTACCTGCTCTCGGCCCTGGGCATCCGCGCGACAGGCGGGCACGAACCGCCGCCCGAGCGCCGAGAGGCCCCGCGCCTGCGGGCCGGGGACCTGCTCGACGGTTGGCGGTACATCCTCGCCGACACGACGCTGCGTCCACTGTTCTTCAACACGGCCTTGTTCAACGGCCTGGTGATGGCCGCCCAGCCGCTGCTGGCCGTCCTGATGCTCGGCCGACTCGGGTTCACACCGTGGGAATACGGCCTCGCCTTCGCCGCCCCCTCCATCGGCGGGCTGCTCGGTTCACGGCTGGCCCGGCCGCTCGTCACCCGGTTCGGGCAGCACCAGGTCCTGGTCGTGGCCGGGGCACTGCGCGCGCTCTGGCCCGTCGGCCTGGCGTTCCTCGGACCGGGCACAGGCGGGCTGCTGCTGGTGATGGGCATCGAGCTCGGGCTCATTTTCTGCTGCGGGGTCTTCAACCCCGTCTACGCCACCCACCGCCTCGAACGCACCGAGACCGACCGGGTCACCCGCACACTGTCCGCCTGGGCCGTGACGACCAAGGCCTCGACCGCGCTCCTGACGGCCCTCTGGGGCGTACTGGGCGCCCTGCTCGGTCCGCGTACAGCCATCGGGCTGGCCGGCGTGCTGTTGCTGGCGACCCCTCTGCTGCTCCCCTCGCCGTTGCTCCCCCGCCGCGCTGCGGCGCAGCTGCCGTGACGAGGCGGTGGTGCGGCACTGATGGCGACGACAAGCGGAACTGGTGCCCCCTGTCCGTGTGGACTGTCGACATGTTCCCCGACAGAGCCTGACGTGATAAAACATGCGCGATCAGGGATGGTCTGCGTAGGTTCGCGGGCTCTACCGGCGGCCGACCTTCGCGACAGAGAGGGAGTGTGGCTCCATCACTGGGCATCTCGGGTTCGGGGAGGTGTTGCGCGGTCATCGGCGCGCGGCACGTTTGACGTTGGAACAGTTGGCCGAGGTGTCGGGGGTCAGCGCTCGGACTCTGTCGGACATGGAGCGCGGGCGGAGCAAGGGGCCTCAGCATCGGACCGTGACGGCGTTGGCGGATGCGCTCGCGCTGGCGGAGGAGGCTCGCAAGGAGTTACTCGAGCTGGCGCGAGACGGCCGGCTGCGGGATCACTGGATGCGTCCGAGTGGTCTTTGTGAACTGCCCCGGTCGGTCGACGACTTCACCGGCCGGGCGGCGGAACTGGTCTGGGTGAGCGAGCTGGTGTACGCCGAGAGCGCGCCGGGTGTCGGTGTGGTGGGGCTCGTCACCGGCTCCGCGGGCCTGGGGAAGACGACGTTCGCCGTCCGTGCCGCTCATTCCGTGCGGCCGAGTTTTCCCGACGGGGTGCTCTTCCTCGACCTGTTCGGCATGTCCCAGCGGCCCCTGGACGCCGGCGACGCTCTGCGGTTGCTCCTTCGCGCGCTCGGTATCTCGGACCAGCACATACCGGGTGATGTCCAGGAGCGCGCCTCCTTGTACCGCTCTCTGTTGCGGGACAAGCGGGTCCTGGTCGTCCTCGACAACGCCGCGTCGGAGGAACAGGTGCGCCCGCTGCTGCCGGGTGGCGGTGCGGGCAGGGCGCTGATCACCACCCGGCGGTTGCTGTCGGGCCTGGAGGGTGTCCGCAGGCTCGTCCTCGGGCCCCTGCCGTTGCCGGAGTCCACGCGACTGCTGACCGGCATCCTGGGCGATCGGTCCGCGTCCGACGGGGAACCGGCCCTCACCAGACTCTCCGAGTTGTGCGGCGGTCTGCCTCTGGCGCTGCGGATCATCGGGAACCGCCTGGTCAGCCGGCCCGGATGGGGCGCCGGTGAACTCGCCGCCCGGCTGGCGGACGAGGAGCGCAGGCTGGACCAGTTCACGGCCGGCGATCTCAAGATCGCCAACGCGTTCGGGATGTCGTACGAACAACTCGCCGATTCCGCGCGGCGGATGTTCCGTCGGCTCGCCGTGGTGCCGGGACAGGACTTCGACGCCGCCCTGGCGGCCGTCGCCGGAGGGGTGTCGATCGCGGATGCCTGGGAGGCGCTGGACGACCTGGTCGACCTCGGCCTGCTGTACGACAGCATCGCGGGGCGCTACCGATTCCACGACCTGGTCCGGCTGTTCGCCCGCGACCGGCTCCATGAGGAGGAGTCCGCAGTCGAGCGCGAGGCGCTGGCGAAGCGGGTGACGTCGTGGCTGCTGCGGATGGCCACGCTGTGCGGGCAGTGGTTCGAGCCCGGCTACGGCCGTCCCGACCGGCCCGATGTCGATCTCGCGGTTGTCTCGTCCTCGGAGGAGGCCGACCGGTGGCTGAGGGTGAATGTGGACAACTGGCTGGGGGCGATGCGGGCTGCGCCAGACGGCGGCCGGTACTCCCTCGTCCTCGACTGCGCGGAATCGATGCACTGGTTCTCCGACCGGTGGGCGCACAGCCCGAACTGGCAGGAGGTCTTCACCCGGGGAGCGGAAGCCGCCGCCGCCCTCGGAGACCCGGTCCAGCAGGCGACCCAGCTGAACTATCTGGCCTGGGTCCATTCAGTGCCGCCCAGCAACCCGAAGGCCGTGCTGCGGCATGTGGCCGATGCACTGCAGTTGGCCACCCGGGCTGGCGCGACCGCGCAGATCGCCTGGGCCCACGAGTACACCGCTTCGGCACAGCTCCTGCTCGGTCGGCCCGATGAGGCGATCGCTTCGTCTACCCGGGCAGCAGAGATGTTCAAGGTCATCGGTGACATCGACTCCTACGTCCAGAGCAACGCCGCGATCACGAAGTGCCTGTTCGACGAAGGGCGCTACGCCGAAGCGTTGGAGCGATACCGCGAACTGCTCGCTGTCTTGGACGACCCCGAGTCGGGGATGACGCCGAGCGTCGCAACGCACAGTCGGCCATTGGCTCTGATCTGCATCGGCCAATGCCTCAGACACCTCGGCCGCCGTTCGGAGGCGATCATCACGCTGAGCGAGGGAATCGATCTCCTGGACACGCTCCGAGCGTCTGACTATCGGCAGGCTGGCGCCCTGGAAGCCCTGGCTGACCTGCTGGCCGAGGAAGACCGGACCGACGAGAGCCTCCGCTCCTACGCGCGGGCGGCGCAGGTCTTCGAAGCGATCGGCGACACCGAGGCGAGTAGCCGCTGCCACGCCTTGGCGACCCCAACTCCCTGACTTCTGCGTGCTGTTCTGCGTGGTCCGGCCGCCTGGCCACGACTTGACTTGGGTGCACCGGGACAGCCGTCAAGGCGCTGTCCCTCCAGGTCGGGAGTGGCCATGGCAGCCATCAGGAACATCGTGCTCGTACACGGCGGCTTCGTGGACGGATCGGGCTGGCAGGGGGTCTACGACCACCTGACCGCCGACGGCTACCGGGTGGCCGTCGTACAGAACCCGACCCTTACGCTGGCCGGCGACGTCGCCGCCACCCACCAGGTGCTCGACAGCCTGGACGGCCCGGCCGTGCTGGTCGGCCACTCCTACGGCGGTGTCGTCATCACCGAGGCCGGCAGCCACCCCAGCGTCGCCGCGCTCGCCTACATCGCCGCGTTCGCACCGGACAAGGGCGAATCCGTCAGCTCCCTGATCGCCGACCCGCCGCCCGGCGCGCCGGTTCCGCCGATCCTGCCGCCCAAGGACGGGTTCCTGTTCCTGGACCGGGACAGGTTCGCGGCCGCCTTCGCCGCCGACGTCCCCGGAAAGCAGGCGTCGTTCATGGCCGACTCCCAGGTCCCCTGGGGCGTCGGGGCCCTCGAAGGGGCGGTCTCCGAACCGGCCTGGCAGACCAAGCCCTCCTGGTATCTGGTCGCCACCGACGACCACATGATCCCGCCGCCCGCCCAGCGCGCCATGTCCGAGCGCGCCGGAGCGATCGTCACCGAGACCCCCGGCAGCCACGCCGTCTACGTCTCCCGCCCGGCCGTCGTGGCCGCCGTCATCGCCCAGGCCGCCCAGGGGCTCAACGGCCAGTCCTAGAAGCGGGCGGCCGCGCCGCCACACCCGGGCGGGCGAACAGGCCATCGGCGTCCGCCAGAACGTCCGGGCCGCTGCGCCAGAACTTCTCGCCCCGGCCCTGTAGCCGGGCGCGACCCCGTTCCGATCACGTAAGGAATCCCATGGACCCTGAGCCCACCCGCCGCCACGTGCTCGCCACCGGCGCAGCCGCCGCGGGCGCCGCAGCACTGCTGGGGCCACTCTCCTCGGCCGCCTCCGCCGCCGAACGCTCCGCAGCCGGAACCCCGGCCAAACCGACCATCGTGCTCGTGCACGGCGGATTCGCCGACGCCTCCTGCTGGAACCCTGTCATCTCGCGGCTCCAGCGCGCCGGGTACGAGACCATCGCCCCCGCCAACCCGCTGCGCGGCCTGCCCACCGACGCCGCCTACATCGCCAGCGTCGTCGAGTCGATCAACGGCCCGGGCGTGCTGGTCGGTCACTCCTACGGGGGCGCTGTCATCACCAACGCCGCCGTCGGCGCCACCAACGTCAAGGCGCTGGTGTACATCGCCGCGTTCGTGCCCGACATGGGCGAGCAACTCGCCGTACTGATCAACAAGTACCCCGGCAGCATCATCCAGGCCGCCACGCGGCCGGTGCCCTACCCGGGGCCCGACGGCACCACCGGTACCGACCTGTATCTTCAGGCCGACAAGTTCCGGGCCGCGTTCGCCGCCGACCTGCCCGTCGCGACCACCCGTCTCATGCAGGCCACCCAGCGGCCGTTCAGCGCCACCTGCTTCACCGACGTCACCACCGCTGCCGCCTGGCACACCATCCCCTCCTGGGGCCTGGTCGCCGCATCCGACAAGGCCATTCCGGCCGCCCTGGAACGCTTCTTCTACCAGCGCGCGGGCGCCCGCGCCGTCGTCGAGGTACCGGGCGCGTCCCACGTCGCCATGATCAGCCACCCGGACATCACCGCCCACCTCATCCAGGACGCCGCCAAGACCACCACCTGACCACCTGCAGCCCAAGTGCCCCGGCCCGGACAACTACCGAGCCGGGGCACACGCTGGGCCTTCGCCGCATCATGGGGGATGGGCGGAGTCGGAGCACGCGCCGGCCGGACCGGAGATCCTGGAGAGGCCCCGGGCCCGGCTGCCGCCCGCCCCTCAGCGACCGGCTTGCAGGGCGCTCCAGGTGGCGGGGCCGACCGTACCGTCGACGCTCAGCGCACGACTGCTCTGGTAGTCCCGGACTGCCTGGTCGGTCCCTGATCCGAAGTCGCCGTCCGCGGAGACGGTGCGTCCCAGAGCGGCCGTGAGAGCCCTCTGAAGGCGCTGGACATCGGAGCCCGTGCTGCCCTGCCGGAGCACCGGCACGCCGCCGGCCGAGAGGAGCGCGGTCCAGGTGTGCGCGCCGACGACCCCATCGGCGCTGAGCCCGCGGGCCTGCTGGAAGGCGGTGACGGCTGCGGTGGTCTTCGAGCCGAAGCTGCCGTCCACGGTGCCCGCGTCGAATCCCTGCTGGTTGAGGAGTGACTGAGCGGCCGACACCTGAGGCCCGGAGGAACCGGCGCGAAGGGTGTCGTAGGACGGGAAGGTCAACTGGACGTCGCCTCCGCCGCCTGTGCTGCCACCCACCAGTTGCATGTAGTACGCCCAGTTCCAGTTCGGTCCCGGATCGGTGTGATCGTTGCCTGGCACTTCGGAGTGTCCGACGATGTGGGCTCGGTCCTTGGGGATGCCGTAGCGATTGCAGAGATAGGCGGTCAGGGCCGCGGAGGAGCGGTACATGGCGTCGGTGAACCAGGTCGGGTTGTCGATGTACCCCTCGTGTTCGATGCCGATCCCGGACGCGTTGCCCGAACGGGCGTGCCAGGCGGTGTCCTTGTCTCGAACCATCTGGGTGATCTGACCGTCGGAGGAGCGCACCACGTAATGGGCGCTGACCTGGGCCGCGGGATCCTGGAACCAGCTGATCGTCCCCGCGTAGGAGCCTTGGGTGACGTGGATGACGACCTTGCTGATCGAGGCCGTGCGGCCGACGGCGTAGTTGGCGGTGCTGGCCGCGACCCATTGCGCCGATGGGTAGTCCGGGCTCTGCGCCACCGGCGCCGCGGCGGCCTCGTAGCGGCCGCGTTCGGGTGCCACGGAGCGGGCGGCAACGGTCAGCACCTCTCCGTCCGACGTGCGGGCTGTCACGCCGTCGGCCAGGAGGGTGTAGACGGTGTCGGCGTAGCGGCGCGCGCCGGAGAGATCGGTCGCGCCGCCGTACCGGGCGACCAGCGGATACCAGGCGTCGGCGTCATGCCGTTCGGTTCGGCTGAGGCCGGCTTCGTCGGCGTAGGCGCGCAGGACGGCCGCTCCACCGCGGATGTTCGCCGCGGTGTCCTCGCGGAGTTCGCGGGGTGCCTCACCGGTGAGCCGGGACGCCAGTTCCAGGGTGTGCCGGTCAGGGTTGCTCACCAGGTGCATCACCCCGTAGCCGCCGGCCTGGCTCGGCAGGCCGGCGTGGTCGTCGAGGTGGGTCTCCCCGTATCCGAGGGCGACCAGGACATCGCGCGGCACGTCGAACTCGGCCGCCGCCCGAGTGAAGGCGCGGCTGACGGGGCCCGGGGCCGTGGGGCCCGCGGATCGGGGCGCGGCGCCGGCGGGCTGCACGGCGGCGACCAGCACGGTCAGGGTTCCAAGGACGGACAGGGCTGCGCGCCGCAGGAGTGGGCGCGGCGGTCTGCGGTACATGGGTGTGCCTCCGGAGGGGACTGTGGCTTCGGGCGCGCAAGGGCAGAGGCCGGGTGCATCGGGGGTGGGTGGCCGAATGTCTGGGACGCCGGACCACTGGGGCGGGTGGGCTGGTGTCGGGCTTCAGATGGTGCCGTTCTCCCACCACCAGGCCCGGCCGAGGTCCGCGCGGCTGTCGACGTGCTGGTGATCGACGGTGTACGTCTCCAGGCCGGAGAACCCGCAGGTCTCCGCCTTCTGGTACACCGTGCGGTTGCTGACGCCGGGTACGTTGAGGTCGGCCGCGGTGCCGTAGAGGTGCATGCTGTCGCTGGCCCCGCCGATCTCGGCGTTGTGCGCGATGCTGCGGAAGCCCGAGTTGACGGTGATGGGCGTGTTGCCGAGCTTCATGCGCAGGGCCTCCAGCTTGTACATGGCGCGGCGGGCGTTTTCCCGTACGGTGGCCGCGCTCACCTTGCCGCCGTCGAAGGTGCCACTGGACCGGTCGGTGAACTCGCTCCAGTTGAAGTGGGCCGTCGAACCGTCCGACTGCTCCAGGGCGTTGAGCTGAGCCTGGGTGGCGGGGCCGGCGCTGCCGTCGACGGCCAGGCCATGAGCCGCCTGGAACCTGCGGACCGCGGCGGCTGTGCCCGGGCCGAAGTCGCCGTCGATGCTCACCCGGGACTGGCTGGCCGAGTCCGCGGCCCAGCCGGCGATCCGGATCTGCAATTCCGTCACATCAGCTCCGTTGGCCCCCTGGTTCAGGGTGCGTGACCAGCTGTAGGCGTGTGCTGAGCCCGACAGGAACAAGGGGCCGGCGAGGGCGCCCACGGTCGCGGCGAAGGTTCCACGCAGGATCGCGCGGCGCTTCAGGGGGCGCAGAGGTGAGCTCATCGTGATTCCTTAGGGGCGTGCGCGGGTGCGGGGGGTGTCAGTACGCGAGCGGGGCGGGCGTGAACGGTGGTGGTCAGTAGGCGATCTGGACCCGGGCGGTGGCGCCTTCCAGGTCCACGCCGAGGGGAACGGTGAATCTGCTGCCGTCGAGGACGTCGGTGGCGATGGTCTTCCAGCCCCAGCCGACGTTGGTCCAGTAGTTGCACTGGCCGTAACGGACGAACTTCACGCAGGCGTTCACCGAGTCGGCATCGCCGCCGACGATGCGGACGTTGATGTCGTTGCACCGGGCCGACGACGTGTAGGGCCCGAATTCGAGGGAGTCGTCGGTGGACACCGTGACAGCGCCGCCGTAGCAACTGGTGGCCGCCGTGGTGGCGGGAGCCGCCGACGCGTGGGCGGGAGCGGGGACTGTGACAGCGAGGGCGACGAGCAGCGCCGCCGCGGCCGGGCGGGCGAAAGTATTCGCCATCGGATTCCTTCTCCGTTCGGGGCAGGCTGGAGGGGCGGGAGGGACGCGGGAAACCGCACGTGGTGTCGCGGGGCTCGTGCGACGGGGCGAGTTCATGCTCCGGCCTGTGCTTCCACCTGTCATGCTCATTCGAAGGTGCTGAAATATCGCAGGTGGGAAGGGTGATGGCAGTGCTTCGTTTCCACTTCTCTGCCGAGGATCTGGCCAGGACCCGGGTCGCTGCCGCCCCGCACCCGCTCTGGGAGATCGCCTCCAGCCTGCACCGCTTCCAAACCCCAGCGGGCCGCTGGGCGTATGCGCACTGGTACGGGCCCGCACGTGAACGGCTTCGGGAAGCGGGCCTCGAGGACGTCGTGCGGCGGGTCTTGCTGCCCCTCTTCCCGCGCGCGTCCTACTTCCCCGACTTCCTCACCCCGCTGGAAGGCACGGCCGGGCTGGAGGCCGGGCTGGAGGCGATCCTCCGCACGCCGTCGGACCAGGTCGCGGCGGAACTCGCGGCCCTCGCCCGGGTCACCCGGGTGCCGGCCTGGTTCGGCCGGCTGACAGAGACGGAGACCCGTGGCGAGCTGGTGGACATTCTGCGCGCCTACCACCGGACCGTCATCGCACCCCACGAGGAGTGGGTGTACGAAAGCCTGCACACCGAGCGGATCCGGCTGGCCCGTCACCTGCTCGACGGGGGCACGGAAGGCCTGCTCGAAGAGCTCGGGCCGACCGTCCGGTGGAGGCACCCGCGCCTTGAGATCAACACGTATCCGACGGAACATGACATCCACTTGAAGGGCCGCGGGCTGCTGCTCATTCCGTCGTACTTCTGCTGGAAGGGACCGATCTCTCTCGCGAATCCGGGGTTACCCCCCGTCCTCATCTACTCCCTGCACCACGAGGTGCCCACCGGGCCGTCCAAGACGGCAGCCGAGAGCGCCGGTTCGCCGCCGTTACAGGTGTTGCTGGGCCGGGCCCACGCCGCCGTCCTGCAGGCCACGGCCGCCGGGGTGACCACCACCGAAGCCGCCCAACGGGCCGGAGTCACACCGGCCACCGCGACCCATCACACGACAGCGCTGCGCGATGCCGGACTGATTACCAGCCACCGCCACGGCAACACTGTGATCCACACATTGACCCTGATGGGAGCAACCATGCTGAGCAAGAACCAGCGGGATCCCACGGGGTGACACGTCGTCAAGATCTAGGCTCTGCGCATGACCGACGAAGAAGTGATGGCGCGTGTCGTCGCGATCCTCACCAAGACACGTGAGTACGTGGGGGAAGACGCCCCCGAGCCCGACAGCGAGAGCGATGTCCTTCTGAACGAACTGGTGAAGGACATCTTCCCGAGAAGCATCGACATCGACGACGACGCCACCCCGCAAGAAGTGGCGAACGCCATCGCCCAGGCAATGAGCGGCCCGATCTTCACCGCATTCGGAGCGTTCGCCGCCGCCTTCCACCAACTCGCCGCGGAACACGATCGCGACAACCCCGAGGTCTCCTCCGCCCAGGTGCTACGAGACCTCGCCCTGCGCGCCAGCCGCGAGTGACGCGTGCTCTGCGGCCCCGCCCGCAGGGGCCGCGCGTCTCCCTCCCGCACCGCGTGTGGGTGGAGGTTCCCGGGATGCCGGCCGACCGCTCGGACCTCCGTGCTCCCTCAGCCGGTGTGCAGGATCCGAAAGCGATCGGGTTCCGCCGGATCTCGATCAACGACCTGAACCGGCGCCCAAGCCCATTGCCAGACACTGATGCCTGGTGTGCGGGAGAACTGGATCTGCCCGCGGGTGCCTTCGACTGCGACGCGCGACCAGGATGCGGCCGTGCGCGCCCGGTCCGTGCCGTGAGAACGCAGCACATCGGCGAGGACGGTGACCGCGTCGTAGCCCTCGAAGGCGACAAAGGAGGGCGCTTCGGCCAGCCGCTCGCTGAGGGCCCTCTCGACTCGTGCACCGAGTGGGCTGAGGCGCTCGGGCAGGTAACGCAAGAACGGGATCGCGGCACTGTCGTCGCCCAGCAACGTCGCCCATTCGGCGAACTCCGGTTGCCCGGCAGGAGCACCCATCATGAGCCCGGCGAGGCGCCGGTCGCGGCGGACGGACTTGACGATCGACACCGCCGGCTCCGGGTGACCGACCAGAAGCAGGAGAGCTGTCGCGCGATGGTCGACGAGTTCGTCGCACACGGCCGCGGGAGAGAGCACACGCATGTCGAGTTCGATGACCGTGCCGCCGCGGGGAGCGAGGTAGTCCCGCAGAATGCGGGCCCCCGAGGCCCAGTAGACACTCGGCTCGGCTGCTACGGCGATTCGACTGTGGCTCGCGCCGAGGAGGAAGTCCGCGTAGATCTGCCAGCCGTGGGACTGCGCCGGGGCAAGGCGACCGACCCACTCCGTCGGCTGTTCGGTGAGCGCGTCGAGCACCGCTGACGAGCAGAGGAACGGAAGGCCGAGGGCATCGGCCCTGGCGGCGGCGGCGCGGGCGACGACGCTGTGATACTCCCCCGCCAAGGCAGCCACGCCCAGGCGAGCCAATTCGTCCACGGCCGCCACGGCCCTGCGTGGATCAGCCGCGGTGTCTCGGACCACCAGCTCGAGTGGCCTTCCGACGATCCCGCCGGCGTCATTCACTTCGCGAACGGCCAGTTCCAGTCCGGCGAGCAAGTGTCGGCCGGCCTCGACCCAGCCAGGCCGCGTCAGCGGAACGAGAGCGCCGATCCGGACGGATGATCCGTCAGTCCGCTCCGCCCCAGGCGGCGATGATGGCGTATTCATGCGTTGGCGTCTCCCCTGTGACGAGTCGGTTGCGGCTTGCCGGGAAAACGGAGTGGCAATGCCGGGTCGTACGCCGGCGCCGGCGCCGGATCCCTGCCCGGCTCAGGTGGCGGGTGGGGTGTTCGTCTGTCCACCGGGCAGGTGGAGCGTGGTGATGCCGGTGAGGACGAAGTCGATCCCCGCGAGGAACTGTTCGCGGTCGTCGTGCTCGCGCACCTGGTCCGCGACGGCCCGGGTGAACGGGTAGTCGTCGGGGTCGAGCTCTTCCCACGCCGTCGATACGGCGTCGAGGAACTCGGCGCGGTCCACGTGGAGCCCGGCGGCCCGGGCGTTGGCGGCGTTCTGGCCGGCGGCGCCCAGGATGTAGTGAACCAGGGCCGAGGTCGCCGTGAACCAGCTGCCCTCGGGCACGCCCAGCGCCCGGACCCGCCGGCCGATGCTTTCGAAGATCCGCGGCGTCACCGACCCCCAGGGGCTGCGAGAGAGCTGCATGGCGAGCTGCGTGGCGAGCCACGGATGGTCGTCGATCGCCTCGAACAGGCCGAGCGCGACGGCGCGGATCTCCTCCTGCGGCGAGTCCGAAGGCTCAGCGGACTCGATGGCCAGTGCGGCGGCGACGACGGCGTCGGTCGCGGCGGCGAGCAGCTCGCCCTTGTTCGCCACATGCCAATAGATCGCGCCGGGCCCGGTGGCGAGGGCCTCGGCCAGTGCTCGGAACGTGAGCCCGCTCTCGCCGGCCGCGTCGAGCAGCTCGACGGCAGTCTCGACGATGCGCTCCCGGGAGAGTGCCTCCGTGCGCCGCTGCGACCGGCGCGTTCGTGTTGCCATGTCCCCATCCTAGACACCCTGGAACACCGTTCCAGCTTGACAAGGTATGGAACATCGTTCCATTCTGGGTCTGCTGGAACAACGTTCCATACGTGATCCGCCGGGTGTGCGTGTCTGTCGGTCCAGCGGTCCAGGTTCAGGTTCAGGAAGGAAGCACCATGACCACTCCGGTCACGATCATCGGCGCCGGACTCGGCGGCCTCACGCTCGCCCGCGTCCTGCACGTCCACGGAATCCCGGCCACGATCTACGAGGCGGAGGCTTCTCCGACGGCGCGATCACAGGGCGGGATGCTCGACATCCACGAAGACAACGGCCAACCGGCCCTCCGGGCGGCAGACCTGATGGACGAGTTCCGAGCCATCATCCTGGAGGGCCGCGAGGCAACCCGGGTCCTCGCCCCGGACGGGACCGTTCTGTTTGACGACGACAGCACCCGTGGACGCCCCGAGGTGCTGCGCGGCGAGCTGCGACGGATCCTGCTCGAATCGCTCCCGGCGGGCACCGTCCGGTGGGGTCACAAGGTCAGCGACGTCCGTGCCCTCGGCCGGGGTCGCCACGAGGTGACCTTCGCCGACAGCACCACTGTCGTCACGAATCTGCTGGTCGGCGCGGACGGCGCGTGGTCGCGGGTCCGGCCGCTGCTTTCGGACGCGACACCCGAGTACATCGGCAGATCGTTCATCGAGACCTATCTGTTCGACGGCGACACGCAGCACCCGGCCAGCGCGAAGGCGGTCGGCGGCGGGGCACTGTTGGCGCTCGCGCCGGGGAAGGGGATCCAGGCCCACCGGGAGAGCGGCGGGACCCTCCACACCTACGTGGCACTCTCCAAGCCGCGGGACTGGTTCGCCGACATCGATTTCGGCGATTCCGCCGCGGCCACCGCGCGGATCGCGCAGGAGTTCGACGGCTGGGCGCCGGAACTCACCGCGCTCATCACCGACGGGGAGACCGCACCGGTCCTGCGCACCCTCAGTGCCCTGCCCGTCGAGCACCGATGGGACCGGGTGCCGGGGGTGACCCTGATCGGCGACGCCGCCCACCTCTCGGCCCCGAACGGCGAAGGCGCCAACCTTGCCATGTACGACGGCTCCGAACTCGCCAAGGCCATCGCCGCCCACTCCGATGACATCGAAGCCGCGCTCACCGCATACGAACGGGCACTGTTCCCCCGTAGCGCCGCGGCCGCCACCGATGGCGACCACCTCCACGAGCTTCTCTTCGGCGAAGACGCGCCCCAGGGCCTGATCGCCATGTTCACAGGACACGAGTGAGACCGCGTCCTACGCCCGGCCGGGCCCTGGCGTTGGTGGTCGATTCGGTCGCCTGCCCGGCGATCGGCGAGGTACGGGCCAAGTGCCTCACGGCGTGGGCCCGGCTGATGGAGGCGCTGGTGGCCGAGCGCCGCCCCGACCGGCCGGTACCGCCGATGGCCGGTACCGCCGCGATCGGGGCGGTCGTGCATCTGCCGGCCACCGCCATCAAGGAGGGCCGGGACCTGACTTCGATGAGCGGCGTCCTGGCCGACGCCGCTTACCGTCTGCTGCCGGCCCGCCGGCCGGGCCTCACTTCAGGTGCCGGCCGAAGAACCGGCCCCCGTCCTCCACCTCGAACCACGGGGTGCCGGTGTGCCCGCCCAGATTGGCGTGCAGCGTCTTCTCCTTGGTGCCGAAGGCGTCGAACAGGTCCAGGGCCCGCTGCCGGGGGTTCCCTTCGTCGTCCCACTGCAGCAGGAACAGCAGCGGAATGGTGATCTGCCGGGCCTCCTCGCGTTGGGCGCGAGGCACGTAACCCCCGGCGAAGAAGCCGGCGGCCGCGATGCGCGGCTCGACCACCGCCAGCCGAATGCCGACGGCGGTCCACCCCGAGTACCCGACCGGGCCGCCGATCTCGGGCAGCGAAAGGAGGGCGTCCAGGGTGGTCCGCCATTCCGGGACCGCCCCTTCGACCAGCGGGCCGATGAAGGACTCGAAGATCTCATCGACCGGCTCGCCGGCCTGCATCGCCCGGCGGAGGTCGGCGCGCGCCTGCTCGGCGGCGGCGGAACGGGGACGGTCACCGCACTCGGCGGCGTCGATGGTGGCCACCGCGTAGCCGCGCGCAGCGGTGTACCGGGCCCGGGCCACCAGCCGGGGTTCCGCCTTGGGCAGGCCGTTGTTGTGAGCCATCAGGACCAGCGGGGCCGGTGCGGCGGATTCTGGCGTCCACAGGGTGCCGGGGATCTCGCCGAGGGTGAATTCGCGCTCGAGGACACCGTCGTCGAGGCGCTGTTCAGAAGTGAAGTGCATGGTCGTGCCTTTCGGGAGAGCTCGTAAACGGCGCTCCCGGACGACCTATCGTCCGACCGTGGCCCCGGAGGGGAGCACCCATGTCGATACTGCGTTCACGGGTACCACCTCCTCGTTCTCTCGCACGGCCTCCGGAAAAGTAGCAGTGGTCGCCGTGATCCGCCAACGGGTTTTCGCGGAGGCTGCGCGGCCGGTTGCCGCCTCACCACATAGGACGCGCCCAGGGCCCACCACCACCCGGCGAGGCACTGCGGTGACAACCCGGCGGCACCGCCCGCTTCGGGGAGGAGCGGGCCCACGCAAGTCGAGGTGTTCTCGAACGCCGAGACCCATGCTGCAACGATCGTGACCCTCGTGCGGCCCAGACGCTCAGTGAGCCGAGCCTGGCCACGACCGACGGCGACACCTCCACCATGTGCACCGACCTAGCCGAGACCGGCAGCTCCGGGGCCACCCCGATGATCGCGGGCACCGTGCCTGGTATGGGCGCCCATCATGGCTGTGTGGTCGCTGGTCTTCTCACCGGACCGGCTCATCAAAGGGCGTACGGCAGTTATTGGGAGCGGCGCCACAGGGTCCTGCTGTGGCGAGGGCTTGTTCCGGAACAACCCCTGGGAATGGGTCAGTACCTCTATTCATCGGTACGGCCGCCCAGCTGAGGAGCCTCTCCTCACCCGACCGCCGAGTCCCCAGCCTCCTCCTGCGACTGGGCCAGGAGCCGCAGGGCGCCGATGTCTCCGAAGTCGGCGGCCTTCCGGTACAGCGCTTCGGCAGCCTGCCCGTCTCCAGCCGCTCCCCGCACTTCGGCCAGACCCCGCAGGACGTGCGTGTCTCCAAAATCGGCGGCCTCCTGAGCCAGGGCTTCGGCGCCCCACAACCTGGCACCAGCAAGGCCCCGGTCAGCCACAGGCTTGCCGAGTCACCAGGGGATTATGGCGAGGGCTTCGACCTCCAGCATGAGCTCTGGCCGGTACAGCGCGGCGACCTGCACTGCGGTACTGGCAGGCGGACGCGAGGTGTCGATGTGCGCGTCGCGGACGGCCCGTATCTCCGGCAGTACGGCGACGTCGGTGACGTAGAAGGTGAACTTGGCGACCTCGGCGAACGTTGCGCCGCCTGCCGCCAGGCAGCGCCGCAGGTTCTCGAAGACCTGACGGGCCTGGGCGGCGGCGTCGCCTTTCCCGACCACGTTTCCCTGTTCGTCCAGTGCGACCTGCCCGGAGATGACGACCAGTCGACCTTCGCCCACAACCACATGGCTGTAGCCGTTCCCTGGGGCGACCCCGTCTGGCGGAATGTGGGTGAGCATGGTCTCTTCTGACTCATCTGACACCAGTGACCTCCTCGAACGACACGTGACGAAGCAACGGTATACCGCACCAACTCTGCCCATCCCGGCGCACGTTGGGCCGTGGGCCGAACGCGCGCCCCGTCTCAGCTGCCTGCATCGGTGGAAACCCCGGTACGGGGTGATTTCGCGCGAAGCCCGGGCGGCGCCGCAGCTCGGGGGTGGGCACGCGACATCACGCGTCGAATCTCAGTAAGCCCCCTCGGAACCGGCGAACACGCCTGTTGAGACGCCACGCACTGCGGACGAATGCCGGTCGCCGTCACTCTGCGTAGACCACCGAGAGACGGGGTGCGGAGGCTCGCGCTGAAGGCGAGAGTGGCATGATCCGGGCCATGGATCAGCTCTCGTACTCGGCCGCATGGCTGTCACGGTGGCGTGACGAGATGACGGGTGCGGTGAGCTCCATGATCTCGACGTTCGAGGAGACGTACGGCTACGAGCCGGGCACGAATGAGGTCCGGGTCGCCGACGAAGAGGACCTTCTGGCTGCCCGAGACTACGCTCGGGAGTCTCTGGGATTCGAGGATCTGCTGACGTTCTACGAGTCGATCGGGGAGGTCGTGCTGCCTGACGTGGGTAACGGCTACTTCGTCCACTCGGCACGCGACGTCCTGCGCAGGCTCGCGGAGGAAGGGCCGGTGTTCATTCCGGAAGCCGATGACCCTCTCGGCATGGTCATCGCCTCGGACGGCGGGGGCGTCCTCTACGTCGCCGACTGGGGTGGCGCGATCCACCGGTCACGGACCGCCTCCCTGGACGATGCGGAGTTCGACAAGGTCGCCGACGACCTGCCGCAGTTCCTTCATCACATCCGTCGCTGTGTCGTCCGTTTCTCGGAGACGGGCACCCCGGAGACCTGAGACCTGTAGCGATCACCAACAATGGGCAGGAGGCCGAGGTGGCCGAGACGATGGTGGCCGAGGTGATGGCCGAGCTGGCCGAGCTCGAGGACCCCAAGGCACGCGCGGTGAACGAGAAGCACGGTGACGATCACGGTGTGAACCTCGGCAAGCTGCGCGCGCTCGCGAAGCGGCTGAAGACTCAGCAGCAACTCGCATGCGGGCTCTGGGCGACGGATGACACCGCGGCGAGGCTGCTGGCGATCCTGATCTGCCGCCCGAAGGCGTTCGAGCGTGACGAGTTGGACTCCATAGTCCGCGAGGCACGCACACCGAAGGTGCACGACTGGCTCGTGAACTACGTGGTCAAGAAGAACCAGCACTCCGAGGAGCTACGCCTGGCCTGGTCCACCGATCCGGATCCGGTGGTCGCCAGTGCCGGCTGGGCGTTGACCACCGAACGCGTGACGAAGAAGCCCGAGAGCCTCGACCTCTCAGGACTGCTCGACGTCATCGAAGCGGAGATGAAGGACGCCCCGGATCGCCTGCAGTGGGCGATGAACCACTGCCTGGCTCAGATCGGGAGCGACCACGCCGAGCACCGCGCCCGTGCCATCGACATCGGTGAGCGCCTGGAGGTGCTCAAGGACTATCCGACCTCCCCCGGCTGCACGTCTCCGTTCGCACCCGTCTGGATCACCGAGATGGTGCGCCGACAGGACGATTGAGGCCTGGCTCGACTGAAGCCGTGGCCGATGGTCACCCGGTGAACGCTTCGATGAGTGTCCAGATCGCCAGCGCGATCATGCAGCCCCAAGTCGTAGTTGGAATCCGGCCCCTACTCATGAGACGCACTGGCCGAGCGTTCACGAAGCGACCGCGGCGCGCGGTGTCGCGCTTGGGCAGGCATGACCAGCCAGCAAGCGAAGAAGGCCCCTTGCCCCGTACGATCCCCGCCGGTTCCCCGTGGGAAAGCAGGCCCTAATGCCGGACCCGGACTACGAGTTTGCCGGTGGCGCGGTCGTGCTCCATGTCGTCATGGGCCTGCGGAACCTGTTCCAGGCCGTCGTAGACGCGATCCACGGGGAAGGCCAGCCGGCCGTCCGCGACTGCGTCGAGGATCTCCTGAAAGGCTTCCCGAGGCAGGTCGGCGGCGTCGCCGAAATAGCCTGCCAGGCGCACACCCTTCGGCAGGTACTCGTTCGGTGAGAAGTCGCGCACCGTCCATTGGTTGGAGAGACTCCCGCCGAAGCAGGCCGTGCCGTGCACGCGGACGGCTCGCAGGGTGTCGGGCAGGGTCGGTGTGCCGACGAGATCAAGGGCGGCGTCGACGCCGTCCGGGTACAGCTCGCGCACGGTGGGCGCGACCTCGCCGGTGTCGAGCAGGGGGTGGTCGACACCGTGCTCCTTCAGCAACGGGAGACGGTCGGCCCGTCGGGTGGTGGACAGCACTGTGGCGCCGCGCCATGTGGCGAGCGCGGCGGCTGCCAGGCCCACCGAGGAGGTGCCGCCACGGATCAGCACGGACTGACCGGCTTTCAGGTCCAGGCCGATGGTGAGCGAGCCGTAGGCGGTCTGCACCATCTCCGGCAGGGCGCCCAGCACCTCCCAGGGCAATGCGGTGTCGATGGGGATGACCTGGGACAACGGCACCGACGTGTACTCCGCATAGCCGCCGTCGTAGGTGCGCCCCATGTCCCCCATCATCGCGACGACCTTCTGCCCGGGAGCCAGCCCGCTGCCGGCCGGGGCCGCGTCGACGGTGCCGGCGGCCTCGATACCGGGCACCCGGGGAAAGGTGACGCCGACGCTCAGACCCAGCCGAAGCTTCAACTCCGAGCGGTTGAGGCCGAACGCCTCGACGCGGATGCGCACCCAGCCGTCCCTCTCGGGCGGGAGCGGGAGCGTGGTCAGCCGCAGGTTGTCCACGGGGCCGGGGCCGGAGAGCCGGACGGCGCGCATGGTGGTCGACGAGGACGTCATGGGCCTGCCTTCTTCCCAGAGGTAGGAGAGTCGGTCGGCGATGGTCAACACCCATCCGCCGCCGCTTCATTCCTGACGCGCCCGGATTTCGTCCTGGGAGACGTCGAGCCGACCCGGCAACCACCGCCGGACCACCACGGCGTGGCGAACCACTGCCTGGACCGCTGCCGCGAGGCCGGGAGCGTGAGGTGGAGTGCAGGCGGTCGTCAGGCTCTGTCCAAGTCAGCCTGCAACTGCGGCCATGTGGCCGCGAATCCGGGGTGGAGACGGAGCGCGTCGATCTCGACGGGAGTGCACCACCGATGGGCGACGCCTTCGCCATCGCCGCGGTGCGGGGAGAAGGGTCCCGCGAGGTCCGTCACGACGGTGTGGTACGCCCATCCGCCGTGATCGTCCACGAAGGTGCGGACGTGACGCAGTGCCGGAACAGTGCCGAGTTCCTCCGCGAACTCCCGGCGTGCCCCGTCCCATGCGCTTTCACCGGAATTCAAGGCGCCGCCGGGGATGCTCCAGCAGCGTCCATGGTGGACCCGCCAGGAGCGGCGTTGGAGCAAGAACCTGCTGTCATGGCGCAGGAGCAGGCCTGCCGCGCCGTACGGGCCCCAATGGCGGCATCCGCGCCGGTCCCTGACGTATCCGCTGCTGCTGTTGGCCACGATCCCTCCTGTGTGGAGTGTGCCGGCCCGGGCGGGCAGGCGGAGCAAGGACCTGGGCGGTCTGATCCTTGACTACATGGCATCCGCCACGGACCACATCAGTGAGCTGGTGGGCCCGCACGATCGTGGAGTCCACCGACACGGCCCAGGCCAGGTGCGCCGACCATCGGGACGACCGTACGCCGGGCCACCGCACCGCTGCCTCGGGCGTCAGGAGCGTGTGGCGGGGGCGGTGCGCGGGGCGGGGGCCTGGGAGAAGTTGGCGGCGGCCACCACCTCGGGCGGGCGTACGTAGCCGCCGACGCTCTCCACGCGAACGACGAGCGCCAGAGGTGACCTCGTGTCGTACGCCTTGGCCAGCCTCCGGATCTCACCGCGCGCGAAGATCTGCGTCGCACCCGAGGTCGCCAGAAGAGCGCAGCCCGCGATCATCACCAGGCGGCTCCCGGCCGCGAAGGGATTGCGGGCCAGCACGACGATGGCGTGATCCACGAGTGTCGACCCGTCGACATCCGACTCGCCGTACTCCTCTCCGCTCTCCACACAGACAATTCGATACTCCGTGGGGAACTGCCGGAACACGTACGGGGCGTTGAGCCGGTCGGCCATCAACTGCCAGACGGCGTTGTGCACCGGCCCGCCGATCACGACCAGGTTCTCCTCGGCGTCCGACGCCATGGCGAACGCCCTGGCCCTGACCGTTGCCGCCTCGTGCAGACGCAGGTCCTGGGAGAGGAACTGCCGCAGGTTCATGGCCGCCAGGGCATCGGTCTCCGGGATCTTCGGATACGCGGACGACGTTCCACCCGACTCTCCGACGACCATCACCACGCGCCGGTCGCGGTCCAGCCGCCACACACGCCCCGCCGGCATCCTGGTCCGGTAGTAGTGCACAAGTGCGCGGCCGAGCCAGCCCACACCGAACGCCAGCAGCGAGGCCACGAGGTTGACCATCAGATCCTGCCGCACGACCGGCTCCCCCCGCCCTCGTCAGCACGTCAACGAGCAGTGTGCACCACGGGATTGGCCGCCGAGAAGTGTCCTGGGACGCCAGCAGGGCATCGGCGTGCCGTCCGCTCCGCTCATCGTCCTCACCGTAGCCCGCTTGGAGGGCTGCCTCCGGCCGCTTCCCGGGGCACGGCCAAGGCCAGGCGCACAGCGCGCCGTCCGCCAGGACGACACAGAGCGCCAACTGGACCGTGCCGAGGGCCCGTTCGGAGGTGGCGGAGCGCGGGCTGGGCGTCGATCACGGCGGGGCGACGGCGGCCGTCCCCCGAGCACCCGTGAACCGTCAGGCTGCGGCGCCGGGCCGATCCGGCGTTGAGCGAACGAGGGAAGGCGCCTTCCAACTGCTGCGCGGAACGGACAAGTTGATCCGTACACTCCTCACCGCGCGGTGACGCGCCAGAAGTCTCGCATCAGCGGCGTGGGCGTCGGATTCGCCATGGCGACCTGGGTGAGCAGGAGGGTTACCGTGCCGGTGGACGGAACGAGGTGGCCGGACGTTCCGGTGCCGCCGATCCAGCCGTACCGGCCGGGCACATTCCAGGGGTCGGCAGGGGTGATGTCGACCTGGGCGCCGTAGCCCCAGCCCTGGCCCTCCAGGAACAGAGCGCCGATGTCACGCTGGGGTCGGGTGAGGTGGTTGGTGGTCATCCGCCGAACGGAGGCCGGGGACAGCAGGACGCGGTCGCCCGCCGTGCCGTCGGCGAGCAGCATCCGGGCGAAGGCGAGCCAGTCGTCGGCGGTGGAGACCAGCCCGCCCGCGCCGGACGGGAACGCCGGCACGGTGCTCCAGCCTCCGTCGGGGGCGTCGGCCCGAGTGAGCCCGCCGCCGTCGGGGCCTGGCCGGTAGTACGTGGTGAAGCGGTCCCGCTTGCCCGCCGGCACCTCGAACCCGGTGTCCGCCATGCCGAGCGGCTCGAAGACGCGCTCGGCGAGGAACTCCGGCAGCTGACGGCCCGTGACCCGGGAGATCAGGACGCCCTGGAGGTCGGAGCAGGTGTTGTACAGCCAGGCCTCGCCCGGCTGGTACAGCAGCGGAACCCGGGCGAGGTCCGCCAGCCACAAGTCGGGGGACGCGAGAGCCCCCGGGTCCCGGCCGTCCGGCTGTACGGCGAACAGCGCCTGGACCTGTGGCAGCGTGAAGTCGGAGGGGAATCCCCAGCCCGCCCGGGAGGAGAGCAGGTCGGCGACCGTGACCGGCCGCGTCGCCGCGACCACGTCGTCGACCGGGGCGGCCGGTGTCCGGACGACCACCGGCTTCGCCAACTCGGGCAGCCACGCGTCGACCGGGTCGTCCAGGGTGAACGCGCCGTCGTCGACCAGCATCATCACGGCCGCCGCAGTGACCGGTTTGGTGATCGAGGCGATCCGGAAGATCGAGTCCCGGGCCATCGGGGCGCTGCCCTCGACGTCGACGGATCCGACGGTCTCTACGTCGACCCGGCCGCCGCGGGCCACCAGTCCCACCGCGCCCGGCACCGTGCCGTCGTCGACGTACGCCTGGAGCAGGTCGTGCAGGCTGTTCATCGGTTGACACCTTCCGTACGGGGGTCCAGGGAGCGCGCCTCCTGCAGTGAGACTCCCGCAGGGCGGGGAATTCATCGCTCTGGCACGCGGACGTGAAGGGAGATGAGTGGCCGGACCAAGCCGGCTCCCTGGGCCACTCCGGCAATAGTCTATTTAGACTGATAGAGTTCGACTATGCCACGTCGTGCTCTCGACAACCCGATCGTTCTCGCGGTGCTGGGCCTCCTGCTCGAACAGCCCTCGCACCCGCATCAGATGCTTGCCGAGCTGCGAAAGCGCAGCGACAACCACGCGGCCTTGGTCACGCGAGGCACGCTCTACAACACGGTTGCCGCTCTGACCGATGCGGGATGGCTTGCGTCGCAAGGCCAGCAGCGCTCGGGCAACCGACCGGAGAGAACCGTCTACGCCCTCACACGGGCGGGCTATGACGAGCTCGTACGACGCTTGGACTCCCAGATCCGCAACCCGGAGCGAGAGTTCTCGCAGTTCCTGGGTGCGGTCACCTACGTCGGCGCCCTCGGGCCGAACGGGGCGGCGGAAGCCCTGACCGAGCGCGCCCTGCGCCTCCAAGAGCGGACGTCCGCCGATGAGGAGCGCCTCTCCGACGCTCTGGCGGCCGGTGTGCCCCGCCTGCACGTCATCGAGGCCGAATACGCGTTGTGCCTCGCCCGCGCCGAGATGGCATGGATCGCTTCCGTCATCGACGACATCCGGACCGGCTCACTGACCTGGCCGGACGCGGCGGCGACAACGCCCACACCCCAGGACCACTGAAGCGAGAGGAACCGAGCACGTGACGCTGACAGCGGATGACGGCATGCTCTTCGGGATCTACCCGGGCGGAGTCACCGGTGACGACACCGGAGGCCTGGCCGACGGCCCGCCCGACGACCCGGCCCTCATATCGAACGCGCTCGACCGCCTCCAGGGCCGGCCGGGCCGCCCGTTTCTGGTGCGCGCCTACATAAGCTTCGACGACGCCACCGGACTCGGCGCGCCACACGCGACCGCGACGCCGACTGCCGCAGCCCAATTCGCCATCCGTGGGCGCCGCTTGGACCTGGTGGCGCAATATCAGTCCGTCGGCGGGGACGTCGAAGGCTACTGCGCCTTCCTGCGCGAGCTGGTCGAGCAGTACGGCGCAGTCACGAGCACGTTGCAAGTGGCGGAAGAGCCCAACATCACGTCGAACCCGACGCTGGACGGCTACTACCCCGGCGTGAACGAGGCGATCGTCCGTGGCGTGTCCGTCGTCAAGGCGCGAGCCCTCGAACTCGGGCACAGGCACCTGCGGGTGGGGTTCAACACCACCCCCCTCTTCGGGCCGACCGCATCCTTCGTCGCCGACCTGACCAAGCACGGAGGTGAAGACTTCGTCGCCGATCTCGACTACGTGGGCCTGGACTTCTTTCCAGACGTCTTTCGACCCGTTGCCGCCGCCGACTTCGAGGAGGCCGTCGAGGGACTGCTACGCCATCACCGTGACTCGGTGTTGACCCCCGCTGGTCTGGGATCCCTGCCGCTGCACATCACCGAGCACGGCTGGCCGACCGGACCCGACCGGCCCGCGCGCCGGCAGGCCGACGTCGTCGAGACCGTTGTACGGGTCATCGCCGCCCGATCGAAGCAACTCCATCTGAGCGGCTACACACACTTCGCGCTGCGCGACGCCGACAGTTCGAAGGCAGGGTTGTTCCACCAATTCGGGCTCACCAACGATGACTACACTCCCAAGCCCGCCTTCGACACCATGAAAATGCTCGTCGAACGCTACAGCGCGTCAAGTTGACCCGGTCCTGAAGGACCGGGCTTGGAGGTAGTGCCCGGCTGGCTGCTGGGAGGACTCCTCCGTCCAGACACCCCTTCCGAGGTGGCAGGGACGCGTGACTCACGCCCCGCATTCCACACCACGGCGCCGCGCTGGGCGATGTTGTGGGAAGCGTTCCGGTCCGCGTGGGCAACGACCCCGCAGTTCCGACAGATGAAGAGGGCCTGGTCGACCCGGTTCTTCTTGTCGACGTGCCCGCACTCGCAGCACATCTGCGAGGTGTAGGCAGGGTCGACGTGGACCACAGGCACGCCTGCGCGGCGTGCCTTGCACGCGATGAACTCTCCGAGCTGAGCGAAGGCCCAGGAGTGGAGCGTGGCCCGTTGGGGCTTGCGGAGCCGTACCCTCTGCCGGATACCGCCCAGGTCTTCCAGGGAGATTCCGGCCGAGGTGCGTTCAGCCTCGGTCACGATCGTCTTCGCGATGATGTGGTTGGTGTTGGAGACATGGCGCCGCTCGCGCCGGTTGCGCTCCTCCAACAGCCGCTTGGCGGACTTGGTGCCCTTGCGTTGGAGCTTGGTGCGTAGATCGCCGTGGCGTTTGCGGTGCCGGTTCAGGTCGCGCCCGGCGGCCTGGTAGCCGGTCGATGTGGTGGCGATGTTGACGAGGCCGAGGTCGACGCCGATGAACCCGTCGGGCTCGTAACTCTTCTCCTCAGGAACCTCGCAGGTGGCGATCAGGTAGAAAACGCCGTCGCGTTCCACCAGATCCGATTCGCCCTGCCGGTGCTCGCGCAGCATCTTCAGGCCGTCGGCGGAGCAGGCGAACCGTACACCCCGGACGCGTCCGGCGGTGGTCCAGATGGACACCGCCTGCGCGTCGTACTGCCAGCTCAGGCACCGGTCGTCGTACGGCTGGGCTGCCTCGGGCCGAAAGGCAATGGGTTTGGACTCGGCCTTCCCGCGCCGCTTCGAGCCCGGTTTGCCGAGGTTCCCGACCTTGATGTTGGCCTTGAGCGTCGTGTAGGCGTCGCGGACCTTCTTGATGGTGTGCTGGGCTGCTTGGGCCCCCAGCCCCCGCGACTTCAACTCCGCGTAGGTGTGCTTGCGCAACTCGTACTCGCGCGGCACACCCTGCTCGTACGCCACCGCCGATACCCAGTTCGCGGCCTCGTTGACCGTGCGCAGGGTGGCGAGAAGCGCGGCGGCCTGCTCGGCCCCCGTCATCAGCTTCACCTGTACAACGAGTTTCACCGGTGTGATCCTATCGTTGATCTAGGTCACCACGCTGGGAACCAAACCCCCATATTCGCAGGCGTAGAACAGTCGTCTACACCCTCCACGCGCATTTGGTCTTCACACCCAAGTATCGGCGCGGCCCGTTCACCGATGAGATTCTTCGGCGCTGCGAGGAGGTCATGCCTGACGTATGCACGGACTTCAACACCGAGTTGGTGGAGTTCAACGGGGAGAGGGACCACGTCCACCTGCTCGTGCACTACCCGCCCAAAGTCGCCTTGTCCCGGCTGGTCGGCTCTCTCAAGGGCGTCTTCGCCCGGCGACTCCGTCAGGAGTTCCCAGCCCTCCGTAGGTACCCCAACTGGTCCTGGCCTCCGCGCTGGCCAGCGTTGCAGGCCGGTAGAAGCGAGTCAGCAGCGTCTTGTCCAGCAGTGCGGGATGCCGGTTCACGAAGGAGCCGAAGTCGGCGGCGCCCGACTGATCCGCATGGTGGCCCACCAGTTCGACCCACGCCCGGCTGACGGTGGCGTCGTACTTCTGCGGGGCACCGGCATAGCGGGCGGTGCCCCGGATGCCGTCGCTGACCAGATCCACGGCTTCAGCCGTTCCGTAGCGCCGGACGGCCAACCAGGTCAGGTGAACGTGCTGGCGGTGCCCGAAACGCTCGGCGGCGGCCATCGCCTCCCCCATCAACTCCGCGAACGGTGAGGGCTCTTCGTTCGCGTCGCGGTCGTGAGCCGTCATCACCCCTCCTTGATCAGCGCATCCAGGACGGCGTAGAAGCCGGCGACCGCCTCGCGGGGCAGGGCCGTCCAGCGCGCGCTTCTCGAGATCGTTCAGTGTCTGCTTGAAGAACTCCCGCAAGACCGATCCATCGCTTCCGGGGCTGATCACAAGCCAGGTGGATCTCCGTGGTCAGCCCCGCCGGAGCGTCGCAGCGTGCATCAGAGTGGGTTGAGGCGGGCCTTGAGCAGACAGAACTCATTGCCTTCGGGGTCGGCCAGGACATGCCACGGCTCCTCCCCTGTCTGGCCGATGTCGGCCGGGCGAGCACCGAGTTTGAGAAGGCGTTCGAGCTCGGCGTCCTGATCGCGGTCGGTGGCGTTGACGTCGATGTGCAGCCGGGATTTCCCCTTCTCCGGCTCATCCCTGCGACTGAGGAAGAGCGTCGGCTGCGGACCGCCGAACCCTTCGCGCGGCCCGATCTCGACCGAGCCGTCGTCCTCACGACCGAGCACGACGAAGTCCAGGACCTCGCACCAGAACCGCGCCAGCATCTCAGGGTCGCGGCAACCGAGCACAAGCTCACCGATACGACAAGCCATTGACGAAACCTACTCTCAGCCTGGGGGCTGCCGGGGAGGCCACACGCGCGCCTGATGGAACCCGGCAGCGAAAACAATCCCGCGACCGTACCGGACGAGGCGAGCCCGGGCGAAATGACTTCTTCGCCGCCTTCACGATGGCCGGAATTGGGCCGTCAAACCCCGTCCCTACCTGGCGAGTTGAGACGGTCCCGACGGGACGAACGCCACACCTCCGGGAAAACTTTTCAGCAGACCCTTGTCGAGGCGATCAGCCAGGCGCCGTCACCTCAACTGCCCTGTCGCGCGCCGCGAACGCTGCGTCCAGCGCTCACTGACCTGCCCCGTCAGAGGGAAATCGGTGCGCACGCGATGTTGCAGGACTCCGATGCCACGTTCGTAGCGCTGACAGATGGAAGCGCAAGACGGTTGCTGTCGGCGGTGCGGAGAGCGGGCGGGCCGCTGAACGAACCGGCACCGATGGACTGTTGGCCAAATTGGTCTACACCCTTGACTGGTACAGACCAAAGCGGTTGAGTGTGGCTCCACACCCCCCACCGCGATCGCCCCGGACGCCATGGCGCCGACCTGTCGTCGGCGCGTGAGCACAAGGTTCCGCCCTTGCCTCCGGTGCGGCCTTGCTCCGCAAAGGACTTGATCCCGTGTCACGACGTCACGTCTCTTCCCTCTTGGCCGCGGTTCTGATCGGAACCGCCGCACCGGTGCTGCTGCCGGCCGCCAGCGCTTCCGCCGCATCCTGTTCGAGCTATCCCAGTTGGGTGGCCGGCAGGTCGTACGTCACCGGAAACATCGTCCGGTACACCGACGGCAAGGCCTACATCGCCGAGCACGACAACCCGGGCTACGACCCGACCATCAGCACCTGGTTCTGGGAGCCCTACGCCTGCGACGGCGGGTCGACGAACCCCTCCGACGGATTCGTGGTCTCCGAGGCGCAGTTCAACCAGATGTTCCCGAGCCGGAACTCCTTCTACTCCTACAACGGCCTCAAGGCCGCGCTGAGTTCCTACCCCGGCTTCGCCAACAGCGGCAGCGACACGGTCAAGAAGCAGGAGGCCGCCGCGTTCCTCGCCAACGTCAACCACGAGACCGGCGGTCTGGTCTACGTGGTCGAGCAGAACA